>NZ_CEETRO010000003.1:0-378167 GCF_979366545.1 Vogesella perlucida
AATCTTTGCAGTGCAAGTATTTGGCTTAGCCAGACACTTACACCTATCGGTTATTTGGTCTGTTAAAGAGCGGTGCTGACTGGCTTGTTTCGTTTGCGTCGTCAGCTGAGGAGGCGAACTATACCCACCCAGACCACACCCGTCAACACTTGCACCGCAATAAACTGCAAGTATTTGCTTAAGGTGTTGATTTGCAACGGCACACAAAAGCAAAAAAGTTGGCCGCAGGCGGCCAACTCTTCACACAGGAACGAAAAAGCCCGGCTCGCGCCGGGCTGTGTTCTTACATATTGGGGTAATTCGGACCGCCACCGCCTTCTGGCGTGGCCCAGTTGATGTTCTGGGTAGGGTCTTTGATGTCACAGGTTTTGCAGTGCACGCAGTTTTGCGCATTGATCTGCAGCTGCGGCTTACCTTCTTCGCGGCCAACGATCTCGTATACGCCTGCCGGGCAGTAGCGCTGCTCGGGTGCATCGTACTGTGCCAGGTTAATGCGGATCGGCACGGAGGCATCTTTGAGCTTGAGGTGCGGCGGCTGGTCTTCGCTGTGGTTGGTGTTGGAGATAAATACCGACGACAGGCGGTCGAAGGTGAGCACACCATCCGGCTTCGGATAGCTGATGGGGCTGCACTCGTCTTTGCGCTTGAGGCATTCGTGGTCGTGGTGCTGATGACGCAGCGTCCACGGTGCCTTGCCGCGGAACAGATAGGTATCGATGGCCGAGTAGATCATGGCTGGCCACAGACCCCAGCGGAAGGACGGGCGGATGTTGCGCACGCTGTGCAGCTCGTCGTACAGCCAGCTTTGCTTGAAGGCCTGGGTATAGGCCACGGCTTCGGCGCCTTGTGCTTCCGGGTTTGCTGCCAACACGCCAAAGACCGCTTCTGCAGCCAACATGCCGGACTTCATGGCCGTGTGGGTACCCTTGATTTTGGGTACGTTGAGGAAGCCTGCGGTATCACCCACCAGTACGCCACCGGCAAAAGTGAGTTTGGGGATGCTCTGCAGGCCGCCTTCGGAGATGGCGCGCGCACCGTAGGACAGGCGACGGCCGCCTTCGAACACCCCTTTGATGGCCGGGTGGGTCTTGAAGCGCTGGAATTCTTCGTAAGGCGACAGATAGGGGTTCTGGTAATCCAGGCCTACGACAAAACCCACAACAACCTGGTTGTTTTCCAGGTGATAGAGGAAAGAGCCGCCATAGGTGTTTTGATCCATTGGCCAGCCGGCGGTATGGGTGATCTTGCCCTCTTCGTGCAGCTCGGGCTTTACTTCCCACAGCTCTTTAATACCGATGCCGTAGGTTTGCGGGTCGGCTTCGGCGCGCAGCTTGAAGCGCTCGAACAGGCCCTTGGTGAGGGAACCACGACAGCCTTCGGCAAAAATGGTTTGTTTGGCCCACAGCTCGATACCTGGCTCGCCTTCTTCTTCGCCAGTTTTGCCGGTGCCAACATTACCTGTGGCAACGCCTTTTACCGCACCATCGGCGTGGTACAGCACTTCGGCCGCGGCAAAGCCCGGGTAGATTTCCACACCCAGCTCTTCGGCCTGCTGACCCAGCCAGCGGCAGAAGTTGCCCAGGCTGATGATGTAGTTACCGTGGTTGTTCATCTGCGGCGGGGTAGGCAGCTGGATGGACTCGGTTTCGGTCAGGTAGAGAAAGCGGTCGGACTTGGCCGGGGTATTGAGCGGGGCGCCCTTTTCTTTCCAGTCGGGAATCAGCTCGTTCAGCGTGCGGGGCTCCAGCACCGCACCGGACAAGATGTGCGCGCCGATTTCGGAGCCTTTTTCCAACAGACAGACACTGATTTCCTGGCCTTTTTCTGCCGCCAGCTGCTTGAGACGAATGGCAGCGCTGAGGCCGGATGGGCCACCGCCGACAACCACTACGTCGTATTCCATGTATTCGCGTTCCACCGCTTCTCCTTTGCGCAGGGGGAGGTTTGATTGCCCAATGATGCAATGATTGATGCTGCGCGTCAAAATCAAACAAGCGTTTAAACGGTGGCACTGGCTTTCAGTTGTGCTATCGCCTCAGCGCTGTAACCCAGCGATGTCAATACAGCATCGGTGTGCTCGCCCAGTTTTGGCGGCGCAGCCTTGTATTGCGGGGGGGTGCCGCTCATTTTGATGGGGCAGGCTACCTGCGGTACCGATTGTCCGGCCGCGTCGGGCAGGTGAATCGCCATTTGCCGGTGTTGTATTTGCGGGTCGGCAAAGGCTTCGTCTACCGTATTGATGGGGCCGCATGGCACGCCGGCAGCATCAAGCAGCTTCAGCCATTCGTCGCGACCACGCGCCAGAAAGGCCTCGGCCAGCTGCGGCACCAGCAGCTCTCGGTAACGCACGCGCTGCGGATTGGTGGCAAAGCGCGGGTCTGCGGCCAACTCGGGCTGGCTGATGAGCTCGCACACGGTGCGGAACTGCTTGTCGTTGCCGCAGGCCAGAATGAAGTGGCTGTCGCCGGCGGTGCGGAACACTTGGTAGGGCACGATATTGGGGTGCGCATTACCCAACCGTGGCGGTACTTCGCCCCCTACCAGCCAGTTCATGTTGACGTTGGCCAGCATGGCGAGCGAGCAATCGAAGAGCGCCATATCAATATATTGCCCTTCGCCGGTACGGTAGCGCGCCAGCAGCGCGGCCTGGATAGCGTTGGCCGCATACAGGCCGGTAAAAAGGTCGGTGACCGCCACGCCTACCTTGTGCGGCTCGCCGTCGGCGGGGCCGGTGATGCTCATCAGGCCGGACATACCCTGCACGATGTAGTCGTAGCCCGGCAGCTGGGCGTAGGGGCCGGTCTGGCCAAAGCCAGTGATGGCGCAGTACACCAGCCGCGGGTTGATGGCGCGCAGGCTGTCGTAGTCCAGCCCGTACTTCTTGAGGCCGCCTACCTTGTAGTTTTCCAGTAGCACGTCGGCCTGTGCGGCCAACTGCCGCACGATTTCCTGCCCGGCAGGCTGGGTAATATCAACGGTGAGTGATTGTTTGCCGCGGTTGGCCGCCAGGTAGTAGGCCGCCGTGCCGTCCGGCAGGCTGGGCGGCGCCCACTGGCGGGTGTCGTCGCCACTACCGGGGCGCTCTACCTTGATGACGTCTGCACCCAGATCGGCCAGCAGCTGGCCAGCCCAGGGCCCGGCCAGTACGCGGGTAAGGTCCAGCACTTTGATACCTGACAGTGCACCTGACATGTTTGTCTCCTGTAACGTAGGGCTGCCTGTAAAAAAACAGGCCCGGATTGCAGCCGGGCCTCAAGGACAGACAGGAACCAACATCCCGCCGGGGTGAAGCCCGCCGGCGGAACATCACATCAGGCAAATGCCTGAATACCGGTCTGGGCGCGGCCCAGAATCAGGGCATGCACATCGTGCGTGCCTTCATAAGTGTTGACGGCTTCGAGGTTCATCACGTGACGGATGATGTGGTACTCGTCGCTGATACCGTTGCCGCCGTGCATGTCGCGGGCGATACGGGCAATGTCCAGTGCCTTGCCGCAGTTGTTGCGCTTGATCAGGCTGATCATTTCCGGCGCGGCACGGCCTTCGTCCATCAGGCGGCCCACGCGCAGCGCGGCTTGCAGCGCTAGGCTGATTTCGGTTTGCATATTGGCCAGCTTCAGCTGTACCAGCTGGGTGGCGGCCAATGGGCGGTTGAACTGTTTACGGTCCAGTGTGTACTGGCGGGCACCGTGCCAGCAGAACTCGGCCGCGCCCATCGCGCCCCAGGCAATGCCGTAGCGGGCTTTGTTGAGGCAGCCGAACGGGCCTTTCAGGCCTTTCACGTGCGGCAGCAGCGCGTCTTCGCCTACTTCTACGTTGTCCATCACGATTTCACCGGTGATGGAGGCGCGCAGCGAGAACTTGCCTTCGATCTTGGGCGCGGACAGGCCTTTCATGCCTTTTTCCAGCACGAAGCCGCGGATCTCGCCTTCGTCGTCTTTGGCCCACACCACAAATACGTCGGCGATCGGGCTGTTGGTAATCCACATCTTGCTGCCGTGCAGCACATAACCACCATCCACCTTGCGGGCACGGGTTTTCATGCCTGCCGGGTCGGAGCCGGCATCCGGCTCGGTCAGGCCAAAGCAACCCACCCACTCGCCGCTGGCCAGCTTGGGCAGGTATTTGTCTTTTTGTGCATCGGTGCCGTAGGCCCAGATCGGGTGCATCACCAGGCTGCTCTGTACCGACATGGCGGAGCGGTAGCCGGAATCCACGCGCTCTACTTCGCGGGCGATCAGGCCGTAGGCCACGTGCGACAGGCCGGCGCAGCCGTGGCTGTCGATAGTGCAGCCCAGCAGGCCCAGCTCGCCCATCTCGCTCATGATGTCGCGGTCGAAGCGCTCTTCGCGGTTGGCGGTGAGCACGCGCGGCATCAGGCGGTCCTGACAGTAGGCGTAAGCAGTTTCGCGCACCATGCGCTCTTCGTCGGTGAGCTGATCGTTCAGCAGCAGGGCATCGTCCCAGATGAACGGTGCGCGATTCGAGGTAGCAGCCATGCAGTTCTCCTTTGCACTTTGTTCCGCATTGCGGAATATAGTTCTGTATTGCAAAATAGACTAGCAAGGCGGCCGGGGCATGTAAAGTTTTTTGTGGGAGCAAGGCGCGCACTGCACTATTCTTGCCACTCTTCAGCCAGGAGCATTTCCACCATGTCGTTCACCCCGCAGGAAGACGAAAGCAAAGACCGCCTGTTTGTCGAGGCGCTGGCACGCGGCCTGCGCGTGCTGTCGGCGTTTCGCCCCGGCGAATCGGCGCTGTCAAACCAGGTACTGGCGCAGCGCACCGGCTTGCCCAAGTCCACGGTATCGCGCCTGACCTACACCCTGACCAAGCTGGGCTATCTGTCGCAAGATGCCGACAGCGGCTACTACCGCCTGGGCCTGGCCGTGCTGGCACTGGGCTCGGCAGTGCTGGGCAGCTACGACATCCGCCGCGTGGCCGCCCCGCTGATGCGCGACTTTGCGCTCAAGCACACCATTTCGGTGAGCCTGGGCATGCGTGATGGCAGCGATATCGTGTACCTGGAAACCTGCCGCAGCCAGGCACGGGTGTCGGTGCAGCTCAGCGTTGGCTCGCGTGTGCCGCTGGCCAGCACCGCCATCGGCCGTGCCTGCTATAGCAGCCTGAGTGCGACCGAACGCGAGCTGGCCGACATCGATATGGCCGCCCGCTACGGCAAAGACTGGCCACTGGTGCAAGCCAAGCTGGAGCAGGCGCGCCAGCAGGTGTTGCAGCGCGGCTATAGCGAATCATTTGGCGAGTTTGAACGCGATGTGATGGCCGTGGGCGTGGCCCTGCCCTCACCCGCCCCCGGCCAGGGCAGCTTGTGCCTGAACGCCAGCGGCCCGGCCTTTGCCTTTGACGCCGACACCATGCGCAACCAGGTTGCCCCTGCACTGCTGCAACTGGCGCGGCAGATTGTGCCTGGCGCCTAAAGCACAAAAGGTTGGCCGCAGGGTATGCGGCCAACCTTTATCACGATGAACCCGCCAGACTCAGGCGCGGATGTAGTTCACCAGTTGCTCTATCACCAGTTGTTGCTCTTCGATGGTGGCGCGTACCAGATCGCCAATGGACAGCATGCCGATCACGCGGCCGGCTTCCATCACCGGCAAGTGGCGAAAGTGTTTATCCGTCATCAGCGCCATGCATTCCGCCACGCTTTGCTGTGGCCCCACATACACCACCTTGCTGGTCATGATGTCGCGCACTTTGGTACCCGCCGAAGTACGGCCTTGCAACACGATGCGCCGTGCGTAGTCACGCTCGGAAAAAATACCCAGCACATCGCCCATATCCATGACCAGTACCGCACCGATATCCTGCTCGGCCATGATTTGTAGCGCCTGAAACACAGTGGCGTCCGGGCTGACGCTAATCAGTTCGCCGGATTTTCTTTCCAATAACTGCCTGACTGTCTGCATGACACCTCCACGCGGGGACGGGTTGAACAAGGCGGCGCCCATGACGCCAGCACCTTGTACTATAGCCCGCTCCGCTCATCTGCCAAATGTAAAAAAGGCTGCCCGCAGGCAGCCTTTTTCATGTAGCAACAAAGGCTTAGACAGCCTTGATCATGGTACCCACACCGGCGTCGGTGAGGATTTCCAGCAGCAGCGCGTGCGGTACGCGACCGTCGATAATGTGCACCGAGTTCACGCCGCTCTTGGCTGCGTCCAGCGCCGAGCTGATCTTGGGCAGCATGCCGCCGCTGATAGTGCCATCGGCAAACAGCTCGTCCACACGGGCGGCGGTCAGACCGGTAAGCAGCTGGCCTTGCTTGTCCAGCACACCCGGGGTGTTGGTCATCAGCACCAGCTTTTCAGCCTTCAGGGTTTCGGCCAGCTTGCCGGCCACCACGTCGGCATTGATGTTGTAGGCCTCGCCTTCGCTGCCCACGCCGATCGGTGCCACCACCGGGATAAAGTCCTGGCTATCCAGCAGGGACACCAGGCTCGGATCGATGTGCTCGATATCGCCTACCTGGCCAATATCGATGTCTTCGTCGGATTCGGATTTCAGGAACAGCTTGCTGGCGCGGATGAAGTGGCCATCCTTACCGGTAATGCCCACTGCCTTGCCGCCGTGCTTATTGATCAGCGACACGATTTCCTTGTTCACCAGGCCGCCCAGCACCATCTCAACCACGTCCATGGTTTCGCTGTCGGTCACGCGCATGCCCTGGATGAACTGGCCTTCCTTGCCTACACGGTTCAGCAAGTCGTTGATTTGCGGGCCGCCGCCGTGCACCACCACCGGGTTCAGGCCCACCAGCTTCAGCAGCACCACATCCTTGGCAAAGTCTTCTTTCAGCTTGTCGTCGGTCATCGCATTGCCACCGTATTTGATCACGATGGTTTTGCCATTAAAGGAACGGATGTACGGCAGGGCCTCGGCCAGAATGGCTGCCTTGTCGATAGGGGCTACGCTCACGTCAGATTCTCCAGTAGCAAGATAGGGACACAGGTTGCTGCACAGCAATAACTGTCAGGTGTTGCATTCTAACCATGACAGTTAGTGAATATTGATTTATTAATTGAACTGGCAGAGTGCTTGCTCTACATTGCACACCTTATTAATGAACCAATTTTCAGAGAAGGCAAGCATGGACAAGGCATCCTGTTGTCCGGTAGCGCGTTGGCGCCGTCGCAAAGAAGTGCGCCCAGCCGAGATTCTGGACGCGGCATTGGCGCTATTCGTGGAAAAGGGCTTCAAGACCACCAAGATGGAAGACATCGCAAAAGCAGCCGGTGTCACCAAGGGCACGCCGTATCTGTATTTCGAAAACAAAGAAGACATCTTCAAGGCGGTGATCCGCGAAAACCTGGTCACCCGCCTGGCAGGCTTTGCCGAGCTGGTACAGCAGTTTGACGGCAGCAGCGCCGACCTGCTGCGCTTGATGATGCGCCGCTGGTGGCTGGAGGTAGGTGAATCGCCGCTGGGCGGCATCTGCAAGCTGATGTTTGCCGAAGCCACCAATTTCCCCGAATTGGCGCGCTTTTATCACGCCGAAGTCATCGAACCCAGCCACCAGATGCTGCTGCAGGTGCTGCGCCGCGGCATTGCACGGGGCGAGTTTCGCAGCATCAACCCGGATGCCGTGGTGGATACCCTGGTGGCGCCCATGATGCTCACCATGACCTGGCGCTGCTCGTTTGGCCGTGTACTCACCGAAAGCCAGCACCGCTCGCTGCCACCGCTGGAATATCTGGAGCTCTCGCTCGACCTGATGCTGAACGGCCTGAAAACGGCCGACTGAACCTATAAATAAATCCATACGATAACGAGGCAAATACACATGACACCGCACTATCCCAAGCTGGCGCTGGCCGGCGCGCTACTGCTGGCACTCACCGCCTGCAAAGAAGAAGTGAAGCCGGTAGAAGAAATCCGCCCGGTGCGCTACACCGTTGCCGGTGTCAGCCAGCATGGCAATGTGCACCTGTTCAGTGGCGAGGTGCGTGCCCGCCAGGAAAGCCGGCTGGGCTTTAGGGTGGCAGGCAAGGTCATAGAAAAACGCGTCAATAGCGGGGATAGCGTGAAAAAAGGCCAGGTGCTGGCCGTACTGGATGCCAGCGACTACCAGCTGGATAGCCAGGCCAAGCAGGCACAGTTGGCCGCAGCACAGGCCAACCTGGCGCAACAAGCAGCCGACCTGAAGCGCTACCGCGAGCTGCTGGCACAAAACTTCATCAGTGCGGCACAGGTCGAGCGACAGCACACTGCCGTACAAAGCGCGCAGGCCAGCGTGCAGCAGGCGCAGGCTGCGCTGTCTGCCAGCCGCAACCAGGCCGGCTACACCAGCCTGATTGCAGATAGCGACGGCAGCGTCAGCGAGATCAGCATCGAGCCGGGCCAAGTGGTCGCGGCGGGGCAGATCGTGGCACGCCTCGCCGCCGCAGGCGAGCGCGAAGTCTTGATCCAGGTACCCGAAAACGCCCTGGCACAGATGCGCCAGGCCAGTAGCTTTAGCGTGACCCTGTGGGCAGGCCAGCAAGCCATCCCTGCCACCCTGCGCGAGCTGTCCGGCGATGCCGACCCGGCCACCCGCACCTACGCTGCCCGGCTGAAACTGGCCAGCGAGCCCGCCGGGCTGCGCCTGGGTATGACCGCCACAGTAGAAGCCAGCCTGCCGGGCCAGCACACCGCTACCATCAGGCTGCCCCTCAGCGCCATTCTGGACGAACAGGGCAAGCAGTATGTGTGGGTGATCAACCCGAAAACCGGCAAGGTTGGCCGCAAAGCCGTGACCGTAGGCCGGCCGGATAGCCAGGGGATCGATGTCACTGCCGGCCTGAATGGCGGTGAACAAGTCGTCACCGCCGGGGTACACCTGCTGCGCGACGGCCAACGCGTTACCCTGCTGGCTAAATAAGGGCACCGATCATGAAGCAACAACCATTGAACCTGTCCGAATGGGCCATACGCAACAGCTCGCTAGTACGCTACCTGATGGTGGTACTGATGCTGGCCGGCATGTTTGCCTACACCCAGCTGGGGCAAAAAGAAGACCCCGAATTCACCTTCAAGGCCATGATGGTGCGCGTGCTGTGGCCTGGCGCCACCGCACAGGAAACCGAGCAGCAAGTTACCGCACGCATCGAAAAGAAGCTGCAGGAAATGGGCGAGCTGGAATACGTCAAAAGCTACACCAAACCCGGTGAGGCGCTGCTGATCCTGTCTATCCGCGAAGATGTGCCACCCAAAGAGGTGCAGCAGCTGTGGTACACCGCACGCAAGAAAATAGGCGATATCAAGCACACCCTGCCTGGGGATATACGCGGGCCGTTCTTTAACGACGAGTTCGGCGACACCTTCGGCAACCTGTATGCGTTTACCGGTGACGGTTTCAGCTACGAAGACGTGCGCAAATACGTAGAGCAGGCGCGCCAGGAAATCCTGCGCGTGCCGGATGTGGGCAAGGTGGAAATTATTGGCGAACAAGAAGAGCGTATTTACGTGACGCTCAATACCGCCAAGCTGGCTGCCCTGCAGGTGGACAGCAATATCATCTGGAACGCCCTGGCCAGCCAGAACAGCGTAACCCCGGCCGGCAACTACGACACCGCCAGCGACCGCATCTGGGTACGCGTCAGCGGCAGCTACAACTCGGTAGACGCCATTGCCGCCACCCCCATCAGCGCTGGTGGCAAGACCTTCCGCCTGGGCGATATTGCCAAGGTGAGCCGCGAGTTCGTCAACCCGCCCAGCTTCGGCATGCGCTTTGACGGCAAACCGGCCGTGGGCCTGGCCATCAGCATGAAAAAAGGCGGCGATGTGCTGAAGCTGGGTAACAACCTGCAGCTGCTGATGGACGAGGTCAAAACCAAGCTGCCGGTAGGGGTAGAAGTACACGCCGTATCAGACCAGCCGAAAGTCGTGAAAACCGCCGTCAACGAATTCATGCGTTCGCTGATCGAAGCCGTGATCATCGTGCTGGCCGTCAGCTTCTTTAGCCTGGGTGTGCGGACCGGTATCGTGGTGGCGCTGTCCATTCCGCTGGTGCTGGCCATGACCTTCCTGGCCATGTACTTCCTGGGCATGGACCTGCAGCGCATCTCGCTGGGCTCACTGATCATCGCGCTGGGCCTGCTGGTGGACGATGCCATCATCGCGGTAGAAATGATGGCCATGAAGCTGGAGCAAGGCTGGAACAAATTCCAGGCGGCGACCTATGCCTACACCAGCACCGCCTTCCCGATGCTGACCGGCACGCTGATTACCGCCGCCACCTTCCTGCCGGTGGGGATCGCCAAATCCAACGCTGGCGAATACGTGTTCAGCCTGTTCTCGGTAGTGAGCATTGCCTTGATCCTGTCGTGGATCGTGGCAGTGATCTTTACCCCTTACCTGGGCTACCGCCTGCTGCCGGAAACCATGGCTAACCACGGCCACGCCGACGTGTACCAGAAGCCGTTCTACGTGCGCTTCCGCCGCGCGGTGGAATGGTGCCTGGACCACCGCAAAACCGTGATTGCCCTGACCCTGGCTGCTTTCGTGCTGTCCATGGTGGCCTTCAAGCTGTTCGTAGCCCAACAGTTCTTCCCTTCTTCCAACCGGCCCGAGCTGATGGTGGACATGTGGCTGCCGCAAAGCGCCAGCTACGAAGCCACCGAGCGCGAAGTCAAAAAGCTGGAAAGCCAGCTCAAGGGTGACGCCAACATCGTCAGCGTCACCAGCTACGTTGGCGGGGGCAGCCCGCGCTTCTATCTGCCGCTGGATCAACAGCAGCAGCACCTGAACTATGCCCAGCTGATGGTGATGACACGCGACGAAAAAGTGCGCGAACAGGTGAAACACAAACTGGAAAAACTGTTCGACACCGACTTCCCGCTGGTACGCGGCCGTGTGACGCGGCTGGAAAACGGCCCGCCGGTAGGCTACGCCGTCCAGTTCCGCGTGATGGGTGAAGATCACAACAAGGTGCGCGACATCGCCAAACAGGTAGAAACACTGGTACGTAGCCACCCGGGTGCCCGCCAGGTGAACAACGACTGGGGCGAACAGGCCCGCTCGCTGCGCGTGGAAATCGACCAGGACAAAGCCCGCACACTGGGCATGTCCAGCCAGAGCCTGAGCCGCCAGCTGCAGATGATGCTGACCGGCAGCACCGTGACCGAATGGCGTGAAGGCGACAAGGCCATTGCGGTGAGCGCCCGCCTGGAGGGCAGCGAACGCCAGCAGATCGAGCAGCTGGGCAGCCTGATGGTGCAAACCGCCAGCGGCCGCTATGTACCGGTCTCCCAGTTGGCCAGCATTGCCTACGCACCCGAAGAAAGCATCATCTGGCACCGTAACCGCCTGCCTACCGTGTCGGTACGCGCCGATGCCGCCGACGGGGTGCAAGCCGCCGATATTTCCAACGCGCTCTGGCCGAAAATGCAGGCACTGGAAAAAACCCTGCCGCTGGGCTACCACATCGAGCTGGGCGGGTCGCTGGAATCCAGCAAGAACTCGCAAGCCGCCATCGCCAAGGTACAACCACTGATGCTGGTGATTGTGTTTACCCTGCTGATGCTGCAGCTCAAGAGCTTCCAGCGCAGCCTGCTGGTAGTGCTGACCGCACCACTGGGCATGATTGGCGTCACGCTGACGCTGATTCTGTTCAGCGCACCGTTCGGTTTCGTGGCCATGCTGGGGGTGATCGCGCTGGCGGGGATGATCATGCGTAACTCGGTGATCCTGGTCGACCAGATCGAAACCGACATCAGTGAAGGCATAGACCGTTTCGAAGCCGTCGTGGGCTCTACCATTCGCCGCTTCCGCCCCATCATGCTTACCGCGCTGGCAGCCATCCTGGCCATGGTACCGCTGACGCGCAGCACGTTCTGGGGCCCGATGGCCGTGGCCATCATGGGCGGTTTGCTGGTGGCGACCCTGCTCACGCTGTTTTTCCTGCCGGCGCTGTACTCGGCATGGTTCAAGGTGCGCCGGCCACAAACACATTAATCATTTTCCTGCTGAAAACCGCGCCATATTCCGTTATGGTGGTAGCTGCAGAACAGTTTACTTTTTTATGGAACAAGCGATGAACACACGCCATCCGCTGATCATTACCGCCCTGCTCGCCCTGGGGGCCGCCAGCAGCGCCCAGGCCTTCGACCTGAGTGCTGCCGTACAGGCCGCACGCAGCTACGACGCAGGCTACGCCGGTGCACGCGCCACCCTGCAGGCCGGCCAGGAAAAAGCCGTGCAGGGCCGCGCCCAGCTGCTGCCTAGCGTCGGCCTGTCTGCCAGCATTACACGTACCGACGCCATGAAGCCGGACGCCGACCCGTACAACACCCGCAGCGTGGGCGTACAGCTCACCCAGCCACTGTTCGATATCGGCAGCTACAGCGCCTACAAGAAAGGCCTGATCGCCAGCGAGCTGTCCGGCGTGCAATTCGACGCCAGCAGCCAGCAACTGATTGCCGATGTCGCGCGCGCCTACTTTGACGTGCTGCTGGCCGAAGACGTGCTGAACGTGACCCAAGCCACCAAAAAGGCCTACGACCGCCAGCTGGCGCAAGCCAAAAAATCGTTTGAAGTCGGTACCGCCACCATCACCGACACCCACGAAGCCCAGGCCGGCTACGACGCCGCCCAGGCGCGTGAAATTGCCGCCATGAGCGACCTGGAAATCAAGCGCAACACGCTGGCCAACCTGACCGGCCTGCCGGCTGAAAGCATCAACCGCCTGCGCCAGCAGCAAGGCCTGGCCACCCAGGACAGTGGTGAGCTCAATGCCTGGATCCAGCGTGCCGAAGCGGGCAGCCTGGCGCTGAAATCCGCCTTGCAGCAACAGCTGCTGGCCGAGCGCAGCCTGGAAGAAGCGCGCGGCAAACACCTGCCCACGGTGAACCTCAGCGCCGGCCTGAGCGACAACTACAGCACCAGCGCCAGCAGCAAGGCCAGCGGCCAGCAGCGTACCCGCGGCAATACGCTGGGCCTGAACCTGAGCCTGCCGCTGTACGCCGGTGGCGCGATCAACTCGCAAGTGACCGAGGCCGCGGCCAACCTGGACAAAGCGCGTGAAGATGTCGAGGCCGCCCGCCGCAAGGTACGCCTGGACGTTCGCCGCGCCTGGCTGGGCGTCAGCAACGGCGCCGCGCTGGTGAAAGCGCAGGAACAGCTGCTGGTCTCGGCCAAAAGCAAGCTGGATTCCACCAAGCTGGGTAAAGACGTTGGCGTACGCACCAACCTGGACCTGCTCAACGCCGAGCGGGACTACCAGGACGCCGTGCGCGCACTGGCCGAGGCGCGCTACAACTACCTGTACGCCCGCCTGTCGCTGGCGCAAGCTGCCGGCGAGCTGGACGACAAAGCCGTGGCCGAGGTCAACCGCTTCTTCTAGACCGCCATTGCCCGTGCCCTGCCGCCATGCGGCCAACCTGCCCCCAGGTTGGCCGCATTTTTATTGGCGTGCCGAATCACCACACTGCGGCCAAGCACAGTGTTTAAATAATCAATCACCCGTGACTTTTTACTAAACACGACGCTAGAATGCTTTCAAACAATGGCCAACGATGCGCTTTGCCCGTGTCGCGGCAAACCAGGCCAGCCCGGTTGTCTATCTAGGAGAGATTCATGAACCCGCAAGAACTGATGCAGCGTAAAGCCAATGCCACCCCACGCGGTGTGGGCGTAATGTGTTCCTTCTTTGCCGAGAGTGCCAAAAACGCCGAAATCTGGGACACCGAAGGCAAACGCTACATCGACTTTGCCGGTGGTATCGGCGTACTGAACACCGGCCACCTGCACGACAAAGTGCAAGCCGCCGTGGCCGAGCAGCTGAACAAATTCAGCCATACCTGCTACCAGGTCGTACCGTACGAGCTGTATATCGACGTAGCCGAACAGCTGAACAAGCTGGCACCGATTCCGGGCGATAACAAAACCGCCTTCTACACCACCGGTGCCGAAGCCGTAGAAAATGCCGTGAAAATCGCCCGCGCCGCCACCGGCCGCCCAGGCATCATCGCCTTTGGTGGTGGTTTCCACGGCCGTACCCTGATGGGCATGGCCCTGACCGGCAAAGTGGCCCCGTACAAAATCGGTTTCGGCCCCTTCCCGTCCGACGTATACCACGCACTGTTCCCGAACCCGCTGCACGGCGTGTCCATCGAAGAGTCCATCGCCAGCATCGAAAAGCTGTTCAAGTACGATATCGAAGCCAGCCGCGTAGCCGCCATCATCTTTGAACCGGTACAAGGCGAAGGTGGCTTCTACCAGGCGCCAGCCGAATGGGTACGCGCCCTGCGCACCCTGTGTGATGCACACGGCATCCTGATGATTGCCGACGAAGTACAAGCCGGTTTTGCCCGTACCGGCAAATTCTTTGCCATGGAACACTACGACGTGGCGCCGGACCTGCTGACCATGGCCAAATCCATGGCCGGTGGCTTCCCGATCTCGGCAGTCGTTGGCCGCGCCAGCGTGATGGACGCCCCCGCCCCTGGTGGCCTGGGTGGTACCTACGCCGGCAGCCCGCTGGCCCTGGCCGCCGCCAAAGCAGTCATCACCGCCATCCAGGAAGAAAAACTACTGGAGCGCGCCAATAAGCTGGGCGCCCAGCTGAAAGAAACCCTGCACGGCTTGAAAGCCGAGGTACCGCAGATTGCCGACGTACGCGGCCCGGGTGCCATGATTGCCGTGGAATTCAACAAGGCAGGCAGCCACGACGCTGACGCCGATTTCGCCAAGAAAGTGCAGACCAAGGCGCTGGAGTCCGGCCTGATCCTGCTGATCTGCGGCGTATACGGCAACGTGGTACGTTTCCTGTTCCCGCTCACCATCGAAGACGAAATCTTCGAAGAAGCGCTGCAAAAACTGGTTGCTGCCATCAAGGCCTGATACTGAACTAGCCTGACCCTGCGGCCAACCTTGCCCCTGGCAACGTTGGCCGCATCGCCAAAAGGACACCCCCATGCTGAACCTGAAAGACCCGACGCTGCTGCGCCAGCAGTGCTACATCAACGGCCAGTGGCTGGATGCTGACAATGGCGAAACCATCGCCGTGACCAACCCGGCTACCGGCGAAGTGATCGCCCACGTACCGAAGATGGGCCGCGCCGAAGCCGAGCGTGCGGTTGCGGGCGCTGCCGAAGCGTTCAAGACCTGGAAGAAAAAATCCGCCAAAGAGCGCGCGGGCATCCTGCGCAAATGGTTCGACCTGATGATGGCGAACCAGGACGACCTGGGCGTCATCCTCACTAGCGAGCAAGGCAAACCGCTGGCAGAGGCCAAAGGCGAAATCGCCTACGGCGCCAGCTACATCGAGTGGTATGCCGAAGAAGCCAAGCGCATTTACGGCGATACCATTCCGTCCACCGGCTTTGACAAGCGCATTCTGGTGACCAAAGAGCCGATCGGCGTTACCGCGGCCATCACGCCGTGGAACTTCCCCAATGCCATGATCACCCGCAAAGCCGCCCCGGCACTGGCCGCAGGCTGCCCGATGGTGGTACGCCCTGCCAGCCAGACCCCGCTGTCGGCGCTGGCCATTGCGGTACTGGCCGAGCGTGCCGGCATTCCGGCTGGCGTGTTCTCGGTGCTGACCGGTGGCTCCACCGAAATCGGCGGCGTACTGACCGGTAGCGATACCGTGAAGAAATTCTCCTTCACCGGTTCGACCGAGGTTGGCCGCAAGCTGATCAGCCAATGCGCTGAGACGGTGAAAAAAGTATCGATGGAGCTGGGCGGCAACGCACCGTTCATCGTGTTTGACGACGCCGACCTGGACGCTGCCGTGGAAGGCGCCATCATTTCCAAATACCGCAACGCCGGCCAGACCTGCGTGTGCGCCAACCGCCTACTGGTACAAGATGGCGTGTACGATGCCTTCGCTGACAAGTTTGCCGCTGCCGTGGCCAAGCTGAAGGTAGGCAACGGCCTGGAAGCCGGCGTGACCCAAGGCCCGATGATCGACCAGAACGCGGTAGCCAAGGTGGAAGAGCACATCGCCGACGCGCTGGCCAAAGGCGGCCAGCTGGTCACCGGCGGCAAGCGCCACGCGCTGGGCCACAGCTTCTTTGAACCGACCGTGATCACCGGCGTGACCCCGGCGATGAAAGTGGCCAAGGAAGAAACCTTTGGCCCGCTGGCCCCGATCTTCCGCTTCCACAGCGAAGAAGAAGCCATCCAGATGGCCAACGATACCGAGTTCGGCCTGGCGTCCTACTTCTACGCCCGCGATATCGGCCGCATCTTCCGCGTGTCCGAGGGCCTGGAGTACGGCATGGTGGCGGTGAACAGCGGCATCCTGTCCAACGAAGCCGCACCGTTTGGTGGCGTGAAGCAGTCCGGCCTGGGCCGCGAAGGCTCCAAGTACGGCATTGAAGACTACCTGGAGATCAAGTACGTGCTGCTGGGTGGTATCGACAAGTAAGCCTGCGCTGCTTGCAACAAAGCCGGCCCCAAGGGGCCGGCTTTTTCATGTGCGCGCAGTGTGTGCCATCCGCGGTGTACGCGGCAGCAGGCTGCTACTCCGCCGCCGCTACCACGCGGTTACGCCCTTGCTCTTTGGCCTGATAGCAACGCAGGTCGGCGCGCTGCAGGATATCGTGTGGGCGCGAATCGTGCGGCTGGATTTGCGTCAGGCCGATACTGGCCGTGACACGACAGACTTCGGGGTTGCTCTGCGGGCGCAGGCGGGCAATATCGCCGCGCACGGCTTCCATAATGCCCTGCGCGGTATCGCGGGTGCAGTTGTAGAGAACCAGGGCAAACTCGTCACCGCCCAGGCGGGCGATGATATCGGTATTTCGCAGGCGTTTTTGCAGGATGGCGGCAATATCCTGCAGGATCTGGTCGCCGGCCTGGTGGCCACCGCTGTCGTTGACCTGCTTGAAGTGGTCCAGGTCCATCATGACCACCACATTACTTTGCGCCATCGCCTCGCCATTATCCAGCAAGCTGGTGAGCGCCCCCAGGAAACCACGGCGGTTCAGCAAGTTGGTGAGCGGGTCGTGCGTGGCTTCCCAACGGTGCTTGCGCTCACGGCGGCGGCGCTCGCTGTCATCGTGCAACACGCAGATCTTGTAGCCATGCATGCTGCCGGCTGCCTGCACCACGGACAGGGTCAGCACCACCGGCTGCAGCCGCATGTCGCGCGAGAGCAAGTCCAGCTCTACCGGCACTGCCATGCGGGTATCGGCCAGTGTCGCCAGCGATACCGCCTGGCCACTGTCCGGATAGGCCAGGGACACAAACAGCGCCAGCGAGCGCCCCTGGGCTTCCTCGGCATTCAGGCCCAGCAGGCGCTGGGCTGGCGGGTTGATGTAGCAGACCTCGTCCAGCTGGTTGGTCAGCACCACCGCGTCGGCAATGGACGTCAGGATAGCCATGCCGCGTTCGCGTTCGGCGGTCATGGACAGCAGCGCCTCTTCCCGGTCACTCACGTCGTGCACCACGCCCAGAAAACGCAAGATGCTGCCCTGCTGCAGCCGGGTAAAGCGCAGCTCTACCTTGACCTGGGCACCACGGGCACCGGTAAGGTGGCATAGCTGGTAAAAGCCCGGCACATCGCCGTGGCGTAGCGCCTGCCATTCTGGCTCGATAGTGTCGCGCTGGGCCGGGTGCACTGCGTCCAGCCAATGGCGGCCCAGCCAGTCTTCCTCCCGCTGGTTCAGCCCGCCCAGGCTCAGGGTGGCGTGATTGCAATACACCAGCAAACCGTCGGCATCGGTGACAAAAATGCCCAATGGCGACGACTCGTTCAAGGCGCGGAAAAATGCCTCGCGCGCGGCCAGCTCCAGGCCGATACGCTCGCGCTCGCCAAAGACATCGGCCACGGTTTGCGCCAGCATTTCCAGCTCGTGGCTGCCTTGTATCTGCACGCTATCCCGGGCCCCGAATGCCATGGCCTGCACCTTGCTGCGTAGCGCCTGCAGCGGGCCCAGCAGGCGGTGCACACCCCACCAGCCCAAGGGAAAAGCCAGCAGGGTAGCCAGCAGTACGATCAGCACATGGTTACGTGCCATCACGCTGATGGGCTCATAGGCTTCGCGCAGGGGGAAGACGCCGCCGACCACCCAATTCACGTTTTTCATGTTGCGGTATACCACCAGCGCAGGCTCCCCGTTGGCCGCCAGGCTCTCGCTGCTACCGTCCCAGCCTTGCAAGGCCTTGGCAAACACCGGGTCACGGCTGATATCCGGGCTGGCTTGCATGATGCGGCTGCGGTCAGGGTGGAAAATGGTGAGGCGGCTGGCGCGGGTGTGAATGCTGATATAGCCGGTACCGCCAATGGCAATGGAGCGCAGGTCGCCAAACAACTCGGGGGCAAACAGTTCCAGGCTGCCACCCAGCACGCCGGCAAACTGGCCGTGTTCGTCCAGAATGGGTGAGGTAAAGATGATCAGGCTGCGTTTGATATCGCCCGCCACACGCACCGGCTCGGACACCTGCGAGCGCAAGGTGTCACGTGTCTGGGCAAAGTAGGCACGGTCCAGCACGCTGGTCCCACGCCGCCCTGGCAGCTCGGGGTAGTCGGCCACCACATTACCCTCGGCATCGAACAGCATGATGCTGCTGAAACTGCCCTTCAGGTAGCGAAAACCATGCAGTATTTCAGGGGCGTGCTGGCTGATGTTGCTGCGACTGAGCTGCAGGCTGGCCGCGGCTTGCTCCAGCAAGACATGGCGTGTACGGACACGGTCGTCGATGTCGTCGCTCAGGCGGGTGACGACGTCTTCCAGGTGCTGCAGCTGCATGCTGCGCACGCGTGCCTTGCCCTCCAGGTAGCTGAGCGAGCTGGTAAACAGCACCACCACCACCATGAGTAGCGAGCAAAACAGCGCGAGTCGCGTGCGCAAGGATTTCAAACCAAGCCAGCCAGGCAAACACAGCTCCTAAATGCAATTATCATTAATTGAACAATTATTTTGCCTTGATAGCATTATTTCTATAAAAGAATATATGAAAGCCCACCATGTCGTACGCCGTCGGTACGCCTTATCCCGGCACCGGCGGCCCACTACGCTAGCGGTGCAAGGGGCTTAGTGGTACTTGGCTTGCTGCTCGCGCAGGGCGATACCCGCTTGGCGCAAGCACTCGGACAAGTCCACCCAGGCCTGTACCCGGCTAGGGCCCAGGTCGGGTACCAGTAGCCATTGCACGCGGTTCAGCAGCGCACCACTGTCCCGTTCTAACAGCTGCACATCATAGGCCTGCTGCTCTGGCAGGAACTCGGCCACGGCTTCGATATTGTCCAGCTTGTCTGTCTTGCTTTGCACCAACGCCATATGCAGGCCCAGACGCTTGCGGTTAAACGCATACACCCCGGCCCCCAGTGCGTCCCACCATGGCAGAGGGGCAAACAGCTCGGCCTCGCCGTATTTCATTTCGGCCGCAATGGCCTGCTGTACCAGCGGCATGGCGGCATCCAGCGCCTTGCGGGCGTGCTGGCGTACGCGGTCGATATCCAGCTTGCCGCTTTCCACGATAAAAGGCAGCCAGCACAACGATAGCTGCGGGTTGACCGTCTGGCTGGCCGCGTCGAAGGTGGCACGCGCCGCGTCCACGTCTTGCTGTGCCATATCGCAACCAGCGTCCATGATGGCGGCCAGGTGAACCAGCGACTGGCAGCTGCGCTCGATCAGCATGTCGGTATTGAAAATGGTCGGCGACAGCCACAGCACGGTGTCTTCCGGCAGGCCCAGCGCATCTACCAGCGCCGGCTCCACACGTTCCAGCAGCGGGAAATGCCACCAGAAACCACCCTGTGCTCGGGAAAAAATCATGGGCAGCGCCCATAACTCGTAAGACACCACGCTGCCGTCCGGGCGCATTACTTCGGGGAAGGCAATGCTGTCGCGCGCCAGGGCCAGCAGCTGCTCACGGGCAGCGGTGTGCTCTTGCAGGGCGAGCTGGGCTTCGGTAAACACGGCCTGATCGCCACCGGTCAGGGCCTGCTGTACCAGCATGGGCAGCTGCATGCGCTTCATCGGGTTGCTGTCGGCTTCCATGGCCGTGCTCACCAGCTCTTTGATGCGCTGCTGGCGCTCTGCCGGCGGTAGCGGCTCGGTGGGTACCAGACGGAAGTCGCGCTCTTTGGGCGCGACCTCGCGCTCGATATAGGCTTTTTGCAGGCGCTGGTATTCCTGCATGGCTTCGTCGCAGACTTTTTTCAGCTGGACGGCGGTGGGCAGCTCGCCCCAGAAATTGAAATCGAACAGGCGGAAGCCCGAGTTGGTGACGTAGTGCGTCAGGTTGTTGGCCGTATCAAACAATACATCGCTTTGAAAGCCTTCCTGCTCACGGCTGTCAAACGGGGTCTGATCCATGCCAACCAGGCGGCAGACAAACGCCGGGGCCACGGTATGAATCACATACTCGTAGGGCTCCAGGCCTTTCTCTTCGACGGCATCGCCAAAGATAAAACGGCTGGGAATAAAAGGATCGCCCTTGATGCGGGCATTGCGCGGGTGGGATTTCATGCGGCTAACGTCGTTACTGCCTTGTAAAACCAGCGATTTTACCCCGACGTTGGCCGCACCGTGAAATTAATCATCCCAATGTCAGCTGATAGCGATAGAAACGCTCGTCGCGCTGCCAGCCCTGCCCGGCATACAAGGCTTGCGCCGTATGGTTATCCACTGCCGTCACCAGGTCCAGCCGCTGTACACCATGCTGGCGCGCCAATGCGGCAGCGGCCTGCAGCAGCGCTTGCCCCACCCCGCGCTGGCGTGCCGCGTCGGCCACGTACAAATCATTGAGCAACCACACCGGAGCCGCCAGTACCGAGCTGAACTGTGGCAACAGCTGGGTAAAACCTTGCAACTGGCCTTGCTGCTGATACACCAGTACATGGCTGTCTGCGTGGATCAGGCGCTGGCGAATGAAATCGTACGAGGTGTGCGCATCACCCTGCTTGCCGTAAAAGCGGCGGTACGCGTCAAACAGTGCGGCCAACTGTGGCAGGTCGGCCAGCGTGGCGGCACGAATGCCCTCGGGCAGGGTAGCGGCGGCCTGCTGCTGGCGGCATTGGTCCAGGCTGTGGATTTGCTGCCCGGCAGCGTCAAAGTTGGCCGTATCCAGCCAGGCTTCCAGCGCCGCACGGTTGGCTGGCCATTCGCTGTCCAGCAGGCTGAACCAGGCGGTGTCGCGGTTCACCCCCCAGTTCACCCGCGCCTGGCGGAAGGTGCCCTCGTAGGTAAAGCCCAGCCGCGCAGCCGCGCGCATGGATGGCGCGTTCAGGCTGTTGCATTTCCATTCGTAGCGGCGATAGCCCCAGTCGAAAGCCTGCCTCATCAGCAGGTACATGGCTTCGGTGGCCGCCACGGTACGCTGCAGACGCGGTGAAAAACGCAGCCAGCCGATTTCGATGACACCGTTGGCCGCATCGATGCGCAGATAGCTGCAGCTGCCGATGGCATCGCCGCTGGCCATATCGACGATGGCAAAAAATAGCGGGTCGCTGCTGCTTTCCATCATGGCAAACCAAGCTTCCCAGTCGGCATCGCTTTGCGGGCGCGGCATCAGGTAGGCCCAGTCGCGGCCATCTTGGTCCAGCGCCAGCGCAGCGCGCAAGCTGTCGCCATGCAGTGCCCGGCTGAAGGGCTCAACACGGCAGCAGCGGCCACTCAGGGTAAGGTGGTACGGCGGGGTCGCACCGGCCCAGGCGGGCACCGCCGCACCCAGCGGCTGGCCAAAAGCATCGTATTGCATGCTCAGCCCCCGCAGCCGCAGTCGTCCGACGGTGTCACGCCGCAGCTGGCACCACCTTGCACGGTGGGGTAGCCATCGCGCTTCCACCAGTCAATGCCGCCTTGCAGTTCTTTGACGGTAAAGCCCAGCTCGGCCAGCTTCAGCGCGGTTTTAGTGGAGGCATTACAGCCGATGCCGTCACAGAAGGTCACCAACAGGACATCACGCGGCAGCTGTGCGGTGGTCTCTGCGCTAATGGTACGGTGCGGCAAGTTGATGGCACCCGGCAGGGTTTCCTGCGCGTACGCGGCGGCGGAGCGGCCATCCACCAGCTGCAAGGCTGCGCCCTGCTTGAGCTGCTCGGCCACGTCCCAGCTATCGATCTCGAATGCCAGCTTGGCACGATAGAACGCCAGTTGTGCTTGTTGTTGGTCTGCAAATGACATGATGTGCTCTCGGGTCTAGGACAAAACTGGTTCACAGCGTACGTCGGTACGCACGGAGTTGGCGATAAAACATTGCGCATGCGCCTCATGGTGCAGCGCCTGCAGCTCGGCCAAGGAAGGCGACGGCCCGCAGAACTGTACAGCAGGGTGCAGCGTGACCTGACTCACCCACGCGCGGCCCTGCTCTCCCACCGCCATGGTACCCACGGCCGCATCCTGATAGCTGTCCACCACCCAGCCTGCCGTGGCCGCCAGGGACAAGAACCACAGCATGTGGCAGCTGGCCAGGGCGGCCACAAACATTTCTTCCGGGTCTGCGGCCGTGGGGTCGGAATACGGTACTTTCACCACGTGGGGTGATGACGACGCACGCAGCACCAGGCCGCCATCAAAATGTATTTCGTGCAGCCGGCTATACGCGTTATCCACAAATGCTGCCGTACCACGCTGCCAATGCAGCGTTGCGCCATGTCGGCTCATTGGCTTCTCCACCTTGGTGAGACTTGCAAGCTATGTTAAAACAATAGCGGCCCCATAAAAGAACCAATAGCCCACAGCATGAAGGAGCCAATATTGCCCACCTGGATTGTAGACTTTCTCATGGCCCGGCTAGAGCGGCACAGCGAAGAAGGCCTGGCCAAACAGCTGACCCGCCTGATTCGTGAAGCGATCGTGGCCGCGCGTTTTACGGAAGCGTCGCATGGCGAGCACGGCACGGCACGGCTACCGGCCAGCCGGGAGCTGGCACGGCAGCTGCAACTTGGCCGCAACACGGTGATACAGGCTTACGAGCAACTACAGGCAGAGGGGTATCTGGAAACCCGCCAGGGCGCCGGCAGCTTTGTGGTGCCGGTATTCCTGCGCAAACCGGTACCGGCACCTGTCAGGGCGCAGCCACTAGGCTTATCACGGCGTGGGCAAACACTGACGAGTACGGCCGTCATACCCGACGGGCTAAGTGGTGCCTTTGCCCCCGGCATGCCGGAAATACGCCAGTTCCCCCACCACGTCTGGCAAAACCTGCTATCCCGCCACCAGCGCAGTACACCGTGGCCCAAGCTGGGTTATACCGTTGACGGTGGCCTGCCTGCACTGCGGGAGGCATTGGCGGAATACCTGGTGCTATCGCGCGGCGTGCGCTGCACCCCGGAACAGATCCTCATCATCAGCGGTGCGCAAATCGGCATGGAACTAAGCGCACGGCTGCTGGCCAATCAGGGCGAGGTGGCCTGGGTAGAAGAACCCGGCTATGCCGGGGCCCATGCTTCCTTGCAGGCCGCAGGCATGGACCTGGTAGCCGCCGCAGTAGACGAGGAAGGCCTGAACCCGGACAGCGTGCAAGACACCCGCCCGCCACGGCTGATCTACACCACCCCGTCGCACCAGTACCCTTTGGGCGTGGTGATGAGCCTGCCGCGCCGGCTGGCCCTGCTGGCGCACGCCGCACGCTGCGGCGCGTGGATTCTGGAAGACGACTACGACAGCGAATTCCGCTACAGCTCGCAGCCCTTACCGGCACTGCAAGGCCTTGCGCAGGACGAGCGCGTGATCTACATCGGCACCATGAGCAAAGTGATGTACCCCGGCCTGCGCATTGCCTATATGGTGGTACCGGACGGGCTGATTGACGCCTTCCGGCGTGCGCATGCCCGCCTGTACCGCGAGCCCCCTTATGTCACGCAGGCCGCACTGGCAGACTTCCTGCTGCAAGGCCACTTTGCCCGCCACGTAAGGCGCATGCGTGAGCTGTACCAGACACGCCAGCAGACCCTGCGCAGCGCGCTGGCAAGCTCGCCTGCACACTGGCTACCCCTATCCAGCGGCAAGGCCGGCCTGCATCTGCTGGCACACCTGCCGATGCAGGCAAACGAGCAAGCCTTGAGCCATGCTGCGGCTGCACAGGGCGTGGTACTGCGCCCGCTGGCACGCAACTATCTGGGCCTAGCCCCGCAAAAAGGGCTGGTACTGGGCTATGCTGGCGTCAACGATCATGAAATCCGGCACGGCGTGGCGACCCTGGCCCGCTTGCTGCAAGCGATGCACCCACATGACTAAACCTGCCCTATTGATCAGTGCCTGCCTGCTAGGCGAGCCAGTACGCTACGACGGCGCCAGTAAAGGCATGCACGCCGACTGGCAACAACAGTTGGCCGCACGCTACACCCTGCTACCCTTCTGCCCGGAATGCGCCGGTGGCCTGCCCACCCCGCGGCCGGCAGCCGAAATACACGGTGGCCACGGCAGCCACGTGCTGACAGGCCAGGCAACGGTACGCACCGCCAGCGGCGACGACGTCAGCGCGGCTTTTGTCCGCGGCGCCCGGCTGGCCCTGGCGCTGGCACAACACCACGGCTGTACCGCGGCCGTACTGAAAGCCAACAGCCCGTCCTGCGGCAACCGGCACATCTACAGCGGCCAGTTTGATGGCCAGCTGCAAACAGGTGCAGGCGTCTGCGCCGCCTTGCTGCAACAACATGGCATAACGGTGTATAACGAAACCGAGCTGGCGCAGCTACTGTAGCCACGGCCACCCACCACGAGGACTACCATGCTCACCCTGCACCACCTGAACAACTCGCGCTCGCAGCGCATCCTGTGGCTGATGGAAGAACTGGCCCTGCCCTACCACATCACCACCTACCAGCGCGACCCGGGCACCCTGCTGGCCCCCGCCGCACTGAAGGCGATTCACCCGCTGGGCAAATCGCCCGTGGTCAGCGATGGCGACATCGTGGTGGCCGAGTCCGGCGCTATCGTGGAATACCTGGTAGACACCTACGACAAGACACACAGCCTGAAGCCGGCGGCCGGCAGCCAGGCCGCTCGCGACTACACCTACTGGCTGCACTATGCCGAAGGCTCGGCCATGCCACCGCTGCTGATGAGCCTGGTCTTCAGCCGCATCAGCAAGCCACCGATGCCGGCACTGTTGCGCCCGCTGGCCCGCATGATCGAAAAAGGCGTGCGCAAAGGCTATATCGACCCGCAGCTGGACATGCACCTGCGCTATATCGACAACCATCTGGCCGGCAGTGGCTGGTTTGCCGGCGACAGCTTCAGCGCCGCCGATGTCCAGATGAGCTTTGTGCTGGAGGCCGCCAACAGCCGCGTGCCCCTGTGCAAGACATTGCCGCATATCCAGGCATTTCTGCAGCGCATCCACGCCCGCCCGGCCTACCAGGAAGCCCTGCTGGCAGGCGGTCAGTACGACTACGCCTGAGCGCCTGCTCAAGGTCTGTTAGCGACAATAACCGCGAGAGACCTTGAACACGCGCCAAGACCTGCGCCTGCGGCCAACCTTGGCTAAGGGCCGCGGCCGAAAACGCAAAAAGCCCAGTCCGAAGACTGGGCTTTTCTGAATTTCTTGGTAGGCCGTGCGGGATTCGAACCTGCGACCAACGGATTAAAAGTCCGCTGCTCTACCAGCTGAGCTAACGACCCGCCGTGTGGCGGTATGATGGTAGGCCGTGCGGGATTCGAACCTGCGACCAACGGATTAAAAGTCCGCTGCTCTACCAGCTGAGCTAACGACCCATCATACATTTTCTCTCGGAGTGGTAGGCCGTGCGGGATTCGAACCTGCGACCAACGGATTAAAAGTCCGCTGCTCTACCAGCTGAGCTAACGACCCGTCCTTGAGAGAAAGCGACTATACCTATCGAAGCCCTGCACGTCAAGCAGTTTCCGTAAAAAAGCCTGAAAACCGCAGAATCCGGAACCTTTATCCACCAGGAATGCCGAAATCATGCCCCTGCAACACTAGCCTGCACCCAGCCCAGATAGGCCGGCAAACCGCATTCTGCTGCCACGGCCACAATTTCTGGTACATCATAGGGGTGGAGTGCTTGGATTCTGGCCTGTAGCCCCTCATATTGGCTAGCAGTGGTCTTGATCAGCAACGGGATTTCACTGGCGGTTTCAATACGCCCCTCCCAGCGATAGACCGACTGGCAGGCCGGCAGGATATTGACACACGCGGCCAAGCCCTCGCCCACCAGCACCGCCGCCATTTGCTGTGCCAGCGCCTCGCCCGGCACATTGCACACTACGATTAACACCTTCATGCGGATATCCGTTTCATGCGTGGATTACTGATACTTTTACTGTTGTACCCGTTTCTGGAAATGTACTCGCTGTTCAGCCTGGCCGACCACATCGGCGGCGGCTGGACGCTAGCCTGGGTCATAGTCACCTTCCTGCTGGGTAGCGCCCTGATGCGCAACAGCAAGCTGGGCGGGCTGCTCACGCTAGCCGGTACGCTGCGCGAGGGCAAGGTGTCGCTGTTTTCGCTACTGTGGCCGCTGCGCGTGATGCTGGCAGGCCTGTTGCTGGCCATTCCCGGCCTGGTAAGCGATGTACTGGCACTGCTGCTGATGCTGCCGTGGAAAGGCCCGAAACTGGCTGACATCGACATGAGCCAGGCCTTCCGCCAACCCGGCGCTCAGCAGCCGGGGCCGGATAATGCGGCCAACGGTGACATTATCGAAGGCGAGTACGAGCACGTAGACCGCAGCACACCCAACGATCGCCGCCTGCACTAGGCATCCGGCAGTAAGCGTGCCAGCGCACTAGCCGCATCCAGCCCGGCAATGGCCACGATCTTGTGCCGGTTGCGCTCGCCGCTCAGCAGCACCACCGACTTGCGCGGCAAGCCCAGATAGCTGGCCAGCCAACGCACCAGCTCGGCATTGGCCTTGCCTTCTACCGGCGGTGCGGCCAACCTGATCTTCAGCGCCTCGCCATGCTCGCCGGCAATCTCGCTCTTGCGTGCGCCGGGCTGGACGTGCAAGGTAAGGCGTACGCCTTCGGGCTGAACGGTTAACCAGGGTTTCATCGGGCGTCTTTACAAAAAGAAGCATTGTAAAACGTATTGTCATCACGTTTCACAGGAGTATCACCATGGATATCGGCATTTCCGAACAAGACCGCGCACGCATCGCAGAAGGCCTGTCGCGCCTGCTGGCCGACAGCTACACGCTGTACCTGAAGACCCACTTCTTCCACTGGAACGTTACCGGCCCCATGTTCCAGACCCTGCACCAGATGTTTGAAACCCAGTACAACGAGCTGGCGCTGGCAGTAGACC
Organism: Vogesella perlucida; assembly: GCF_979366545.1. Taxonomy (NCBI): domain Bacteria; kingdom Pseudomonadati; phylum Pseudomonadota; class Betaproteobacteria; order Neisseriales; family Chromobacteriaceae; genus Vogesella; species Vogesella perlucida. The sequence goes on from NZ_CEETRO010000003.1 coordinate 27,166, forward strand.
AGGTCGCCGAGCGCATCCGCGCCCTGGGCCACGTGGCGCCAGGCAGCTACGGCGATTACGCCCGCCTGACATCGATTAGCGAAAGCCAGGGCGTGCCCAAGGCACAAGACATGATTCGCGAGCTGGTCCAGGCTCACGAGACCGTCTGCCGCACCGCACGTTCGCTATTCCCGCTGGCCGATGCCGCGGCGGATGAGCCCACTGCCGACCTGCTGACCCAGCGTTTGCAGGTACACGAAAAAACAGCCTGGATGCTGCGCAGCCTGCTCGAAAGCTAAGCACGTAGCGGGCATGCTACACTCCGTGCAGGAGTCCGCCATGCCCGCACCTCGCCTTTTTACCCCTGTCCCCGCTGCGGTAGACAGGTCGCTGTTCAAGGTAGCGATACTGATATCGCTCGCCTTGCACCTGCTTTTGCTCGCCAGTGTCGGCGGGCTGATTCCCCCGATCACCTCGCCGGTGTGGCCGCATAGCACCCTGCAGGTGACCGTGCTGAAAACACCCCCGTCTGCCAGGCCCGCGCACGCCGAGCTGCTAGCCCAGCACGACAGCCAGGGCGGTGCCAACCCTGCTGACAACCCCGATCCCCCCGCCGACCCGACACGCACCACACCACAAGCTAGCCTGCGAGCGGCCAACACCGCGCCCGATAGCCAGCAAGACCGCGTCACACCCGTGCACGATAACCGCCAGCAAGCCCGCCTGGGCGCCGCCGCCGTTGGCGTCAGCTGGGCCACCTATGTGGAAGACTGGCGCCGGCGCGTAGAGCGCATCGGCAACCGCCACTACCCGGCTGAAGCGCGTGCGCGCGGCCTGTACGGTAGCCTGGAGCTGGTGGTGACCCTGCGCGATACCGGCGAGCTGATGAATGTGCGTATTGCCCGCAGCTCCGGCAGCCCGCTGCTGGACCAGGCCGCCATCAATATCGTGCGCCTGGGCGCTCCCTATCCGCCCTTCCCCGCCAGGCTGGCACAAGAATACTCATCCCTGGAAGTCGTGCGAAAATGGTCGTTTACCACGGCACACCGGCTGGACGGCAGCTAACCGCCCGCCACTGTAATAAGGAGACACCATGTACGAAGTCAACCGCAGCGTTGCCATCCTCAAACCACGCCAGCCGTTTCTGGACTGGCTGCAAAACCTGCCCGGCAGCCTGGATGGCCAGCTGCAGCTGGCGCAGCTGCGCGCCGACTGCAATGCCCTGCTGATTCCCGCCGCCGACGATTACGAGAGCGCAGAAGACTTTGTCCGCCAGCACTACCGCACCTTGTTTGGCGCCGAGCTAGCTGACTGGTGCGATGACGATGCCTTCTGGCCCGAGCTCACCCCGGCGCTGTTTACCGAATGGTTCGACGTGGAAATCCACTCCGTGCTCACCGACCTGGTAGACAACCCGCTAGAGCGCGAAGCGTTTATCCCGCTAGACCTGGACCATAACTAAAACAGGCTGGCACCCTGCCGCAGCCCACGCTGCGGCCAACCTTTCCACACGAGGGGAAACATGCAGCACATTACCAAAATCAAGGTTCGCGGCTACCACCTGGACCTGTACCAGCACGTGAACAACGCGCGTTATCTGGAGTTTCTGGAAGAAGCGCGCTGGACGTATTTTGAAGAGCGAGCCGACCTGCCGGCTTTCCTGGCATCCGGTATTGCCCTGATTGTGGTGAACATCAATATCGATTACCGTCACCCCGCCACCATGAACGACGAGCTGGCCATTACCACCTCGGTGAAGTCGGTAGGCAACCGCAGCGCCGTCATCCACCAGCGCGTGAGCCTGGAAGGAAGCGACCGCGTGGTGGCAGAAGCCGACGTCACCTTTGTGGCATTTGATGGCCGGCAAAATAAAGCCGTCCCGATTGAAGGCAAAATGCGGGAACTTCTGGAAGGCCTGCAACACCAAGCCTGACCTGACAGGCCGCCACATGGCGGCCTTACCTGATGGATTTAGCACCATGAAGCTCAAGCATACCCTGATGATCCTGGCGCTGGCCGCCACCACCACCCTGACGGGCTGCGCGTTTACCGACGCGGCGCCCGCGGTAAGCTATACCAGCCTGTCCGGCCAGCAGGCCAGTACCGATAGCCTAAAAGGCAAAGTGGTGTTGGTCAATTTCTGGGCCACCAGCTGCAGCGGCTGCATGGCAGAAATGCCCAAAATGGTGGAAACCCACCAGAAATACGCCAAGCAAGGCTACGAGATGGTGGCCGTGGCCATGAGCTACGACCCGCTGAATTACGTGCAGGCCTACGTAAACGATAAAAAACTGCCTTTCTTTGTCACGCTGGACAAAGACGGCAGCATTGCCAAAGCGTATGGTGAAATCCAGCTGACCCCCACCAGCATTCTCATCGACAAGCAGGGCAATATCGTGAAGCGCTATGTGGGCGAGCCAGACTTCAAAGAGCTACACCAGCTGATCGAACAGCAACTGAAGGCCTGATAACGGCCCACAGCCAATAAAAAGCCGCTTCAGACGAAGCGGCTTTTTTTATCTAAGGCCTAACGTTGGCCGCATACCGGGCAGTCCGGGTCGCGCGGCACTTTCAGCTGACGAAAGCTCCCCTCCAGCGCCTCGTACAGCGTCAGCTGCCCCAAGGCCGGGCGGCGGCCGGCCAGCAGCTTGACCGCCTCTACCGCCTGCAGGCTGCCAATCACCCCTACCAGCGGTGCCAGTACGCCGAAAGTGGCGCACGGGCCATCGCTGGCTTCGCCCTCCTCCGGAAACAGGCAGTGGTAACACGGTGACGCCGCGTCGCGCACATCGTATACCGCCAGCTGCCCGCTAAAGCGCACAGCAGCGCCCGACACCAGGGGCACGCGGGCGGCGACACAGGCGCGGTTGATGGCGTGGCGGGTGGTAAAGTTGTCGCTGCAGTCCAGCACCAGGTCGTGTGCGGCCACCTCTGCGGCCAACCTATCGCCGGCCAGGCGCTCGTTCAGCAAGCGCAGCTGTACCTCGGGGTTGATGGCGGCCAGCCGCGCCGCTGCCGATGCCACCTTGGGCTGACCCAGCGTGTGCATATCGTGAATGACCTGGCGCTGCAGGTTGGTCAGCTCCACTGTGTCGTCGTCCACCAGCGTAAGCTGGCCCACCCCGGCACTGGCCAGGTACAGCAGCGCAGGCGCGCCCAGGCCACCCGCCCCCACCACCAGCACACGTGCAGCCAACAAACGCTGCTGGCCTTCGATATCGATTTCGGGCAGCAGGATATGGCGGCTGTAGCGCAGCAGTGCGCTGTCGTTCAGTTCTTTTGTCATCATGTAAAACGGCCGCTTGCGCGGCCGTCCGGGTAGCTCCCGCAGGAGCAGTAAAAAAGCAAACTTACTCTTCGGCCACTTTGCGGCTGAATTTCACGCCCAGCTGTTTGAGCTTGCGGTACAGGTGGGTACGCTCCAGGCCTACCTTCTGCGCCACGCGGCTCATATTGCCGTTTTCCAGCACGATGTGGTACTCGAAGTAGCGGCGTTCCAGCTGTTCGCGCAGTTCGCGCAGCGGCAAGCTGAAATCGAAGCCGGTTTCTTCCACCGGTTTCTCGTGGCGGAACTGCGCCAGCACCTTGTTCACTTCGGCTGCATCGATATCATCCGACTCGGCGGTCAGGCCCAGGCTCTTGATGATGCTGCGCAGCTGCTCCAGATTACCCGGCCACTCATACTGGCGCATGGCATTCAGTGCCGCCGTGGTCAGGCGGCGCGTGGGCATCTGCTTGGACTCGATCAGCTCGTGCAGGATCTGCTCGGCAATGAAGGTGATGTCTTCTGCGTGCTCGCGCAGCGGCGGAATCGGCACAATCACGCTGGACAGCGCGGTCAGCATGCGGTTATCGCATTCCGGGTCTACCAGCAGCTCTTGCAATGGCCGGCTGCAGGAACAGACGAGGCGAACGTTGAAGCGGTCCAGTTTGGACAGCAAAAACAGCAGGCCTTGCTGCGTACGGCGGTTGTACTGGCCGATTTCCGGCAGGAACAATACGCCGTTATTGGCTTTTTGCAGTAGCTCCAGCGGCGCATCGGCCAGCTGTTCCAGCTTGGCTGGCGTCACCCACGGGGTATTGCCGTGGTGGAAAAACCTGGCGACCAGCTCGAAACCCACCCCTGCCTCACCGGTAAGCAATACCGGGGACTTCACTTTGGAAACGCGCTCCAGTTGGCGCTTCAGCTCGTGAATGGGTGCACTCTTACCCAGTTTGTCCAGGTTTAGCGAGGTATTGGCTTGCATGTCGCCATACTTCAGCGCGCGCTGCACCGTGGTGAGCAGTTTCTGTAATGCAATCGGCTTTTCGAGAAAATCGAAAGCACCGATACGGGTCGCTTCAACGGCCGTGTCGATGCTGGCATGGCCAGACATCATCACTACCGGCATATTGAGCTGCCCGGATTTGGCCCACTCCTTCAGCAAGGTAACGCCATCACAATCGGGCATCCAGATATCCAGCAGCACGAGGGCTGGGCGTGTCTGGTTCCGCAATTGGCGGGCAACTTCGGCATTCTCGGCCAGGGCGACGGTAAAGCCTTCGTCCTGCAAGATTTCCGAGAGTAACTCCCGGATACCGATCTCGTCATCAACAATCAGAATATCGCTGCTTCGCATTAAGCCTCCAGCAATGGCAGGGTGAGATGGATCCGCGCACCGCCACTGTCTGCATTGGCCAGATGAATCTGGCCGTGGTGTTCCTCCACTATTTTTTTCACCACCGCAAGGCCCAGGCCGGTCCCTTTCGCTTTACTGGTTACGTAAGGCTCAAAGGCACGTGGCAGTATGTCTGCACTGAACCCGGCGCCGTTGTCTTGTACACAGACGAGCGCGTTCCTTCCTTCTAGTCGGCTGCTAATTTGAATCATCGGGATGCTAGCGTCAAGGACTGCATCTTGCGCGTTCTGCAGCAGGTTATGCAAAACCTGGCGCAAAAGCGCGGCATCACCCATAAACGGCAAGGGTTCCAGACTCAAATCCACTCTCAGGGCAGGGTTGCTTTCGTAGAGAATCAATACCTCTCGCACCAGCTCATTCAGGTCCAGCGGCACCAGTTTTGTCCTGGGCGCGCGGGCGTAGTCCCGGAATGCATCCACCATGCCTTTCAAGGCCGTTACCTGTTTGACGATGGTATCGGTGGCACGCCGCAGCATCTCCGCATCGCTGCCTTCGAGCTTGTCGGCCAGTTTCATGGCCAGGCGCTCGGCAGAGAGCTGTATCGGCGTGAGCGGGTTACGGATTTCGTGTGCCAGCCGCTTGGCCACCTCGCCCCAGGCGGCGTCACGTTGGGCGCGCGCCAGCTCGGTAATATCGTCAAACACCACAACATAGCCGGTAGCGGACTGCTCTGGCAATACCGCCCCCCGTGCAACCAGCTGGCGACTACCCTGCGAACCCAGGTAATCCACCTGCTGCTGCCAGTCGTGCGGGCTAATGTTGGCCGCTTCGCGCAGGATGGTATCCACCAGCGGTGACAGCTCCGGGCGCAGTGCCGGCCATACCTGGATCTCGTGCGCGGCCAGCTCGGCAAAGTCCACCCCCAGGATACGGCCGGCACTGGTGTTGGCCGCACGCAGGTTCCAGTTGCTGTCAAACGCCATCACACCGGCGGACAGGTTGGCCAGAATGCTTTCCAGATAAAGTTTGCTGGATTCCAGCAAACGCCGGCTTTCATCGGCGGTATGCCGTGCCTCGTCCAGCTGCTGGGTCATGCGGTTGAACATGGTGGTGAGAATGCCCAGCTCATCCTTGCGGTACACAGGGTGGCGCTTGGAGAAGTCACCCTGCGCCACTGCGCGGGTACCTGCGGCCAACTCGGACAGGGGTGCGGACAGGCGCTCGGAAATGAACAGCGCAAAGGCCAGTGCTGCGGTGAGCGCCAGCAGAAAAACCAGCGCCAGGGTCAGCATGTAAAACGTTTTGAGCCCATCCCGCGCCAGCACCAGCTGGCGGTAATCGGTGCGCGCGTCCTCGATCAGCTCGGCATCGCGGGCAATATCAGCCGGGGCGGGCTGGATAACCTGCAGGATCAGCTGCTCGCCGGTGATGTAGCTGCGATAGGGCATCAGCACTTTCAGCAGCAGGCCGCTACGGGCGTCGTTGTCGATGCTCTCGTGGGTCTTGCGCCCTTGCAGTGAACGCAACAGCTCGTAGTCAGGCGCACGTGGCAGGTAGCGGGTATCGTCCGGGCCGGCAAAGCTCACCAGTTGGCCCTGACGGGTGTACACCGCCACTTCTTCTACGCCCAGCTGCTCACGCAGGCGGGATAGCCGGCTATTGAGCTCGCGCTCGCGCTGGTCGGCCACGTCCAGCGCAATCACGCGGGCCTTGCGCGATACATCGGTGAGCACATAGCCCAGCGCGTTTTTACCCAGCTCCAGTCCGCGATCCAGTGCGCTTTCTACCTGTACGTTGAACCAGCTTTCGATACTGCGCGTCAGGAACTGGGCCGAGACGGTAAACACCAGCATGCCCGGCAGCAGGGCCACCACGGCAAACATCACCACCATTTTCTGCGTGAGCTTGGCACCGAATTCACGGCTTTTCACCCGGCGACGCAGGCGCAGCAGCTGGCGCACTACCACACCGAGCAGGCCCAACAAGCCCAGTACGTTCAGGCCGAATACCCACCAGTAGTATTCGGCCAGTTTGGACGTATTGCCGGTAGAAATAGCCAGCAGGTAGAGCATGACGACACCCAGTGCCGCCGCAATCACCGGATAGCGCATCAGTTTGTTACCTCGGGCGCAACGGTTACCCATTCGGACTCGAGCTTCCAGTCTCGCGAGCCCAGTGCGTTCAGTTGGAAGGGTCTGGGCAGCTGGCTGATATCCAGCTCCAGCCGCACCCGGCCACGCAGATCACGCTGGCTGTCACTGCCCAGGCCGGATACGTCCATGACGCGCCAGCCGGCAATACTGCCTACGGCAGACAAGGCTTCGTTCAAGGAGCCGTAATTGCTGGCCAAACCGCCAATGGCCACCCGGTAACGGTTAGTCAACCGGTAGTAAACCAGCTTGAAGCTAAGGGTGGCAGTAGGCTCGAAAAAGGTCTTGAGTTGCAGCCACCAGGCCGAGGTGCGCGGCCGGGTCAGCTCGAAGGTAAGCTGGAAGGTCAGCGGCACGCCCTGCTGCAAGGCGTCTTGCAGCGGTGGCGGCAGCGTGGTCTGGTAGCGGGTGGAGATTTCGAGGGCACCCTCTTCGATGTTGGCCGCCAGACGGCGCACCACAATGCCCTCTGCTGCCTGCGCAGGCAGCGCAGACAGCAGGCACACGATAAAAATGCCTAGCGCAAGGCTAAACCTTTTTAACCAGCAGGGCGTAGTAGAAGCCGTCATGTTCCGAGGTAGGCAGCAATTGTTCGTCTTTCAACAGTTTCGCATCGCCATGACGCTTGAGGAAAGCATCGACTTGCTGGCGGTTTTCCTCCGGCATGATGGAACACGTGGCATACAGCAGCTTGCCACCTGCGGCCAACGTTGGCCACAGTGCATCCACCATGGCGGCCTGTTGTTTGCCTAGTGCGGCAAAGTCATCCGGGCGACGCAGCCACTTGATATCCGGGTGGCGGCGCACCACACCGCTGGCCGAGCAAGGCACGTCTGCGAGGATGCGGTCGAAGGGCTGGCCGTCCCACCAGGTTTCCGGCTTGGCGGCATCGGCGGCTTTCAATGTGGCAGAAAGGCCAAGGCGCTGCAGGTTGTCTTCCACGCGCTGCAGGCGCTCGGCATCGACATCCAGCGCCACCAGCTTGGCCTGGGCCAGCTCCAGGATATGGCCGGTCTTGCCACCCGGTGCCGCGCAAGCGTCCAGCACGCGCATGCCGTCGGCGACATCCAGCAGCAAGGCGGCTTTTTGCGCACCAAAGTCCTGTACCGACACCACGCCTTCGGCAAAGCCCGGCAGATCACGCACATTGCACGGCGCGTCCAGCAGCACCGCCTGGCCTTTGATGACACGGGCCTTGATGTCTTTTGCGGCCAACTGCGCCACGTAGTCTTCGGCGCTGAGTTTGCCGGCGTTCACGCGCAGCGTCATGGGCGGGCGGCGGTTGGACATCTCCAGCACCGAGGCCCACTGCGTAGGGTAGGCGGCACGCAGGCGCTGCACCCACCAGCGCGGGTGGTTGTAGCGTGCTTCGTTATCGCGGCCGGCGTCGGCCAGCAGGTTGTCTTTATTACGCAGGAAGTTACGCAGCGTGCCGTTGACCAGGCCTTTCAGGCGGCCCATGGCGATGTCTTCTGCGCAGCGCACCGCCTGGTCTACCACGGCGTAGGGCGCGGCGCGGGTGTGCGCCAGCTGGTACAGCGCTACCAGCAGCAGGCGCTCGATATCGTCGGAAGGCAGGCGCTTGGGCACCAGCTCGCGCAGGATAAAGCGCAGCTGACCCAGATGGCGCAGGGTGCCGTAGCCGATGTCCTGCAGCGCGCCGCGCTCGCCAGCGCTGAGCTCGGTACTGCGCTGGGCGGCCGCCAGTGCTTCGGTGAGGGTACGGCCTTCTTCGACACGCGCGATCAAACCCGCGGCCAGTTCCTGAATACGATGCATGCTGTTTGGGTCTTTCCAATAAAACCGGCCACCGCCCGGTTGGGCGGTGGCCGCAAATCAAATTTAAGGCCGAATGATACCGTTTCACGCGCCGCCGCGGGCAATCTCCTGCAGGCGGGCGATACGTTCTTCGGTGTGCGGGTGGGTGCGGAACAGGCTGCTGATGCCACCACCACCGGATAAGGGGTTGATGATCATCATCTGCGCAGTCTCCGGGTGGGCCTCGGCCGCGGGCATGGTGCGGTACTGGGCGTAATACTCGATCTTCTGCAAGGCGGCGGCCAACGCTAGCGGGTCGCCACTGATTTCGGCACCGCCACGGTCGGCTTCAAACTCGCGCGCACGGGAAATGGCCATCTGGATCAGGCTGGCGGCCAGCGGTGCCAGCAGCGCCACGGCGATGCCCGCGATGGGGTTCACCGGCCGGCCGTCTTCGTCGCGCCCACCAAAAAACATGGCAAAGTTGGCCAGCGCCGAAATGGCACCGGCCATGGTAGCGCTCACGGTAGAAATCAGCGTGTCGCGGTGCTTCACATGCGCCAGCTCGTGCGCCATCACGCCGCGCAGCTCGCGGTAGTCCAGCATGCGCATGATGCCGGTGGTGGCCGCCACAGCGGCGTGCTCGGGGTTGCGCCCGGTAGCAAAGGCATTGGGCTGCTCTTCGTGAATCACGTACACGCGCGGCATGGGCATATTGGCGCGCTGCGCCAGCTCGGCCACCATGCCGTACAGCTCGGGGGCAGATTGCGCATCCACCAGCTGGGCGTTGTACATACGCAACACCATCTGGTCGGAGTTCCAGTAGGCGTACACGTTCATGCCCCCGCCCAGCAGCAGGGCAATCAGCATGCCGGCCTTGCCGCCGATCATGCCGCCTATCATCACGAACAGCGCCAGGATGGCCGCCATCAACAGCGTGGTCTTGAACCAGTTAAAGCCCATGTCTTGCTCCTTTCAGGCGTTCTTTACTGACTATGAGGGCGGCCAGCCGGCAACTCAAGCACCCAGTACAGCGCCTGCCAGTGCCGGGCGGCCGGCAATAAAGTCGCGTGCGGCCAACCTTTTGCCACCGGCGGCCTGCAGTTGCGTTAATACAACAAGCCCGTGGCCGCAGCCCACGACCACACCTTCTGCATCGGCGCGCACCACCTGCCCTGCCGGTGCCTGGCCGTCGATGGCGTGAGCGTGCCATAGCTTGAGCGCCTCGCCCGCCAGCAGGGTATGCGCCCCGGGGGCCGGGTTGTAGGCGCGAATAGCGCGGGCGATGTCGGCGGCTGGCAGCTGCCAATCGACGCGGGCTTCCTCTTTGGTGAGCTTGGCGGCGTAGGTAACACCGGCCTCCGGCTGTTTGACGGCTGGGCAGGCATCCAGTGCCGCCAGCGTACTCACAATAGCCTCGGCACCCAGTGCGGCCAACTTGTCGTGCAGGCTGGCGGCGCTGTCGTCTGCGGCGATAGGCAACGGGTGGACCGACAGCATGTCGCCGGTGTCCAGGCCTACGTCCATCTGCATGATGGTGATGCCGGTTTCCGCGTCACCCGCCAGGATGGCGCGCTGGATAGGCGCGGCACCGCGCCAGCGCGGCAACAGCGAGGCGTGGATATTCAGGCAGCCGCGGGCGGGCATGTCCAGCACGGCTTTGGGTAGCAGCAGGCCGTAGGCTGCCACCACCATCACCTCGGCGCCCACCTCGGCCACCAATGCCTGCGCCTCGGGGGTTTTCAGCGTCAGCGGCTGCGCCACGCGCAGGCCGTGCTGCAATGCCAGCTCTTTTACCGGGCTGGGCTTGAGCTTCATGCCGCGCCCTGCCGGGCGGTCTGGCTGGGTAAGCACCAGGGGAATCTCGTGGCCGGCGTCAATCAGCGCCTGCAGCGCCTGGGCAGCAAAAACCGGCGTACCGGCAAATATCAGTTTCATCGGGTGTCTTTCCTGGCAGCGTGGCCTGGGCCAGCGCTAAAAAGCCAAAGGGCACGCTTGCGTGCCCCGATCCACTACAGCAGCAAGAGGCTGCAGCAGCTTACATGTTTTGTTTTTCGCGCTTTTTCAGCTTGGTCTTGATACGGCTTTGCTTCATCTCGGACAGGTATTCCACGAACACCTTGCCGTCCAGATGATCGACCTCGTGCTGCAGGCAGATGGCCAGCAGGCCGTCGGCCTCCAGCTCGAAAAACTCGCCCTTGGCGTTCTGGGCACGCAGCTTTACACGCTCGGCACGGGTCACTTTGTCGTACACGCCAGGCACCGACAGGCAGCCTTCTTCGTACACGGTTTCGCCGTCTTTTTGCAGGAACTCGGGGTTGATCACCACCAGCGGCTGGCTTTTGTCTTCCGACACATCGATCACCAGCAGGCGGTAGTGATAGTTCACTTGCGTGGCGGCCAGGCCGATACCTTTGGCCTCGTGCATGGTTTCGAACATATCATCGACCTGCTTTTGCAGCGCCGCGTCGAAGAGGGTGACCGGGGCGGCTACCTTGTGCAGGCGCGGGTCCGGGTAGTGCAGGATGTTAAGCAGTGCCATGATTCAAACAGATTTCCAGTTGTGGGATGGCGGCAGCCAGAACGATAATGTTGCCAGCATCCGGTTAGCCTTTTTCTCAAGTGCCGGTCAAATGGGGTCACTTTCTGATGTTTAAACCTATTATATCGCTACTCATTGCCATTGGCCTGTCTGCACCGGCTTACGCCGACACACTGGTGCTGCGCGAGGGCGCACCGCAACGCTACGTGGTCAAGAAGGGCGATACCCTGTGGGATATTTCGGCCCGCTACCTGAAGTCTCCCTGGAAGTGGCCACAGTTGTGGCGCCTGAACCGCGACGAGGTCAAGAACCCCCACCTGATCTACCCCGGTGAAACCCTGGTATTGGACATGATAGACGGCGAACCGGTTCTGCGCCGCGAGGGGAATCGTGTGGTGAAGTTGTCACCCCAGATTCGCAGCCAGTCGCTGGATGCCGCGATCAGCACCATCCCGGCCCGCATGATCGAGCCCTTCCTGAAGCGCCCGCTGCTGCTGGACGACCTGTCCAGCTACAACAACGCGCCACGCATCATTGCCGGCCAGGACAACCGGGTGATCCTGTCGACAACCGATGTCGCCTACGGGCAGGGCCTGGATGCCGGTGGCACCTGGCAAGCATACCGCCTGGGCCGCACCATTACCGACCCGGACACCAAAGAAGTGCTGGGCCATGAAGTCACCTATGGCGGCGAGCTGACAGTGAGCAAGCTGGACACCATCAGCACCCTGATGGTGGGTAAAGTGGCAGAAGAAGTCCTGGTAGGCGACCGCCTCATGAAAGCCAGCCAGTTCACCGTACCGCAATATTCCCCGCACGAAGCACCGGCAGCGCTCGAAGGCCGTGTGGTCAGCGCCTACAACGGCGTGAACGAAATCGGCCAGAATTATAATGTAATGATCAACCGCGGCCTGCGCGACGGGGTAGAAATAGGCCACGTCTTCGGCATCTACCGTGCGCCGCGCAGCGTACAGATTGCGCCCAAGCAACACGCGTTGCTGCCTACCCAGCAAGTGGGCCGCCTGATCGTCTACCGCGTCTTCAACAAGGCTTCCTACGCCCTGGTGGTCGATGCCACCCAGCCTGTCATCGTGGGCGACCGCATCGCCCAGCCCGAATGAGTTACAGCCTGCAAGACTGGGCCACGCTGGCACTGTCGCCCGGCATTGGCCCGCAGCGTTTTTTGCAGCTTCTGCAGCGCTTTGGCAGCGCCAGCGCCGTACTGGCGGCCAACCGTAGCCAGCTAGCCGGCGTACTGGAAGGCGAGGCGCTGGATGCGCTGGGCGGCGATATCGCCCGCCAGAGCGCCGCCGATGCCCTGGCCTGGGCACAGCAGCCTGGCTGCAGCCTGCTCACCCTGAATGACCCGGACTACCCCTGCCAGCTGGCCGAGGCCGGTGCCGCCCCGCCACTGCTGTTTGCCCGCGGCCAGCGAGCCCTGCTCGCCACACCGATGCTGGCCATCGTGGGCAGCCGCAACGCCACCCCGCAGGGCGAAGATAACGCCCGCACCTTTGCCAAAAGGTTGGCCGCACAGGGCTACACCATCGTCAGCGGCCTGGCCGGCGGCATAGACGCCGCCGCCCACGAAGGCGCCCTGGCCGCCGGCGGCGGCACCATTGCCATCATCGGCACCGGCATAGACCGCGTGTACCCGGCCAGCAACCGCAAGCTGGCGCACCAGATCGCCGAGCAGGGCCTGATTTTGTCCGAGTTTGCGCTGGGCATGGGCCCGCTGGCGCAACACTTCCCACGCCGTAACCGCATCATTGCCGGCCTGTGCCGTGGTTGCCTGGTGGTGGAGGCTACCCTGCAAAGCGGCTCGCTGATCACCGCCCGCCTGTCGCTGGAAGCCGGGCGCGAAGTCATGGCCATACCCGGCTCCATCCTGAACCCGCAGGCCCGCGGCTGCCACCGCCTGATCAAGGACGGTGCGCGGCTGGTGGAAACGGTAGACGACGTACTGGACGAAATCGGCAAGCCATCCGCCCCGCTGCCTGACAACGCCGCAGCAGCAGAACCCGCCCTCACCCAGGGCCCCGATATTCTGCAGGCCATGGGATACGACCCGGTAGACGCCGACACCCTTGCCAGCCGGCTCGGGTTGACGGCGGGGGACGTTTACGCGATGCTTCTTGAGCTCGAACTACTGGGCCATGTCGACAGCATGCAAGGCGGGCGCTACCAGCGCCGAGCCGATGCCCACTAGCCAACCCCTACAAGTGACTGATTCCTATAGATGTTTGACGTTCTCGCCTTTTTGCTAGAAGAATTCAATGACCCCGATCATTGCCCCGCCCGTGATGATCTGGGGCGCCAGCTCGCCGCAGCAGGTTTCGAAAATGAGGAAATCAGCGACGCACTGGACTGGCTTGACGGCCTGAACGAGCTGAATGAAGGTGCCTATCTGGGTGCCAACGAAGGCAGTGGCATGCGTGTTTTTCACGAGTACGAAATCTCGCGCCTGCCCAGTGATGTACGCGGCCTGATTGTGTTTCTGGAACACAATGGCGCCCTGTCACCCGCCCAGCGAGAAATGCTGATCGACCGGCTGCTGGTCATGCCGGACGACGAAATTACCCTGCCAACAGCCAAACTGGCCGCGCTGATGGTACTGTGGGCACAACGCGCAGAGCTGCCGGTGCTGGTAGGTGAAGACCTGCTCAGCGCCCTGCACGGCGAACCCACCATGCAATAAGCACACACTGCGCGCCATCAAGGTTGGCCGCAGTGTCAGGATTCGACAAGAGCGCAAAACCTTGCGCTCTTGTTTTGTTTGATGAATACACAATATGTCGCGCCCCATGGCGTGCTACTGAAAACAAAGCAGACATGCCCTCCAGTCTCCTGATCGTCGAATCGCCCTCCAAGGCGAAAACGCTGAAAAAATACCTGGGCCCGGACTTTGAAGTCCTGGCTTCCTACGGCCACGTGCGCGACCTGGTACCGAAAAATGGTGCCGTGGACCCGGAAAAAGACTTCGCCATGAAGTACCAGCTGATTGCGCGCAACAGCAAACACGTGGACGCCATCGTCGAAGCCGTGGGCAAGGTAGACCATGTCTATCTGGCAACGGATCCGGACCGCGAAGGCGAAGCCATTTCCTGGCACCTGGTAGAAATCCTCAACAAGAAAAAACTGTTGAAGGACAAAACCGCCCAGCGCGTGGTGTTCCACGAGATCACCAAGAACGCGGTACTGGAAGCCATTGCCAACCCGCGCGACATCGCACAAGACCTGGTAGACGCCCAGCAGGCCCGCCGCGCACTGGACTATCTGGTAGGTTTCAACCTGTCCCCGCTACTGTGGAAGAAAATCCGCCGCGGCCTGTCCGCCGGCCGCGTACAAAGCCCGGCGCTGCGCCTGATCTGCGAACGCGAAAACGAGATCAAGGCCTTTGTTGAGCAGGAGTACTGGACCGTACACCTGGACAGCCACAAGAGCCGGACCAAGTTCAGCGCCAAGCTCACCCAGTTTGCCGGTAAAAAGCTGGAACAATTCGATGTGCCCAACGAAGCGGAGCAAAGCCGCATCCTGGGCTTGCTGGCCGGCCATGCGGCCAACGTCACCAGCATCGAAAAGAAAAAGAAATCGCGCAGCCCTGCCGCGCCGTTCACCACGTCCACCCTGCAGCAAGAAGCCGTGCGCAAGCTGGGCATGACCACCGACCGCACCATGCGTACGGCACAGCAGCTATACGAAGGTATCGACATCGGCCAGGGCACGGTGGGCCTGATTACCTATATGCGTACCGACTCGGTGGCACTGGCCAATGAAGCGGTAGAAGAAATCCGCGGCTACATTGCCGAGCGTTTCGACGCCGAGCACTTGCCCAAAAACGCTGTCAGCTACAAGAACAAGTCCAAGAATGCCCAGGAAGCGCACGAGGCCATCCGCCCGACGTCCATCCTGCGCACGCCGGAATCGGTAAAGCCGTTCCTGACCACCGACCAGTTCAAACTGTACGACATGGTATGGAAGCGCACCCTGGCCTGCCAGATGGCGCCGGCACGCTTTGACACCACCAGCATCGATATCGCCGTAGGCGACGGCATCTTCCGCGCCAGCGGCCAGGTACAGGTATTTGCCGGCTTCCTGTCGGTGTACGAAGAAGACGTAGACGACGCCGAAGACGAAGAAAACGCCAAGCTGCCGCTGCTGACCGAAGGCGAAACCCTGCCGGTAGACAAGCTGTACGGCGACCAACACTTTACCCAGCCGCCGCCACGCTTCTCGGAAGCCAGCCTGGTTAAAGCGCTGGAAGAATTCGGCATCGGCCGCCCGTCCACCTACGCCAGCATCATCTCCACGCTGAAAGACCGCGAATACGTCATCATCGACAAAAAGCGCTTCTTCCCTACCGATACCGGCGACATCGTTAACAAGTTCCTGACCGAGCACTTTGCTCAGTACGTGGACTACAACTTTACCGCCAAGCTGGAAAACCAGCTGGATGAAATCGCCAGTGGCAGCCGCCAGTGGGTGCCGGTGATGGATAGCTTCTGGAAGGGATTTTCCAAGCAGATCACCGAAAAAGAAGGCATTTCGCGCGCAGAAGTCACCACCGAAAGCCTGGACGAAGCCTGCCCGAAATGCAGCAAACCGCTGTCGATCAAGTTTGGTAAACGCGGCCGTTTCATCGCCTGCACCGGCTACCCGGACTGCGACTACACCCGCAACGTGGGTGAAACCGCCGAGCAGGCAGCGGCAGAAGCCGAAGCGCCTACCGTGATCGAAGACCGCACCTGCCCGGAATGCGGCGGCGAGCTGCACATCAAAAAAGGCCGCTTCGGCAAATTCATTGGCTGCGCCAACTACCCCAAGTGCAAGCACATCGAGCCACTGGAAAAGCCACGCGATACCGGCGTACAGTGCCCGGAATGCAAGACCGGCAGCCTGATCGAACGCAAGAGCCGCTACGGCAAGCTGTTCTACAGCTGCAACACCTACCCCAAGTGCAAGTACGCCACCTGGAACCCGCCGATTGCCGAGCCTTGCCCCAAATGCAACTGGCCGATCCTGACGCTAAAGACCACCAAGCGTCGCGGTACAGAGAAAGTATGCCCGCAGAAAGAATGCGGCTACGCCGAGCAGATCGCCCCGCCGGAAGGCAAAGCGGAAGCCTGATTCACCGCCACACAAAAGCCAGCCTGCGGGCTGGCTTTTTTTATGTCTGGCTACCCGCACTTCACGCAAAACTCATCATGTGGTGGCTGATTTCACGCAAAAATCATGTAAAAAAGCCACTAAGCTTCAACTCTAGCCGCCCGCCTGTGGCCAGCAGGCCACGCAAACACCTACCGTGTTTGCCAGACGGACAGCCCCTCCGGGCCATGCATCGCCCTGCTGCGCTGCATGACATGGCAAACCTGCACCTCTAGCCGGGTGCGCTGCGGACACTCAGCATGAACAGCCAATTTTTTCTGACCGGCAGCAGCGTGCTGACCGTGGTGTTTGCCATCGGAGGCGCCTGGCCATTACTGGCACTGTCGTTTCTGGTAATGATGATCGGGATCTGGCTGGCTGAGCGTGAGCAGATCGCCGCCCAAGCTCCGGATACGCTGGCCATGTTCGTGCAAGACGACCGCCCGCTACTGCCGCTAGATTACTTTCAGGGAAAACAATTGCTCTGGTACCAGGCTGGCACCCCGGTTTACCGCCTCCTGCAAACACACGATACCACCTGGGAACTGGTCGGGAATGAGGGCGAGGTACCTTTCGAACATGGCATGATCCGGGTCGTACCCGGGCTGCTGTACCGGCCACGCGCCGATAGCTGAACACAGGCGGCTAGCGCCTACGTTCAGCGACACCATTAGCCAGCGTTTTAAAGATATGCATAGTGCCTTCTCATAATGAAGCCTGCATGCCCACACGGCAGCAGCGCCCACATTACACAGGAGAGCACCATGTTCGGTCTGGAATTCAGCAAACGCAGCCGGCAGCGGCTGGATGCTTTTATATCTGCGGTAGAAAGCACGATAGGCGACCACCCACCCGCGGGCAGTGAAGACAGCAGAGAACGCATTATCAGCGTGCTCTCCACGCTGCAAGCCAGAATGGCAACCTTGCAGCAGCTTGATCAAGCCCTGAGCGAAGCACAGCGCGATGCCGCTGCAGATAAAGCCCGCAACCTGGCTGACAGGCAAAACCTGGCCGACCGGCTGGAGCTGATGCAACGTGCGACGGCAGATGGCCTGTGGGATATGGAAATCAACCCGGCGCAACCCATTCATGAGCACTATCCGTTCTGGTGGTCGCCCGCCTTCCGGCATTTGCTGGGCTTTGACTCGGAAAACGAATTCCCCAATACGCTGGGCAGCTGGTCGTCACGCCTGCACCCGGAAGACAAAGAGCGCACCCTGGCCGCCTTCAGCCGCCATCTGAACGACCATACCGGTGCCACACCTTACGATATTACCTACCGGCTGATGCTGAAAAACGGCACCTACCGCTGGTTCCGCGCCCGCGGCGAAACCAAACGCGACGCGCAAGGCCAGCCATTGCGCGTGGCGGGGGCGCTAACCGACATTCAGGCGATACGTGATCAGGAACAGGCACTGCACACCACACTCACTCGCTTTGAGCTGGCCACCGAAATGCTGTCTGACGGGCTGTGGGACATGGAGGTCATCGCAGGCGACCCGGTCAATGCGGCCAACCCTTTCTGGTGGTCGGACCAGTTCCGCTATCTGCTGGGCTATCAGGATGAAAACGATTTCCCCAATGTGCTGGATAGCTGGGCATCCCGGCTGCACCCGGAAGACCGCGACCGTGTGGTAACGGCATTCAAGGCTCATCTGATAGACCGTAGCGGCCATACCCCTTATGACATTACTTACCGGCTTATGCTCAAAAACGGGGAATATCGCTGGTTTCGCGCCAAAGGCCAGACCCGGCGCGCAGCAGATGGCACCCCCCTGCGCGTAGTGGGTGCACTGACCGATATCGACGCCAGTAAAACACAGGAACAACTACGCCAGCGCGAGCTGACACACCAGCAGCGCATGACTGAGAACTATCAGAAAGTGACCGGCCTGGTCAGCATCATCCGCGATATCTCCGAGCAAACCAATCTGCTGGCACTCAACGCCGCCATCGAGGCCGCCCGCGTGGGCGAAGCCGGGCGTGGCTTTGCCGTGGTTGCCGACGAAGTACGCAAACTGGCCGAGCGTACGCAGCAAGCCACCAGCCATATTGCCGAACTATCTATCGGCACGCTGACAAACGAAACCACCAGCCCACCGTAGTCATGCACCCTGCCCGCCCAGGGCGCCTGGCGCATGCTGCATCTGTTATGCGGGGTCTACACTAGCCAAACAGCACCAGGCCCCAGACCAGCGCCAGGTTCACCAGGCCCAGCAGCTGGGCTGCACTGCCCATATCTTTGGCCCGTTTGGCGAGCGGGTGGCGTTCCAGCGAGGTGTGATCCACCGCTGCTTCAATTGCCGAATTGAAGAGCTCGATGATCAGCGTCGCCAACGAGCTGGCGACCAGCAGTGCGCGCGCCAACGGTGTGGAAGGCACCACAAACAAGGCCAGTGGAATCAGCACGATGGCCAACAAGGTGAGCTGGCGAAAGGCGTCTTCGTGCCGGTAAGCGGCACGTAAGCCATCCAGCGAGTAGCCAAACGCATTGATCAGGCGCTTTACGCCGGTTTTTCCCTTGAACGGGCTTTCCTGATGCGAACTCATGATCATCCTGTGTGGTGAATACGGGTGGGGGGAAGCGGCCACTGCAGCCGTTTGTCAAAAGCCTGCGGCAGCCACGCTTCACCGCGAGAATCGATTAACAGCCAGCCTGCCAGACCAAATCGGCTGGCATAGCCTGCTGCCACGGCCGGGCCGGCGAAATACATGGGCTTGGAGGCTACATCGGACAGCAAGCCGGCATGCGGCCCCGGGCGGCTTAATACGGACACGGATTGTACGTGACAGCGGCTTTGTGCGTCGCGTGGGTCAATCAGGTGGCAATAGCGCCGCCCCTGTAGCTGGAAAAAACGCTGGTAGTCGCCCGAGGTGCCAACCGCCTCGCCATCGGCCAACGCCAGCGTGGCCATGGCATCGGCCTGGCGCGGGTGGCGCAAGCCTACCCGCCACGGTTCGCCACCCGGTTTGCTACCCAGCGCAATAATGTTACCGCCGATATTTAACAGCGCCGAGCTGATGCCAGCCTTAAGTAAACGCGCCCGGCTACGGTCCAGCGCCCAGCCTTTGGCCATACCGCCAAAGTCCAGCTGCACCGCCGGGTTACGGCTGAGCCAGCGGCCATCTGGCTGGCGCAGCAGGTCTGCCATGCGTGGCCGTGCTACGGCCAGGTCTGACAAAGTCTGCGCAGCAGGCAGGCGGGCAGCGTACTGGTCCGCATGAAACCCCCAGGCCGCCACCATGGCGCCAATGGCGGGCGAGAACAGCTGGCCGCTTTGTTGTTCCAGCTGCTGGCCTAGCGTAATCAGCTCGTTCAGCTCGGGGGATGCCTTGAACGGCTCGCCAGTTGCAATGGCCTGGTTGGCCGCATAGACCTCCCCTGCCGCCTGCCAGGCGTGCAACCGCTGGTGCAGCTGGTCCAGATCGCCCAGCACCTGCGCCATGGCCGCTTGTGCCTTGGTGTGGTCGGTATCGTAAATGGTCAGCACCACACGGGTGCCAAACACAAAGCTTTCCTGCTGCCAGGCTTCCGGCTGCGGGCTGCAGCCCGCCAGCGCAGAAACGACAAAGGCGGCCGTAGCCGCCTGTTGCCAACCCCCGTGGCGCATCAGGACACGTGGCCGGAGGCACGCTCCAGCGCATCGATGAACAACGCTGCCACGTTAATGCCTGCCTGGTCCATGATCTCGCGGAAGCATGTTGGGCTGGTCACGTTGACTTCGGTGAGGTAGTTGCCAATCACATCCAGACCCGCCAGCAAAATACCGCGGCGTTTCAGCTCGGGCGCCAGCGCAGCGGCAATCTCGCGGTCACGCTCGGTCAGCGGGCGAGCTTCGCCACGGCCACCGGCGGCGAGGTTACCACGGGTTTCGCCCCCCTGCGGAATACGCGCCAGGCAGTAGTCCACCGGTACACCATCGATCACCAGCACGCGTTTATCGCCATCGCGGATCTCGGGGATATAGCGCTGAGCCATCACGGTTTGCGTACCGTGCTGGCTCACGGTTTCAATAATCACGTTCAGGTTCGGATCATCTGGCGTCACGCGGAAAATGCCGCTACCGCCCATGCCGTCCAGTGGCTTCAGGATGGCATCCTGATGCTGACGCACAAAGCGCTTCAGCCGATCCGGGCGCGACGTCACCATGGTGGGCGCGGTTTGCTCGGAGAAATTCAGGATCGCCAGCTTTTCGTTAAAGTCGCGCAGCGCTTGGCCCTTGTTGAAAACGCGGGCGCCTTCTGCTTCGGCCAACGTCAGCAGCTGGGTGGCGTACAGGTATTCCAGGTCAAACGGCGGGTCTTTACGCATGACAACCGCCGTAAACCCCTGCAATGGCAAGCGCTGGCTGTTGCCTTTCTTGAACCACTCCTTGCCACCCAGGCCGGTAAACGTTACCGGGCGGGCTTCGGTCAGAATGCGGCCGCCCTCGACATACAGCTCGCCTGCCTCACAGAACCAGATGGCGTGGTTGCGCGCATGCGCCTCTTCCATCATGGCGTAGGTGGTGTCCTTGTGGATCTTGAAGCTTTCCAGCGGGTCGGCAATAAACAGTATCTGCATAGCTTTGCTCTCAAGGTTGGCCGCAGGGGGCGCTTATTCGGCGTCCGGGTCGGTGGCTTCCAGCTCGCGCGAGGCAGCCAGCAGCGCCAAGCGCGCGACCACACCGTAGGCGTAGAAGCGGTTTGGCGGGGCATCGGGGCCGACTTTATGGTCTGGCAAGCAGGCCGTTTCGAACGACAGCGGGACAAAGTGCATGCCTGGGGCGTTCAGGTTTTCGTCTACACCACGGCCGGTGTGTACGCGGTAGAAACCGCCGATCACGTAGCGGTCCATCATGTACACCACGGGCTCGGCCACGGCATCGTTGATGGATTCGAAGGTGTGCACGCCTTCCTGCACGATCACCTCGCTCACTTCCAGGCCTTCTTTTACCACCGACATCTTGTTACGCGCTTTGCGGTTCAGGCCGATGACCTCCTCCGGCGATTTCACGCTCATCACGCCCATGCCGTAGGTACCGGCGTCGGCTTTCACAATCACGTACGGGTCGTGGGTAATGCCGTATTCGCGGTACTTGATACGGATCTTGTCCAGCATCTGCGCCACGTGCTCCGCCAACGCATCCTCACCCTGACGGGTGTGGAAGTCCAGGCCGCCGGCGGCGCTGAAATAAGGGTTGATCAGCCAGGGGTCGATGGAGATCAGCTGCGAAAAATCGGTAGCTACCTTGTCGTAAGCGGCAAAGTGGTTGGTCTTGCGGCGCACGGCCCAGCCGGCGTGCAGCGGCGGCATCAGGTTTTGCTCGATACCGGCCAACACGTCGGGCAGGCCGGCAGACAGGTCGTTGTTGAGCAGGACGATGCAAGGGCTGAAGCCGTCGGCCAGCACCACACGGTTGCCACGGCGCTGCAGCGGCTCGACGGTGACCACGGCACCGTTGGCCGCCGTCAGGGCGGTAGGCTCGGTAATCTCCGGGTTCAGCGTACCCAGGCGTACTTTCAGCCCGGCTTGTTCAAAGATATGCACCAGCGCCGCCACGTTCTGCAGGTAGAAGGTGTTACGGGTATGGTTTTCCGGGATCAGCAGAATGCTCTTGGCTTTGGGGCAGACGCGGTCTACCGCGCTTTGTGCTGCCTGCACGGCCAAGGGCAGAAATTCGGGGTTCAGGTTGTTATGGCCACCCGGGTACAGGTTCATGTCCACCGGTGCCAGTTTGAAACCGCTGTTGCGCAAGTCTACCGAGCCATAGAACGGGGCAGCATGGTTG
This sequence comes from Vogesella perlucida, assembly GCF_979366545.1. Taxonomy (NCBI): domain Bacteria; kingdom Pseudomonadati; phylum Pseudomonadota; class Betaproteobacteria; order Neisseriales; family Chromobacteriaceae; genus Vogesella; species Vogesella perlucida. The sequence goes on from NZ_CEETRO010000003.1 coordinate 49,130, forward strand.
TGCCACTGGCTACGGAACCAGTGCTCGATATGTGGCTGGGCTAGCAGAATGCGGCTTTCCAGCTCTAGTAAAGGGCCAGTCAAAGCGGTGGTCAAATGCGGTACGGTCATGGTGCCCTTTCTGCGGGGAAAGCGGTAATGGGTGCATGGTGGGGCCGCCGCGCGGCTTATTCAACCCCGTTATCACTTTGTGACGCTTTGCCACAAAAAGAAAATAGCCACGCAGCAGGCGGGATTTTTGCAGGCTAGCGGCCCCAGCCCAGTCAAAATCCACCCAAGATATTGATTTTTATAGCCTACCAAGCGATTGCAAAAGCTAGCGCAGGCATAACAATGCATAAGGCACGCCAAAGCGTGCCTTATTGAACAGTGTGTACAACACCCAGGATATTTCTTACAGCGGCCAGGGGTCGCCGTAGGCCTGCTGGTACAGCGACTTCAGCTTGTCCCAGTCAAAGAAATGATTCTGCGGGCCATGGCTGGTGACTTTAATGGCGCCGAGCACATTGGCCAGACGGCCGGTGATCTTCCAGTCGTAGCCATGCTTGATACCGTACAGCAGGCCGGCACGGAAGGCATCGCCACAGCCCATCGGGTCTACCGGCTTGATCGGCATCTGTACACGCGGGATCAGGTGGATGGTGTCGTCCACGTAGATTTCGGCACCTTTGGAGCCGCGGGTCACGATCAAGGCCTTGACCTTGTCCTTCAGCACCTCTACCGGCAGGCCAGCGCGCTCGCGCATCAGCTCGCTTTCGTAGTCGTTAATGGCTACATACGTTGCCAGCTCCACGATTTCATTCAGCTCGTCACGCGACAGCAGCGGCAGCTCCTGGCCTGGGTCGAAGATGAACGGAATACCGGCGGCGTGCAGCTCGCGGGTGTGCTGCAAAAAGGCGGCGTGCCCGCCTGGCGACACGATGGCCACCTGTACCGGCTCGGGGACGTCCGCAATGTGGTTCACGGTAGCGTGGTCCATGGAGCCCGGGTGAAAGGCCATCAGCTGGTTGCCATCCTTGTCGGCAATACCAAAGCATTGCGACGTATACTGCCCGCGAATAGTGCGGATGAAGCGATCATCCACGCCTGCCCGCTTGAGGTGCTGGCGATAAGGCTCGAAGTCCTCACCCACGGCACCCATCACCAGCGGCTTTTCGCCCAGCAGGCACAGGCTGTAGGCAATATTGCCTGCCGGGCCACCAAACTCGCGGCGCATGGTAGGTACCTTGAAGGTGGTGGAGATCTTGTGCAGCTGATCGGGCAGGATATGGTTATCGAAGCGATCTTCGAAATTGAACAGGGTGTCGTAGGCCAGCGCCCCGCAAACGAGAATAGACATGACTCGCGCGCAAACAAAAAAGTAATCGGCGAGTTTATCATGAACGTTTGTTTAAAGGCAGCGGCGAACTGCGGCCAACTTGCAGATATCTAACAACTTTTTACTATCAAAATGGAATAAAAATGCACAAGATCACCACGCTGTTACGCCATGGCCTGCTGCTGATTGCACTGGGTGTGAGCCTGCCTGCGCAGGCTGCCGGGCCGCTGGACAAAGCCAGGCTAACGCTGGTGAGTGGCCAGGCTGCCGCGTTTGCCCCGTTTCAGGGGCGGGTAACCGTGGTGAACTTCTGGGCGACCTGGTGCGCGCCGTGCCGCCAGGAGATGCCGATGCTGTCGGCGCTGTCGCTCAAGCTGGGGCCCAAGGGCATCAAGACGGTAGGCATTGCGCTGGACCAGCCGGAGCAGGTGCAGGCTTTTCTGAAGCAGACACCGGTAAACTACCCCATCCTGATGAGCGATGGTGACGGCATTGCCGTCATGCGCGAGCTGGGCAACAAGAGCGGCGGCCTGCCTTATACGGTCATCCTGAATGCCCAGGGCAAGCCGGTGAAGCAGCTGCTGGGCATCCTCGACGAGAAAGCCCTGGGCAAGGCGCTGGCGGGTCTATAAAGGCAGGCTGTGATTGTCTTCCCGTAGCCGTGGCATACCCGATAGCAGGCTGTGCACCGCCTGCTCGTGCTGCTGGCGCAGGCTGAAAATAACGGGGATATGCTGCTGGATCGCTTCCTCGTCGCCCAGCTGGCAGGCTTGCCATAGCTGCTGGCAATGCAGCATCAGGGAAGACTGCAGCTGGCCCAGCTGGGCAAAGCTGGCGTGACCACCGTAGCGCATCTGGCCATCAGTGCCGTACCAGCGCAAAAAGCGCTCGCTGACATCGTCGTCCCAACTCCCCGCCACGCCCGGTTCCTGGGCCAGGGACAGCAGGCGCGACAAGGCGCTGCGCAGGTTCAGCTCCAGGCCAAACAGGAAAATGTCTTCTTGCGACCAGCGCTTGCGGGCCGCCAGCCACTCCGGCGGGCTATGCCAGCTACGGCACCAGGCTACCACCTCGCCTGCCGGCATGGGTTTGGCTACGCCGTAGCCCTGCGCCACGTCGCAGCCCAGGTGCAGTAGCAGGCTGCCGTGCTCGACGGTTTCTACCCCCTCGGCCACCAGCTCACGGTTGAAGGCTTCAGACAGCCCGATGATGCCCTGCACGATGGCGAGGTCGTCGCTGCTTTCGTGCATGCCACGAATAAACGACTGGTCAATCTTGAGTTTGTCCGCCGGCAGGCGTTTCAGATACAGCAGGGACGAATAGCCGGTACCGAAATCATCCAGCGAAAAGCGCACCCCGAGCCCCTGGCAGGTTTGCATCAGGCGGCCAACGTGCTCCACATCGGACAGCGCCGTACTTTCCAGCACCTCGATTTCCAGCATGCCGCGTGGCACATCCGGGTGAGCATCCAGCAGGCCGGCCAGACGGGCGGCAAAATCCGACTGCTGCAGGTGGTGGGCGGAGATATTCACACTGACCGACAGTACCCGCCCTTCACCACGCCAATGCGCCATTTGTTGTAGTGCTGTAGCAATCACCCACTCGCCCAGGCGGATATCCAGCTGGCTATCTTCCACCTCCGGCAGAAAGGCGCCGGGGGCCAGCACGCCACGCTGGGGGTGGTGCCAGCGCATCAGGGCTTCCATGCCCACGATCTGCCCGTCGCGCATATTGACCTTGGGCTGGTAGTACAGCTGCAGCTCGCCCTGCTCCAGTGCTTGCTCCAGCCGGTGCAGGCTTTGCAGGCGGCTGCGACTCTGGCGATCGTGCTCGGCGTCAAAAATCTGGTAGCCGTTGCGCCCCAGGTCTTTGGCTTTGTACATGGCCTGGTCGGCATGGCGCAGCAGGGTATCAGCATCCTGCTCGTCCTGCGGGTACAGGGTGACGCCGATACTGGCCGAGACTTGTATCTGGATATCACCGATATCGCAGGGCTGCGCGACGGTATCCAGAATGTGATGCAGCGTCTGGTGGCAGGCCTCGATATCGGGCAGACCGGATAACAGCAGCGCAAATTCATCACCGCCCAGCCGTGCCACGGTATCGCCACCGTGCATGGTCTGCTGCAAGCGGTCGGCAATCTTGATCAGTAGCTGGTCGCCTACATCGTGGCCATAGCGGTCGTTGACGCGTTTGAAACCGTCCAGGTCCATAAAACAGATGGCCAGCCATTGGCCACTGCGGCTGGCCTGGGCAATGGCGACACGCATGCGGTCGCCCAGCAACACGCGGTTCGGTAGCTGGGTAAGCGGATCGTGGTGCGCCATGCGATCCAGCCGGGCTTCCTGCTCTTTCATCACCGTGATATCTGCAAACACGGCAATGTAATGGCGCACCAGGCCCTGCTGGTCGTAAATGATGGAGATCGATAGCAGCACCGGATAGAGGCTGCCATCCTTGCGCCGGTTCCACACTTCGCCCTGCCAATGGCCTTTCTGGCCCAGGGTGGTACGGATGGCCTGATAGAACGCCTCGTCGTGCCGGCCTGAATAAAAGTGGCTGGGCATTTGCCCGACGACTTCGTCGCGCTCGAAACCGCTGATCTCGCATAGCGCACGGTTGACATCCACCACCCTGCCGCTAGCATCGGCAATCACAATGCCTTCACGCGAGTGCTTGAACACCCCGGCCAACAGCTGCAACCTGCCTTCGGCGCGGCGCAAGTCGGAAATATCGTTCCAGGCACCGATAATGCCGGCGATCTGACCCAGATCGTCGTAAAACACATCCTTGGAAAAAATCACGTGGCGCTGCAGGCCGTGCTGGTCAGTCAGCAAACCGGCATACTCCTGATGCCCCAGGCCGGCGTTAAGTGCCTCATCGTGCCGCATGTGCAGTGCGGCCAACTCGGCGGGCCATAGCTCGGCGGCCACCTTGCCACGAATATCGCGCCGGCTCAGGCCGGTAACGCGCGCAAAGGCATCGTTACAGCCCATGTAGCGGCCTTGTGCATCCTTGTAAAACACCGGCATGGGCATGGCCAGCAACAGCATGTCGGTGAAACGCTGGCTCTTGGCCCACTTTTCGTCTGCCGACTGTACCGCCGCCGCCATACGGTTAAAGGCCAGGCCCAGACGGCCCACCTCATCTGCCCCGTCTTCCGGCGCCCGCACCGACAAGGTGCCATGGCCGAGCGATTCGGCCGCCTGGGTCAAACGCTTCAGCCGCCGCACAATCCATAACGTGACCAAGACCATCCAGATGGTGGCCAGCAAACCCGCCACCACCACCATCGGCGCGGTACGCTGGATAAAGCTCAGAAAGATCTGCCGCGCCTCGGCCACCCGCAAACCCAGTTGTACCTCTCCCTGTGTCAGCGGGAATCGGGTATCGAACAAGGGGTCGTTGCTACCGGCAATATCACTGTCGGGCATGAAGCGCTGAATCTGTATGCCACTGCGGGCCATGATCTTGCCCGCACTATCACGCACCACCAGATAGGCCAGGTCACTGGAGCGGGTCAGCTCGTCGGTAATTTCCTGCAGTGTGCTGTAGTCGCGCTCCAGCATGGGTGCCACCAGTGCGGCGCGCAGCTCTACCTGCAGGCTGCCCAGGCGCACGCGCGTTTGCTCCACCGCCATTTCGCGCATCATGTGCACACTCTGCCAGGCAATAATGCCGAACAGCAGCAGCTGGACCACGAACAAGGCGGGAATGATGATCCAGGTCAGCGAACGCGGCCGCAGGTCAATGGCCATTATTTCAGCATCGCCTTCAAATCCTGCACATACGGATCCAGCGCCTTCATGTCCGCAGCAGAGATCTCTTTCAGACCGCCATGCCCCAGCTCTTTACTGAACGCCTGGCCTTCCTCGGTGTGATTGGCAAACTGGAACAGCTGGCGACGCAGGCTGTCGATACGGCTGCTGCCTAGTCGCTTGTTGGCCAGGTAGAGTAATGGCGTAGTCTGCGGCAGGCGTTTCATGATGCGCACACGTACCGTGGTGCCGGGGTGTAACTGGCGCAAGGCGGTAACCGAAATGATGGCGGCGGCAGATTCACCGTTCAGCAGCGCCTGTACCGAGTTGGCATGGCTGCCGGCAGGGCGGATGGTGACGTCCTTGCCCGGGGTCAGGCCGTTCTGGATCAAGTAGCGCTGTGCGGCCAACGTCAGGTTGGCCAGCTTGTCGCTGGTGGAAACCACTTTGCCACGCAGGGCTTCCAGCGAATTCACGCCGTCCTTGCGGGTCACCAGCAGGGGCTCAAGATTGGTTTGCGGGCGGGCGAGCGGCTCGTAGCCTTGTTCCAGCTGCGCCAGGCGCCCGAAGTAGGGAGATGTGGCAATCACGTCGTAGCGGCCCTGGGCAGTACGCTCGAGATAGCTTTGGTAGTCCGGTGCCGACTCGATAACCACCGGCACACCCAAGGCACCTTGCAGCTGGGTACGCATGGGCTCGTACAGTTCGGCCAGCTTGCGTGCCGACAAGTACGGCACCACACCCAGCACCAGCATATCCGCCGCCTGCGCCAAGGGTGACAGGCAGCAGGCAGTCAGGCATAGCAGCAGGAATTTTTTGGCCATCCCGGCATTCCTTTATCGTTATTTTGGCGATTCACTCGTCGCGCAGACAGCAAACACCTCAGGCGAGACTTTAAAGTCAAGCGGCTGATGCTTATGAATGTACCGTCAACACGCCTTGGCAATCTAGCATTTCAATAAATATGAATTTTTGATTTGGCTAAATTCTATCGGTAATTGCTTCTTTTATGGCAAAAATGCCGCAACTCGACATTTTTAAATGCCAAAAGAATATAACAATGAAATAAAAAAAGACTGCCAGGCACGCTGGCAGTCTTTATCACTTCATAAAATGTTCTTTCCCGAATCCGCGCCCGACGGGCTGTCGAACGTTTGTTCAGTAAATCAGATGCTGGCAGCCAGCCTGGCTCCTTGATCGATTGCGCGCTTGGCGTCCAGCTCGGCCGCGACATCAGCACCACCGATCAGGTGCACCGGCTTGCCGGCATCCAGCAGCGGCTGCTGCAATTCGCGCAGCGGGTCTTGCCCGGCGCAGATCACCACATTATCCACCGCCAACACCTGTGGCTCGCCCTTGATGGTAACGTGCAGGCCAGCATCGTCGATCTTGTTGTAGGTAACGCCCGGAATCATGGTGACATTCTTCATCTGCAAGCTGGCGCGATGGATCCAGCCGGTGGTCTTGCCCAGGCCTTCACCCACCTTGCTGCTCTTGCGTTGCAGCAGGTAAACCTGGCGTGGGCTAGGGTGCGGCTGCGGGCCGCTGGCCGCCAGGCCACCCGCTGTCGCTACCGTCATGTCGACCCCCCACTCTTTCATGAAAGCGGCGGTATCCAGCGAGGGCGACTTGCCTTCGTGCGTCAGGTATTCGGACACGTCAAAGCCGATACCGCCGGCACCAATGACCGCCACGCTGCGGCCAACCGGCTTGCCAAACTTGAGCACGTCCAGGTAGCTGAGCACTTTGGGGTGGTCGATCCCTTCGATAGGTGGCGTGCGCGGCGCGATACCGGTAGCCAGCACCACCTCGTCAAACCCGGTCAGATCTGCAGCGTCTACGCGGGTGTTCAGTTGCAGCGTGACGCCGGTCAGCTCGATACGGCGGGCAAAATAGCGCAGTGTTTCGTAAAACTCTTCTTTGCCTGGCACTTTCTTGGCCACATTGAACTGGCCGCCAATTTCGCTACCGGCATCAAACAGCGTCACGTCGTGGCCGCGTTCGGCAGCGATGGTGGCAAACGCCAGGCCTGCCGGGCCGGCACCCACTACAGCCAGTTTCTTCGGTGCGTCGGTCTTCACGTAGTTCAGCTCGGTTTCGCGACAGGCACGCGGGTTTACCAGGCAGCTGGTGAGTTTGCCCTGGAAGATATGGTCCAGGCAGGCCTGGTTACAACCGATACAGGTGTTGATTTCGTCGGCACGGCCTTGCTCGGCTTTGATGACGAATTCCGGGTCGGCCAGGAAGGGGCGCGCCATGGATACCATATCGGCACAGCCACTGGACAGGATATCTTCGGCCACTTCCGGGGTATTGATCCGGTTGGTGGTGATCAGCGGAATACCCACCTTGCCCATCAGGCGCTTGGTGACCCAGGCAAAACCGCCGCGCGGTACGCTGGTGGCAATGGTAGGCACGCGGGCTTCGTGCCAGCCAATACCGGTATTGATAATGTTGGCGCCGGCTTTTTCCACCTCGGCGGCCAACTGCTCCACCTCTTCCCAGGTGCTGCCGTTGTTCACCAGGTCCAGCATGGACAGGCGGTAGATGATGATGAATTCGCGGCCTACCGCCTCGCGCACGGCACGCAGTACCGCCAGCGGGAAGCGGATGCGGTTCTCGAAGCTGCCACCCCAGGCGTCGGTACGCTTGTTGGTATGCTGGGCGATGAACTGGTTAAGCAGATAGCCTTCCGAGCCCATGACCTCTACCCCGTCGTAGCCGGCGTCCTGCGCCAGCTTGGCGCAACGGGCAAAGTCGGCAATGGTGCGCTGGATGTCGTCTTCGGACATTTCACGCGGGCGGTAGAAGTTGATCGGCGCACAGATCGGCGAAGCCGAGACCAGGTTTTCCTGAAAACTGTAGCGGCCGGTGTGCAGAATCTGCATGGCGATCTTGCCACCTGCGGCGTGCACGGCATCGGTCACGATGCGGTGATGCGGCACCTCGGCGGCGTCGGCCAGCATGGAAGCACCCTCGGCCACACGGCCTTCTTCGTTGGGGCCAACCCCGCCGGTCACAATCAGGCCTACGCCGCCACGCGCGCGCTCGGCGTAGAAAGCCGCCATTTTCTCGAAGCCTTGCGGGGCCTCTTCCAGACCGGTGTGCATGGAGCCCATCAGTACGCGGTTTTTCAGCGTGGTAAAGCCCAGGTCCAGCGGTGCCAGCAGGTGCGGGTAAGCCGTCATGATGTTCATCCTCGTGTTGGTTGGTGTGGCGGCTCGTTTGGCCACCACAGCGCTGTCTTCGTTATAGGGGGTGCAGCATGAAAGCGAAGATACTTACTAGTTAGTAAGCTGTCAATTCTGCACGGCTGGCATACCGTAGACATACGACATGGCAGCGTAAATCACCTAGAATGTAGCCAGGTTATTGATAAATTCAGGGAGAAAATCATGTGCCAATGCCCCAACCACGCACAGCAGGACGCTGCGGCCAACCCTGGCCGTCGCCAGTTTGTACAGCTTGCCGCCCTGGGCGGCGGCGCAGCCCTGCTGGGCAGCTTCCTGCCGCAAGCAGCCTACGCTGCCGGTGGCACCGATGCGCTGCTGCTGTCATGCATGGACTACCGGCTGGTCGATGAAACCGAAGCCTTCATGGCCAGGCAAGGCATGAAGAACAAGTACGACCATATCGTACTGGCCGGGGCGGCGCTGGGGGCGATCACCAGCAAGTTCCCCGCCTGGAACCAGGCATTCTGGGAGCACCTGGATGTAGCGATCAGCCTGCACCATATCCACAAGGTGATGATCCTGGACCACCGCGACTGCGGCGCCTACAAAGTGGTACTGGGCGAGGACTTTGGCAAAATGCCGGAAAAAGAAACGCAGACCCATGCCGAAACCCTGATGACGCTACGCAAGCAGATTCTGGCCAAATACCCGCAGCTGGCGGTAGAAACCTACCTGATGGCGCTGGATGGCAGCGTGCAGCAAATCGTGGCCAAAGGCTAAACCTGCCTGGCTATCAATGAAAAAAGCACCGTCCAAGGCAACGGTGCTTTTTTCATGGTTTACACAGCTTAGGCCGTCATACGGTTCAGCCAGGCCAGCAAATCGGCCTCCAGCTGGGCACGGTTGGTTTCATTGTGCATTTCGTGCCGCCCGCCCGGATAGACGGTAACGCTCACATCCCGCATGCCCGCTGCACGGTAGCGGCTGGCCAGCTGGCCCAGACCAAACTTGCCCAGGCTGACCGGGTCGCGGCTGCCGGCCTGTAGCCACACCGGACAGGCTTTGGGCAGCGCGCGGCCATCGGCCTCACCCAGCTCCAGCTCGATAATGCCGCCAAACAGATCGATCCACAGCTGCGGGGTGGGATGTTGGCCGCATAAGGGGTCGGCAATATAGGCATCCACCTGCGCCGGATCGCGGCTTAGCCAATCCAGCCGGGTACGGGCGGGTAAAAACCCCAGATTGAAGCTGCCGAACACCAGCGCTGTCATGAAGGTACTGGGCTTATTTGCCCCGCCCAGCCGGGCCGCCAGCCTGGCGACACCACGCATCACACGCGACAGGTAGCGCTGGCGGTAGCCCGTGGCAGACAGTACGAGCCCGGACAAACGTTGGCCGTAACGCAGCATGAACGCCCGTGCAATAAAGCTGCCCATACTGTGGCCATACAACACCACCGGGCGCTCGTGCTGCTGCCGAGCGTAGTCCACCACCTCGCGCAAATCATCTACCACCTTCTGCCAGCCACCTTGCTCCGCAAACCAGCCGGGTACCGGCGCATGCTCACCATGGCCGCGGTGGTCGTGGGCATACACCGCGTAGCCGGCCAGCGACAGCTTTTGTGCCAGCGCCTGATAGCGCCCGCCGTACTCGCTCATGCCATGGCTAATCACCACCACCGCGCGTGGCTCACCAGCGGGTAGCCAATAGCAACCATGAATATCGGCACCATCACTGGCGGTCAAACGAAAGGTTTGCGTCATGTTTTCCCCCTGATGTCTGGCAGGCTCGCACTAGAATTTGTCTGCGCGTAGCACCCCTACATCCGAAACATACAGGATCAAACCGTAATCCGGCAGATAGCTTTGTTCGCAACGGCGTGCAATCGCCTCGGCCACCTGCGCATCGCATACCACATCGATGCGGATATTGCGGTCGAAACTCCACGCCCCGCCCTGCACGCCATGCGCGCCGCCACCGCGTGCATCCACCACGGTGTAGCCATGTGCGCCCAGGCGCTGGATATCTTTGACCAGCCGTGCCTCCAGCACAGACTCGGTAACAATCGTCAGCAGCTTCTTAGTATGAAATGGCATCGAGCTTCCTTTCAGGCGTAAACCTGCTGTGCCAACCACAGGTACAGCGGTATACCGAGCAACAGGTTAAACGGGAAGGTGACCCCCAGGCTGGCTGCCAGCGATATGGCCGGGTTGGCTTCCGGCACGGCAATACGCATGGCAGCGGGGGCGGCAATATAGGATGACGAGGCACACAGGGTGGCCAGCAGCATGGCACCGCCTACCGACAAGCCCATGCCCACCGCTGCCGCCAGGCCAACGCAGGCAAACAGCAGCGGCATCAGCGTAGAAAAGACCACGACAAACAGCCCCTGGGCACGCAGGCCGGCCAGCTTGCCCGCGGTGAGTAAACCCATTTCCAGCAAAAACAGCGACAGCACTGGCTTGAACATATCGATATACAGCGGAGACAGGCTTTTGATGCCCTCCGCGCCGGCGATCCAGCCTATCAGCAAGCCCCCCATCAGCAGCACCATGCTCTTGCCCAGAAACACCTCGTGCGCCAGGCGGCCCCAGTTCACGCGCTTGTCACCCCCCATGCGGGCCAGCAGCACGCCAACCACCAGCGCCGGCATTTCCATGACCGCCAGAAACACGGTGAGCTGCGGCTCGGCCTCCACGCCATGACGTGACAGGTAAGCACTGGCTACGGCAAAGGTGACCACACTCACCGAGCCATAATGCGCCGCCGTGGCCGCCGCATCCGCCCGGCCCAGACGCCAGCGCAACACGGCAAACGCCAGCAAGGTGAGCGCCGCGCCCAACAGGATCACCGCCACAACCTGCCACAGTACCGCGCTACCAGAAAGCTTGGACAAGGCCACGCCCCCCTTCAGGCCGATGGCAATCAGCAGAAACACCGACAGGGTCTCGTAGAGCGCGGGGGGGAGTTTAAGATCAGACTTGGCCAGCGCAGCCAGCAAGCCCAGCACGAAAAACAGCACGACAGGGTCTAGCGTCATCGGAACACCTTGCATGATGAGGAGGCCACATCATAACGCATGCAGAAATTCCGCCAACCCTATGAGGAATAGGCCTTTTCCGCCATGCGGCCAACCCTGCAGCACGGTGGCCCGTGCGCGCGCGCTCAGGCGCGCAGCGGTGTGCTGTCGAAATCCGGGTTACGGCGCGAAGTCAGCACATGGTCGCGCCAGGCACCGTTCAGGAACAGATAATCCTTGGCCTCGCCTTCAATGGTAAAGCCCAGCTTGGCGAGCAGGCGCGCGCTGCGCTGGTTTTCCGGCTGATAGTTGGCCTGCACGCGGTGCAGGCCCAGGTCGCGGAAGGCAAACTGCACCACCGCCTCCACCGCCTCGCTCATCATGCCCTGCCCCTGGTAGGCATGGTCGATGTTGTAGCCCAGGTGGCAGGCCTGAAACACACCGCGCACGATATTGCTCAGGGCGATCGTGCCGATCACTTGCCCTGGCTGCTTGTCGTGCATCACCAGAAACATGGCACCGCGGCCCAGCTTGAAATCCTCGATGCGTTCGCGCAGGCGCATGCCCCAGAACAGCTCGGTGAAGTACATATCGCCGTGGGTCGGATCCCACGGGGCCAGGTGCTCGCGGTTACGCAGCTGGTAGTCGCGAACGGCGCGGGCCCAGGCCGCTTCTGGCGGCAAAAGCTGTAAACGGGCGGTGCTGAGCGCGGGCTGGCTACGGGCCATATGAGCTACTCCCTTGGCAAATTCGATAAAAACGCAAGTATGCCACCAGTGCGGCAACCAGGCATGAAAAAGCCCGCGCAAGGCGGGCCGGGCAAGCGTCTGGCGTGGGCCGGGGCTTACTGTGCGGTCAGGCGCTCCAGCGCCTCGCGGTATTTGGCCGCGGTTTTTTCGCGTACGTCCAGCGGTACGGCCGGGGCTGGCGGTGCCTTGTTCCAGCCGGAAGCCTCCAGCCAGTCGCGTACGAACTGCTTGTCGAACGACGGCGGCGTGGTGCCTTCAGCGTAGCTGTCGGCCGGCCAGAAACGGCTGGAGTCCGGCGTCAGCGCTTCGTCCATCAGCACCAGGGTGCCGTCGGCATCCAGGCCGAACTCGAACTTGGTATCGCAGATGATAATGCCACGCTTGGCAGCAAAAGCGGCGGCGGTCTGGTACAGCAGGATGGCGGTGTCACGCACCTTGGCCGCCAGCTCGGCACCCACGATGGCTTCGCACTGGGCAAAGGTAATGTTCTCGTCGTGGTCGCCTACTGCCGCCTTGGTAGACGGGGTAAAGATAGGCTCGGGCAGCTTGCTGGATTCCTGCAGGCCGGCCGGCAGAGCAATGCCGCATACCGTGCCGGACTTCTGGTATTCCTTCCAGCCGGAGCCGGCCAGGTAGCCGCGTACCACGGCCTCGATCATCACCGGCTTCAGGCGTTTGGCCACCACGGCACGGCCGGCGACCAGCGGCAGCTCGGCAGCAGCGACCACGTCTTCTACCTGGTCACCGGTCAGGTGGTTGGGCACCACGTCTTTCAGGGTATCGAACCAGAAATTGGAAATGGCAGTGAGGATCTGGCCCTTGCCTGGAATAGGGTCGTCCAGGATCACGTCGAAAGCGGACAGGCGATCGCTGGCCACCATCAGCATGCGCTGATCGTCGATCTCGTACAGGTCGCGTACTTTACCCGAGTAGATTTTTTTCAGGCTGGTCAGTTGGGTCATGAAACTTCCTTCACAAAGCAAAAAGCGACGCCTTGTGGGCGTCGCCTGTTTTCATTACAAGGTGTCTTTCAGCGCGCGCGCCTGTTCCAGCGCGTCGTCTACGTTGGCCGCCAGCACACAGTAGTGCGCCATTTTGCGGCCTGGCCGGGCGTGTTTTTTGCCGTAGCTGTGCAGGTGGGCGTTGGGTGCTTCCATCAGCACCGCCCAGTTCGGCTCGCTGCCGTCCTCGCCCCACACATCGCCCAGCAGGTTCACCATGACCACCGGCGACAGCAGGTCTGTCTTGCCCGGCAGCAGGCCGCACATGGCGCGCACTTGCTGCTGGTACTGGTCGGTGACGCAGGCGTCGATGGTGTAGTGGCCGGAGTTATGCGGGCGCGGCGCCATTTCGTTGACCACCAGGCTATCGTCGCCCAGTACGAAGAACTCCACCGCCAGTACGCCCACGTAGTCCAGCGCTTCGGCCAGCTGCACGGCGTACTGCTGTGCCCCTGCGGCCAACTCGGGCGCGATGCGCGCCGGCACGATGGATTCGTCCAGAATGCCGTTCTTGTGGATGTTTTCCGATACCGGGAACACCGCCACTTGCGCCGCACTGGTGCGGGTCACAATGGCCGAGACTTCCAGCTTCAGGTCCAGCATTTTTTCCAGCACGCAGGCCTGGCCGCCCAGGTTGGCGTAGGCAGCACGGGCTTCGTCGGCGGTTTTTACCCGCACCTGGCCTTTGCCGTCGTAGCCCAGGCGGGCGGTCTTGAGAATGCCCGGCAGGTAGGGCGACAGCTCGACCTGGATGTCCTCCACGCTTTCAATCGCCAGATACGGCGCGGTAGGCAAGCCGGCTTTGCCCACCCAGCTCTTTTCGGCAATGCGGTCCTGGGCAATGGCCACGCAGTCGCCGGATGGCGATACACGGGTGGTCTTGGCCAAGAGACGCATGGCGTCGGCGTTAACGTTTTCAAACTCGGTGGTCACGGCGGCACAGGTACGCGCCAGCGTGGCCAGGGCGTCGGCATCGTCAAACGCGGCACACAGGTGTACATCGGCAAACTCGGCTGCCGGGGCGTTGGCGTCCGGGTCCAGCACGGTCACGCGATAGCCCATGCGCTTGGCGGCGGTAACAAACATGCGGCCCAGCTGGCCACCGCCGAGGATGCCCAGCATGGCTGGCGGCAAAATGGCGGCCATTACTGTACCTCCGGCAGGCTCATGGCCAGCACGGTGTCTTCTTGTTGCTTGCGGAAGGCCTTCAGCTTGGCCGCCAGCTCGGGGTTGCCATTGGCCAGCATGGCGATGGCAAACAGGCCAGCGTTGGCCGCACCGGCTTCGCCAATGGCGAAGGTGGCCACAGGAATGCCTTTGGGCATTTGCACGATGGACAGCAGCGAGTCTTCACCACGCAGGTATTTGGACGGCACAGGCACACCCAGTACCGGGATGTGGGTCTTGGCGGCCAGCATGCCCGGCAGGTGGGCGGCGCCACCGGCACCGGCGATGATGGCTTTCAGGCCACGCGCTTCGGCGGTTTCGGCGTACTGGAACAGAAGGTCGGGGGTACGGTGGGCGGAGACGACGCGGGTTTCGAAAGCGATGCCGAAGTCTTTCAGAACGCGCGCAGCGTTTTGCATGACTTCCCAGTCGCTGTTACTACCCATCACGATGCCAACTTCGATCATGGAGGCTGATTCCGTCAAGAAGGGGAAAAAACGGAATTTTACCTGATTTGGCAAGGGCTTGCCGCCGGGATTTACCTTCCACGGAAGCATCTTCCCGGCAAGACAAAGCCGGCATCCCCTAGGGAAAGCCGGCTTTCGATAGCGACAGGTGCGCTGTGGCCAGACTAGAGCGTGGCCAGCTGTTGCTGGGCGCGCTGCGCCGCCGGGGTGCCGGGGTATTGCTTGATGATTTTACGCAGGGTCAGGCGGGCCTGGTCTTTCTGCTCCAGCTGTAGCTGGTTGCCAGCCATCAGGCGCAGGGTTTCTGCGGCTTTGGGGTGTTTGGGGTATTGCTCGGCAAAACGGCGCTGGATATCAATGGCGGCGCTGTATTGCTTAAGTGCGGTGTGTGCTACGCCCATCCAGTAGGTGGCCTCCAGGCTCTGCTCGCTGCCGGGGTAGCCATCGGCCACGGCTTTGAGCAGGGGCAGTGATTTGGCAAAGTCGCGGGCGCGCAGCACTTCCAGCGCACGGGCCAGTGCGGTTTCGGCAGGGTTGGCCGCAGCGGGCTCGGCGGCGGGTGCCTCAGCCTGTGGCTGGCTGGCTTCTCGCAGCTGCTTTTCCATCTTGCCCACACGCAAGTCGATGTCGTTGTACAGGTCGTTCTGACGCTTTTGCGTTTCGGCTACCTGGTGTTGCAGTACCTCGTTCTGCCCACGCAGCGTGGCCATTTCGCCTTTCAGCAGCGTGACCTGGTTCACCAGGTCCAGCAGGCGCTGGTTGGCCAGCTTGGCTTCGACATCGGACAAACGTGCACTGGCTTGCTGACTGGAGCTGGCCAGCTTGGTTTCCAGGTCCAGACGCGCCTGTTCCAGATCGGTGGTGGTGGCACACGCACCCAGTACGATGGGCAACAGCAGGGGGAGCAGTCGGTTACGCATGGTGGTTAGGGCTTTGCAGAATGGGCAATCCGGGCAGGTTGACGCCTTCCCGGATGCAGGTCAAGCCGGCGTGGCCGGCCGGGGTTTACTGGTAAGCGAAATCGGCGCGGCGGTTTTGTGCGTGATCGCTATCTGTAGTGCCGGTAGCACGGGGTTTTTCCATGCCAAAGCTCACCGCTTCTACCTGCTCCGGCTTCACGCCCAGCACTTCCAGCGACTGTTTCACGCTTTCGGCACGGCGCTGGCCCAGCGCCAGGTTGTATTCGCGGCTACCGCGCACATCGGTGTTGCCTTGTACCAGTACGCGGCCTTTGTACTTGCCCAGATAGGCGGCATGCGCTTCGACCACACCCTTGTATTCGTCCTTGATGGCGAACTGGTCAAAATCAAAAAACACGCTCTTGCCGTTCACGCCAGCATACGCTGCAGCTTCTGCGCTCACTGCATCGACCTGTGGCAGAGGCTGCGCCGGGTTCAGGCTGCTGCCACCTGCACTGCCGGTGGTGCTGCCACTATTGCCGGACACGATAGCGGCATTGCCAGCATTGGCTGTGTCTGCCGGGTTGCTGGTACTGGCGCAGGCACTGAGCAATACCGCCGCTGCGGCTACGACGAAGGGTAAAACTTTCATGCGACGCTCCTTGTTGTGGCTGGCCTGGTGTAGCCAGTGAAATGACTCGGGTAAACCATAAAGACTTTTGAACAAAACCAAAGTTCCACCGCCTTGGCCGTCAGGGGTTAAACGGCCCCCAGGCAGCGTCTTGCACCTGGCCTTCCAGCGCGCCTAGCTTGACGCGGCCAGGGTGCTGGGTAGAGGCGGCATACAGCACGCTACGGCCGCCTTCGTCGCTGGCGTACAGCACCATCTTGCCGTTGGGGGCAAAGCTGGGCGATTCGTCAAACGCGCTGTTGCTGATCATGCGCGCGTCACCGGTGGCCAGGTCTTGCAGCATCACCTTGAAGCGCCCACCCTCGCGGCGCACATAAGCCAGCTGGCGGCCATCTGGCGAAAAAGCCGGCGACACGTTGTACGCGCCCTGGAAGGTCACGCGGCGGACGGTTTTGCTGCCATCCAGTGGCTGGATGTAAATCTGGGGCCCGCCGCTGCGGTCGGACACAAACGCAATCTGGCGGCCATCCGGGCTGAATACCGGTTCGGTATCGATGGCATCACTATAAGAGAAACGGCTTAAGCCCGTGCCGTCGGCATTGATAATATACACCTGCGAATTACCGCTTAATGTCAGCACGATGGCCAGCTTGCGGCCATCCGGGCTCCAGGTCGGTGCCGAGTTGCTACCCTTGAAGTTGGCCAGCAGGCGGCGCTGGCCGGTAGCCAGGTCTTGCACGTAAATCACCGGTTTTTTGTTCTCGAACGACACATACGCCAGACGGCTGCCGTCCGGGCTCCAGGCGGGCGAAATAATGGGCTCGGCCGAGCGCAACACGGTTTGCGCGCGGCGGCCGTCCACATCGGCTACTTGCAGGCGCGACTCTTTACCTTTTTGCACGACAAAGGCAATACGGCTGGCGAACAGGCTCTTGCTGCCCAGCAGCGCCTCGTAAACCATGTCGGCAATGCGGTGCGCCACATCGCGCAGCTGCGAGCTGTGGACATCAAACTCGGCGGCCAGCTTCTGCTCGCGCGGGTTCACCGTTTCGGCCCAGAAGGTCAGGCGCAACAGGCCGCCTTCCAGTTTGGTCACTTTGCCGTACAGCACGGCACGGCTGCCGTTTTGCTGCCATGGCGCGGGATCGAATGCCTGTGGAGAGGCCGGCAGCACGGTGCCGCCCGGCGGCTCCAGCAGGCCGAACAAGCCGGTCATGGCCAGATCGCTTTTGACCGTTTGCGTTACCGCCTCGGGCAGCCATTCTTCGTTTTGCATGGGCAGAATGGTCAGCGGGTAGCGGCTGCTGCCACCGCCCACGATATCTACGGTCAGGTCGGCGCGCGCCAACGGTGCGGCCAACATCATGGCCAGCAGCAGCATGCGCCAGCAGTAAGCAATCAGTCGGTGCAAGGCATTACTCCTTGGGGCGGAAATTAAGGGTGATACGGCGGTAGTCGGCAAAGTCTGCGCCCTTGGGTAGCGGCGGGAAGCGCCGTACTTCGGCCAGGGCTGCCAGTACGGCCTGGTCCCACGCGGGCGAGCCGCTACTGCGCAGGATACGCGTACTGCGGATTTCCAGCGTCGGCAGGATGATCACTTCCACCGACGCCTCGGGGTTACCCTTGATGCCGTCCGGTATCACGATATACGGGCGCACACGGTTCTTGATGGCCTCGCCGTACTGCTGTTTCAGATCTGGCTGGCCGGTGGCCGAACCGGTTTTCGCACCGGTTTTGGCACCGGCCTGGCTCACCTTGCCCTGCCCGGGGCCGGGTGGCAGCGCGTCCAGCTCGGCCAGCAGGTCGTCGGTTTTCACGGCGGCAGGTTTAGGGTTGGCCGCAGGCTTGGCTGCCGCATTACTGGCAGGCTTCGGTGGCGGTGTCCGCTCTGGCGCAGGGGCCGCGGGCTTGGTCTTGGCCACTGGCGGCTCTTTCACCGCAGGTTTGGTGTCCGCTTGCGGCGGCTTTCTGGTGGGCTTGTCGGCCTGTACTTTCACATCGGCAGCCGGGTTATCCACGACCGGGGCCGGAGGCGGCGCTTTCGTGCTCGCCACCGGCGCGGGAGCCGGAGCCGGGGCTGGCGCAGGGGCTGGCTTAGCGGCGGGCGCCGGCGTGGCCACCGGCGCAGCGGCCTGGCCGGTATTCCCCGCCCACAGTTCTACGGCCAGCGGTGGCGGAGTTTTCAGCTGTTCCGGGGCGGCAGACCACCACAGGCAGAGTAATACCAGCGCATGCAAGCAGGCGGACAGCAGCCAGGAGGCGGCACCGGGTTGGCGGGTGGCAACCATCAGCTACCCTGCTGGCGCACCGTAAGCGCCACACGCTGGATACCGGCCGCGTGCAGCTTGTCGGCTACTTTGACCACTTCACTGTATTTCAGGTCCTGATGCGCGGTGACCACTACCGGGCGGCCATCTTTCAGCCGCGCCTGCACCATGGCAATCAGCTCGTCCAGGTTGGCCGCAGGATCACGCTTGCCCCCTTCCCCGACAAAGTAGGCACCACTGGCTTCAATGCTGATTTCCAGCGGCGTGGTGTCGACCTGGGCGGCACGGCTCACACTGGGCACATCGATGACACCCGGGGTAAACATGGGCGCAGTGACCATGAAGATCACCAGCAGCACCAGCATCACGTCGATGTAGGGCACCACATTCATCTGGTTCATCATGCGGCGCGGGCGGCGTTGCAACATGGGTTTATCCTGTTTCAATAACATGCCGATGTTAACACCGGCAGCGGGCTAAAAGGCGTGATTAACAGACCAGCCCGGGAACAGCGGGTTCCTTGAGGTGACCGCTCACAAACGGCGCAGCAGGGTCATGCCATCGCCCATGGGCAAGATGCACAGGCTGACACGCGGGTCGGCCAGCAGCTTTGCGTTGAATTCGTGCATGACGTGCACGCTGCGCGGGTGATCGGGCTGCGGTGCCACCACTCGGCCATTAAGCAGGATATTGTCGATGGCAATCATCCCGCCCGGGCGTACCAGCTGCAGGCAGGTTTCGTAGTAAGCCGGGTAGTTCTGTTTATCGGCATCGATGAATGCCAGGTCAAAGCTGCCGGCCGCGCCCTGCTCCAACAACATGGCGAGCGTCTGTACGGCAGGCTGCACGTACAGGTCTATGCGTTCGGCTACGCCGGCTTGCTGCCAATAATCGCGGGCGATGGTGGTGAACTCTACGCTCATGTCGCAGCACACCGTGCGCCCCTGCTCGCCCATGGCCAGGGCAACGGTGAGCGCGCTGTAGCCCGTAAACGTACCGATTTCCAGATAGCGGCGTGCGCCGGTAAGGCCGACCAGCCAGCGTAGAAACTGGCCCTGCTCCGGGGCGATCTGCATCTTGGCCATGCGGTGGCCGGCAGTAAATTCGCGCAGGGCGCGCTGCACCGGGTGCTCGGTCACACCGATTTGCAGCAAGTAGCTCGCGACATCGTCGCTCATGGTCATGGTTTGTCTGGTCATGCTGATGCTCAAAAAACAAACGCCCTTGCGGGCGTGAAGACTACTGACAAAGCGCCCCGTCCGGTTTGGCCGGGGCGGGCAGCGCCAGGCTGCATGGCGGCCCCGGGCAAGCCCTGGTGTGGACAAGACAAACCCTGCGAGCGTGGCAAGCAGGGTTTGATCAATACGACGGGCCGGAACGGCGGTACGCCAGGTTTACTCGGGCTGGTAAACGTAGGGTTTCTGCGGCACGCGGGAGGCTTTCCAGCGGCGCAGGTCATCCAGGTCCAGCGTGCGTTCCCACCAGGTCAGGCGCAGTTCGCGACGTTCGGTATCGACTTGCGGGTTCTTTTCCAGAAAGCCGTTCATGAAAGCGGTAAATTCGGACTGATACATGTGTATTCCCCCGGTTGGCGATGGCGGCAATTGTACTGCAAAACCGGCAGGCCGGCATCAGCGCCCGGCCACCCCCTGCCCCTGCGGGGCCAACGGAGGGGCCAGTGAGGCGCCAGCCAAGGCACGCTCCAGCTCGCCCACGCCTTTATCCATCTCGAAACACTGCCATATCAGGCCAGCCTCGTCGGGCCGCCCGCCCATGGCGGCTGTCAGCCAGTGCGAAAGCCGGGGGGCATTCACGACCATACCGGGCTCATCCTGCAGCAGCACCAGCACCAGCTGGCCATGGCGTAAACGGACAACCGTCAAGCCGTCAAATGGCGCGCTGCTCAACTGGCTGTCCAGCTGCAGCATGGCTTTTGCCAAATGAAATGTACGACGGCGTACGCCCTTGCCATGCACCCACCAGACACGCATCAGGCACGATGGGGGAAGCGTTTGCAGCTGCCGCTCCAGGGTTGCCAGCGCTCGCTGTGGTGAAACGGGTGCCTGCTGCATGGCGCGCACCAGCCATTGTTCTTGCAGGCGGCGTGCTTGCCGGGTCTGCCGCAGCAGGCCACGACTCTGTCGCCATGACTGCCACCCCAGCAACCAAAGCAAAAGCATAAACGCCAGCAACACCACACTGCGCCATGACAGCTGGTCCAAGGGCTGCCAGGCACGCCACAGGGTAAGATTCAGCTCGAAAGCCCCACTACGCAATGCTTGCTGGCTTAATAAATTACCTGCCGCGCTAGCCGCTGCCGGGGCAGC
Source organism: Vogesella perlucida (assembly GCF_979366545.1). Classification (NCBI taxonomy): domain Bacteria; kingdom Pseudomonadati; phylum Pseudomonadota; class Betaproteobacteria; order Neisseriales; family Chromobacteriaceae; genus Vogesella; species Vogesella perlucida. Next base: position 69,905 of record NZ_CEETRO010000003.1, read on the forward strand.
AGGCTGTGCTGACAGCGTGGCCTTGATATCAGCGGGCAAACTGTCTGGCAGTAGCGCTTGAGGCGACAGCCATAAAGCCAGTGCCATGCCCTGCTTGCCCGGCAAGATCAGCAATAGCTGCTCTGGGGCACGCGGCTGCCAGACCAATAGCTGCGCCTGGCCACGCTGCAAGGCCGGTACGACTGGCGTGACCAGTGGCTGCCGTGCCAGGTCTTGGGTGGGTAGCAAGACCCCACCCAACTGAAAGGGCACAAACGCCAGCACTTCCAGCTGTTTGCCCTGCGCCGGGTTGGCCGCCAGCAGGGCCACCTGCCCCAGCTGGGGGTAATGCTGGCGCAAGCTGGCGAGGTAGGGTGCGTACTGCTCGCTGCCTTGCGCACGGGTCAGCTCCAGGGTGCGCAATAGCTGCCGTGCTTCTTGCTGCATGCCATCCAGCTGGGTGCGTAGCTGCACCAGCTGCTGCTCGGCCTGGTCATCCAGCACCTGCTGTGTCGCGTGACGCTCACCGGTTTCCAGCCATACCCAGCCCATTGCCGCAAACAACAGCCAACAAGAAAACAGCCCCGTAAACAACAGGGGCTGCATACCGTGGTGCTTTGGCGGTATCACAACAGGAATTCCCGCTTCTGGTGCTGGTCGATCAGGCTACGCCAGGCCTGCAACAACTTCTGGAATTTATTATTGGTAGGTGCCATTTCGCGCACACGCTGCAACAGCTCGTGGGCGTGCTTGATATTGCTTTCGTGCCAGCCCTGGCGGTGGCACTGGGCAATGATGGCGTTCACCAGGTTGAGCATCAGCTGCACGTTTTCCGGCATTTCCTGCAAAGCCTTCTGGAACAGGGCGATGGCCTTGTCGTGGTCGCCAGACTGGGCCTCGCGCACGGCCTGGTTGTTCAGGTCCACAATGCCCTGCACATTGCTGGCGATCAGCTCGCGGCCGGCATCGCCGCGGCCAACCTGGTCAAACATGGTGGAGAGTTTTTGCAGCAGCTCTTCGTTATCGTGGTTATTGCGTACCAGGCCACTGGCGACCTTGTCGCCCATGTCGTGCTGGCCCTGCCCATAGCAGGCGCGGGCAAACTCCAGCCGGTCGCTGTCTTTCAGTTTAGTGAGCTGCGACATGCGCTCTTCTGCAGAACGCAACAACTTCTCGGCCGCTGCCTTGTTACCGCTATGACTCTGGATGGTGCTATCGACCACATCTGCCATCCACTCGCCTTCCGGGTTGTGCTTGTAATCGCGGCGTAGCGAGGCCAGGGTTTTCATGGCCTCGGCCTTGTCCTGGCTGGCAAGCTGCGTACGCGCCAACGTAGCGTAATGGGTGGGGCTGCGGTGCCAGCTGGCTTTGGATAGCTCCAGCGTGGTGTTGTAGGCTTTCTTGGCTTGCTCCAGATCGCCGTTTTCTTCGGCCACCTGGCCTAGCGCCTGGTGGCGGCGAATGGTGGCCGGGGATAGCTCGGTGGCGCGCTTCAGGGTTTGCTGCGCTTTGCCCAGGTCGTGGTTATCCTGGTACAGCTTGGCCAGCCAGTCGTAGGCTTCCATCACGCGGTCGTTTTCCACAATCACTTGCTGGAATAGCGCAATGGCCGGCTCCACTTTCTTGAGCCCGGCCATGGACTTGGCCATGCCCACCTTGGCCCACGGGATTTCCTTGATCTTCAGCACCTGCTGGTACAGGTTATGCGCCGAGTCGTAATCGCCTATCTTCATGCTCAAGCTGCCCTTGAGCTTCATGAAATCCAGGCTGAACTCGTTGCGCTCGCTGATTTTCTTGCCACACGCCTCAATGGCGGCCATGTAGTCGTGGCTCATTAGCGCCTCGTCTACCACTTTGAAGGCATCGCGGCGGCGCATGGCGACCTCTAGCCGTTTGGCCAGCTCTTCGCCGGTAAACGGTTTGAGCAAGTAGCCATCCGGTGCCAGCTCGGCGGCAGACAACACCTTGGCCGCACGGCGCTCGCCGCTGACGATCATGAACACGCAGGACTGCTTCAGCAGGTTGCGCTCCTTCGCCTCCTCGTACAGATACAGGCCATCGCTACCGCCGCCCAGATCGTAATCGCACAGCACCACGTCAAAGTCGTAGCGCATCAGCTTCACCAATGCGTCGCTGGCCTTGCCGGCGTATTCCACTTTTTCGGCACCAAAAGACTGCAGCGTCATGGACATGGCACGCTGCATTTCCGGCACGCAATCCACTACCAGAAACTGCTTTTTGGCAAACGGGTTGGAATAATCCCGACGCCCAGTGGCTTCTTTGGCACTGGTAATGGCATTGAACGTAGTCGATTGATTGGACAGCGAACTCATGTATTGCCCCGCTTTTGTTATGTTGGTGGCTTATAGAGACGTCAGTTTGTCTGCAGCGTAACGCAAATCCAGCCACTTGATGCCGTGCTCGGCAAAATTGATCTGCAAACGCAGGTCGTCGCCTGCACCTTCCGCGTTAATCACGACCCCCGCACCAAACTTGGTATGGCTAAGCGACTGGCCCACACGCCAGCCCCCCTGCCGGGCGGCCGCCTTTTGCTGCACAAAAGCCGGTTCTGCCCAGCTGCTGCGGCTGGCAACAGGCGCAGCTTTTACCGTAGCAGATAAAACCTGTAACAGCTCGGCCGGAATTTCATCCACAAAGCGCGAACGGATAGGGTAACGGCTCTGCCCGTGCAGCATGCGGCTTTGCGCATTGGTGAGGTAAAGCCGCTGTCTGGCACGCGTGATGGCCACGTACATCAGCCGCCGCTCTTCTTCCAGACCCTTGGCGTCATTAAAGCTGTTTTCGTGCGGGAACAGCCCTTCCTCCAGGCCACCCACAAATACGGCGTTGAATTCGAGCCCTTTGGCCGCGTGCACAGTCATCAGCTGCAAGGCGTCCTGGCCTGCGTCGGCCTGGTGGTCGCCCGCTTCCAGGCTGGCCTGGGTGAGAAACTCCACCACCGCCAGCTGTGGCTCTTGCGGCATGAAGCCGGTGGCAGCATTGATCAGCTCGTCCAGGTTGGACAGGCGTTCTTCGCCGTCTTTCTTGTCGGCCTCGTACATGCTACGCAAACCGGAATCGTCGATCACCAGGCTCACCTGCTCGGCCAGGTTCAAAGGCTCGCAGCGCTGGCGCAGTTTTTCTACCAGCAGCACAAACTCGGCCAGCTTGCCGGCGGTACGCCCGCCCCCTGCCCCGCAGGCGGCCTGCCACAGGCTGACGCCCTGCTCGCGGCTGGCGGTTTGCAGGTTTTCCACCGTACGGGCACCAATGCCGCGCGCCGGCACGTTGATCACGCGCAGCAGGGCGTTGTCGTCATCCGGGTTGATGGCCAGGCGCAAGTAGGCCAGTGCGTGCTTGATTTCCTGACGCTCGAAAAAGCGCAGGCCACCATAAATACGGTAGGCCACGCCGGCTTGCACCAGCACCTGCTCCAGAATGCGCGACTGCGCGTTGCTGCGGTACAGCACCGCCATGTCGGACAGATTCCAGCCGTCGCGTTTCAGTGCTTTGACCTCGTCCACGATGAACTGGGCTTCTTCGCCATCGGAATACGCATCAAACAAGCGGATCTTGTCGCCGGGGCCGGCGGCGGTCCACAGCTTTTTGCCCAGGCGCCCGTCGTTGCGCTCGATCAGCGCGTTGGCCGCATCCAGGATGGTGCCGGCCGAGCGGTAGTTCTGCTCCAGCCGCACAGGGCCGGCCACGCCGTAGTCGGCCAGCAGCGCGCGCATATTGCCCACTTCGGCGCCACGGAAGGCGTAAATGGACTGGTCGTCGTCGCCCACGGCAAACAGCGCGTTGTCGGGGCCGGCCAGCAGCTTGAGCCAGGCGTATTGCAGGCGGTTGGTATCCTGGAACTCGTCTACCAGCACAAAGCGGAAACGCGCGCGGTAGTGCTCGCATAGCGCGGCATTACGCGACAGCAGCTCGTAGCTGCGCAGCAGCAGCTCGGCAAAATCCACCACGCCTTCGCGGTTGCACTGCGCGTCGTAGGCGGCGTACAGCTCGATGAGCTTTTTGGTATACGGGTCGTAGGCGCTGAGCTCGCCGGCGCGCACGCCGGCTTCTTTCTGGCCGTTGATGAACTGCTGTACCTGCTTGGGCGGGAATTTCTCGTCGGAGATATCCAGGCTCTTGAGCAGGCGTTTGATAGCGCTTTGCTGCTCGCCGCTGTCCAGAATCTGAAAGGTTTGCGGCAGGCCGGCGTCACGGTAGTGCATGCGCAGCAGGCGGTTGCACAGGCCATGGAAGGTGCCTATCCACATGGTTTTCACGTTCACCGGCATCATGGCGGCCAAGCGGGTCTGCATTTCGCGGGCGGCTTTATTGGTAAACGTTACCGCCAGAATGCTGGCCGGGTTGGCTTGGCCGGTTTGCAGCAGCCAGGCAATGCGCGTGGTCAGCACCCGTGTTTTGCCACTACCGGCGCCAGCCAGCACCAGCGCGCTTTTGGCGGGCCAGGTGACGGCGGAAAGTTGTTCGGCGTTCAGGCCAGCAAGCAGGTCATTGTTCATGGGGCGGGGTCAGGCGGGTACGAAAGCGTTCATTCTACCAGCCGCCTGCCCTAGCCGCCGTGCGGGCTGCGCAACAGGGTAGCGGCAATGCGGGTGTCGGTGGCCGGCAGCGGCTGGCCTTCCAGCAAAGCCAGCACTTTAGCCAGGCTGGCGGCGGCCAGGCTTTCCGAATCCTGCTGCACGGCATCGATGGCCAGCGGCAGGCAGTCCAGCAGCGCGTGGTGGTCAAAGGTCATCATGCTGCGCGGCGCATCGTGCAGGCCGTGCTGGCGCAGGTACGCCAACACGCCTTCCAGCAGGGTGATGGATGCGGTAAACAGCGCCTGCGGGTAGCGGCCGTTGGCCGCATGCCAGGCTTGCATCATGGCGTAGCCGGATTCGCGCAGGAAGTCGCGCTCGCACACCCAGCCCGGCTGCTCGGCCAGGCCGGCAGCGGCCAACGCCTGGCGATAGCCGGCCAGGCGGTCGCGGCTGGGGGATAGCGCGGCCTGGCCGCCAAAATACACCAGCTCGCTGATGCCTGCGGCCAACTTGGGTGCCAGGAGCTGTACCACGCTGTCGGTGGCGTCGGTCACCACCGAGGGGATGCCGCTGTCGTCCAGCCGGCGGTCGACAAACACCAGCGGCAGGCGACGTGTCCATTTCTGGTAATGGCGAGCATCGCTACTGCACGGCACCACCAGCATGCCGTCTACCTGACGTGCCACCAGCTGTGTCATGCCGGCGCTTTCGCGCTCGGGGTCTTCGTCGCTGGTCACCATCAACAGCTGCAGGTCGCGGGCGCGGCACAGGTTTTCCAGCGCCTGCGCCAGCGCAGCGTGGCTGGCGTTGGTCAGGTCGGGAATCACCAAGCCAATGGCCTGGCTGCGGCGATTGCGCAGCGAACGTGCCGAGTGCGACGGGCTGAAGTTCAGCTCGCGCGCCACCTGCTCTACCCGCGCCACCGTGGCCTGAGCAATGCGGTAGCGTTCGGCGTGGCCATTGAGCACCATACTGGCCGTGGTGCGCGATACCCCGGCAATACGGGCGACATCGTCAATGGTCAGGCGCTGAAACGTCATGAAAAACTCCTGCGGCGTAGCCGGGCAAAGAAAATCCCTGCCAGCCCTATGCTGGCAGGGACCTCGATTGTATTACAGCGGCTACCCGCCATAGCGGGTTAGCCGCAAGCTGGCTTACTTCACCAGGTTCAGCGGTACCGGGATAAATTTATCCACAGGCTGGCCGGCGATCAGCTTTTTAGCGGTTTGCACGCCGTACTGGCCAATCAGCTCGGGCTGCTGCTGTACGGTCGCGGCCAGGGTGCCACCTTTTACCGCGGCCACGGCGTCGGCGGTCGCATCAAAGCCCACCACTACCACGTTTTTCAGGCCGGCAGCCTGGATGGCTTTCACCGCGCCCAGCGCCATTTCGTCGTTGTGGGCAAACACACCCTGAATGCCTTTATTGCCCTGGATGATGTTTTCCATCACCGACAGGCCTTTGGCACGGTCAAAGTCCGCCGGCTGTTTGGCCAGCAGTTTCACGTCGGCCTTACCATCCACTACCTGATGGAAGCCCTGGCCACGCTCGCGCGCAGCAGACGAACCGGCAATGCCTTCCAGCTCTACGATATTGCCCTTGCCGCCCAGTTTTTCCAGCAGAAACTCGCCGGCCATCTTGCCACCGGCCACGTTGTCGGACGCAATGTGCGCGCTGACGTCGGCACCGGTCACGCTACGGTCCAGCGATACCACCTTGATGCCCTTGCTGGTGGCTTCTTTCACCACATTGGCCACGGCGGCGGAGTCGGTCGGGTTAATCAGGATCACGTTTACCTTTTTCTGGATCAGGTCTTCCACGCTGGCCTGTTGCTTGGCCGGGTCGTCCTGAGCATCCACGGTAATCAGGTTGATGCCTTCTTTCTTGGCCTCCGCCTCGGCGCCGTCACGCAGCGACACAAAGAACGGGTTGTTCAGCGTGGACACGGCCAGGCCAACGGTGGCGGTGCTGGTGGCAGCAGCCGGCTCGCTGGCAGCGGCCGGTGCGCTGTCCGGGCCCTGCTTGGAGCAAGCAGCAATACCAAAAGCCAGCAGGCTGGCCAGCAGCGGGGTGATGATGCGATTCATGGTGCGACTCCCTGTTTTATTGAACGACACGTGTTGCCGCCACCGGCCACCGGCCGGCAGCCGGTTTACTTTTTGCCTGCGCGGTCCAGTAGTACCGCCAGCAGAATGACAGCGCCCTTGATCACCTGCTGGTAGAACGACGATACGCCCAGCAGGTTCAGGCCATTGTTCAGTACGCCAATCAGCAGCGCCCCCATCAGGGTGCCAAAGATCCAGCCACGGCCGCCGGTCAGGCTGGTGCCACCCAGCACCACGGCTGCGATGGCGTCCAGCTCGTAGCCGGTACCGGCGGTGGGCTGCGCCGAGTTCAGGCGCGAGGTCAGCACCACGCCTGCCATGGCCGACATGGCGCCGGACACGGTGTAAACCCAGATCTTGATGCGGTCCACCTTCACGCCGGACAGGCGCGAGGCTTCTTCGTTACCGCCGGTGGCGTACACGTGGCGGCCGAAAACGGTCTGCTTCAGCAGGAACCAGAAGCCGGCAAACATCAGCAGCATCCATACCACCGGTACCGGCACCAGACCGGCCACGTAGCCGCCGCCCAGCATCTGGAAGAAATCGCTGTCCAGGCCGGTAATGGGGCTACCACCGGAAAACACCAGCGACAGGCCGCGCAAGATGGTCATGGACGCCAGCGTGGCGATAAACGGTGCCACCTTGCCCTTGCTGATGATCCAGCCGTTGGCAAAGCCCATGCCGGCACCGGCAGCAATGCCCAGCAGCGTGGCCAGCACCGGGTCCAGCCCGCTCTGGATCATCAGCGCAATGCACACCGACGACAGCGCCAGGATGGAGCCCACCGACAAATCAATACCGCCCAGCAGGATGACCAGCGTCATGCCGAAGGCAATCAGCGCGTTGATCGATACCTGGCGCATCACGTTCATCAGGTTGCCCACGGTCAGGAAATCCGGGCTCATGATGGCCAGCGCGCCGGAAACCACCAGCAGCGCGATAAAAGGGCCCAGCTTTTGCAGCGTGGCTTTTTGTTGTGCAGTCATGCTTTTAGTCCTGTGTAGTGCGGGTGTCGTGGCCGGCGGTGCCGGTGGCGGCGGCCATGATGTCTTCCTGGCTCAAGTTGGCCGCATCGAACAGCGCTGTCTGGCGGCCTTCGTGCAGCACCAGAATGCGGTTGCTCATCGCCATCACCTCGGGCAGCTCGGACGACACCATCACGATGGCCACGCCGGCGGCGGCCAGCTGGTTGATGATGTGGTAAATCTCGGCCTTGCCGCCCACGTCCACGCCGCGCGTGGGTTCGTCCAGCAGCAGCACCTTGGGCGGCTTGGCAAGCCATTTGGCAAACACCACTTTTTGCTGGTTGCCACCGGAGAGCGATTTCACGTCCAGCTCAGCATCGCGGGTGCGGATGCGCAGCTGGCTGATCTGCTGCGCCACCGCGGCCTGCTCGGCCGCACCGTTGACCACGCCCAGGCGGGCGTAGCTGTCCAGGTGCACCAGCGTGGCGTTTTCGCGCACCGACATGCCCAGCACCAGGCCCTGGCTTTTGCGGTCTTCGGTGACAAACGCCAGGCCGGCAGCAATGGCGGCGGCCGGGCTGCGCACGTCCAGCGGCGCGCCGTCCAGCCACACTTCGCCGGCGGTGCGGCGGTTCACGCCAAACAGTGTCTTGAGGATTTCGCTACGGCCGGCGCCCATCAGGCCGGCAATGCCCAGTACCTCGCCGGCGCGGGCTTCGAAGCTGATGCCGTCGATATGGCGGCCATCAGACAAGCCGCGCACCGCCAGCCGCACCGCGCCCGGCACCACGTCACGGCCGGGGAAGCGGTCGCCGATTTCGCGGCCAACCATCAGCTTCACCACTTCGTCGAAACCGGTGTCGGCAATCACGCGCTCGCCCACAAAACAGCCATCGCGCAGCACGCTGATCTTGTCGCAGATATGGAAGATCTCTTCCATGCGGTGCGACACATACACAATGGCCACGCCGCGCGCCTGCAGGCCGCGCATCAGCGCAAACAGGGTGTCGATCTCGCGCGCCGACAACGCGGCGGTGGGCTCGTCCATGATCAGCACGCGGGCGTCCATGGCCAGCGCCTTGGCGATTTCCACCATCTGCTGCTGGCCGATGGACAGGCTGCCGGCTTCGGCTTCCACGTCGATCTGGCTGGCGCCCAGCGCGTCCAGCTGCGCCCGCGCCTGCTGGCGCATGGCGGCACGCTGGATCACGCCAAAGCGCGACGGCTCGCGGCCCAGAAACAGGTTTTCCATCACCGACAGCTGCGGAATCAGGTTCAGTTCCTGGTGGATGATGGCAATGCCCGCTGCCTCGGCGTCGCGGGTGCTGCGGATGGCCACGGCCTGGCCGTCTACCTCCACGCTACCGCTATCCGGCTGGTACACGCCGCTAAGGATCTTCATCAGCGTGGACTTGCCCGCGCCGTTTTCGCCCATCAGCGCGTGGATTTCGCCACCGTGCAGGGTGAAGTCCACGTTTTCCAGCACCCGCACCGGGCCAAAGGCCTTGCAGATGCCACGCATGCTTACCTTCATCGCCGCCTCCTAGAAAATCACGCCGGCGTACAGGATCACATTGGCGTACGGCGTGGCGTCGCCGGTGCGGATCACCGCCCGCGCCTGGCGGCAGTGCTGCTTGAACGCTTCGTGGCTGACAAATTCGGTGGCAATGCCCTGCGCCGGTAGCGCGGCGGCCAGCGCCGACACCGCCGGGTTATGGCTGTGGCACTCGCTGGCAAACAGCGCGCGCTCGCACGCCATGTCGGCCAACACGGTCTCCAGTACGCGGGCAAAACCGGGCTCGCCCAGCGCCAGCGACACGTCGATGCACTCCACGCCCGCGGGTACCGGCAGGCCGCAATCGGCAATGACAATACTGTCGGTATGGCCCAGGCACGCCAGCACGCGGGCGATATCACGGTTCAGATGGCCCAGTTTTTTCATGCGGCGTGCTCCTGCAAAAAGGTGTCCAGTGCGGCCAGCGTGGGCATGCCGCCCTGCGCGCCCGGCTGCGTGACCGACAGCGCACCGGCGGCGGCGGCGCGACGTACCGCTTCGGGCAGGCCCAGGTGCAGGAAAGTCGCCAGCGCGCCGTTGAACGTGTCACCGGCCCCGGTGGTGTCTATCGGGGTCACCGCAAAACCGGGCTGCTGCTGCAGCTGGCCGCCGACATCGGCAAAGAAAGCGCCTTCGGCACCGTGCGTCATCACGATGCAGCCGCCTGCAGCAGCCACCAGCTCGCGCCATGGCTGCTGGCTGGCCAGCGTGGTGGCCAGCTCGAATTCATTGGGGGTCAGTACGCTGACGCGGGCCAGCAGCGCGGCCGGCAGCGCCACCGCTGGCGCCGGGTTCAGCATGAAGGGCTTGCCGTGGCGTGCGGCCAACATGGCGGCGTGCTCGACGGTAGCCAGTGGCACCTCCAGCTGCGCCAGTACCACGTCGGCGTCGGCAAAGGCCTGCTCGGCGGCGTCCAGCTGCGCCGGCTGCAGCGCATGGTTGGCGCCTGGCACCACGATGATGGCGTTATCGCTGCCACACAGGGTAATGCTGGCCACGCCGGTGGCCACGTCCACTTCGCTGACCCAGCGGGTATCCACGCCTTCGTGCGCCAGCACGGCTTTCAGCGCGGCGCCGAACGCATCGCGCCCCACACAGCCGATCATGCTCACCTGCGCGCCCAGACGCGCGGCGGCCACCGCCTGGTTGGCACCTTTGCCGCCCGGATAGGTGGCAAAGCCGCTACCGCTGAGCGTTTCGCCCAGCCGTGGCATGGTGGGGCTATTCACCACCATGTCCATATTGATACTGCCTATTACCAGCACACGCGTCATCGCGCTTGTCTCCTGCCTGCGGCCAACCTTGGTGGTAAACCGCGTTATCTGTTAGCTAACGTTTAGCTAAAACGTCATCAGCCAGCGCGAATGCTAGCGCACAGGGCCAGCGGCAGGAAAGAGAAAAACGCAAAAAATGTAAGGCATGCACTACAGAAAAGCACCGGATATGCCATTGGTTATCAATAGGACGCAGCAAAATGCAGCGTTAGCATACTCAGCAAGCCGGGCAGGCAGCGTGCTGTAGTTGCAGCGCACAAATTCTGACAAGCCACCGCAGCAAGCCTGCCCGGTGGCGAGCACCGCAGTGCAGCACGACCAGGCTGCCCGGCTGGGGCGGCACCAGCCCTGGGTGTGCTACAAAAAACAACACCCTCTGGTGACCTATGTCAGCAGAGGGTGTGTACAGGCGAGCAATAAACCGCTTCAGGGTTGGCTTGCCCAGCTAAACAAGGGGGCAAACTCCGCCTGCAGAGTACGCGACATACTGGCGGTCAGGTGATTCTGGTCCTGATAGCGCACCACGCCTGCGGCTGCCGCATAACAAGTCTGGGCATCGCAAAAACGGGCGATCGGGTCCCAGACGCGCACATTGGCATGGCGGCTGGCAACTTGCTGCAGAATGGGCAGGATAGCGGCGCGCTGGCGGTCGACATCGGCACGGCTGGCATGGCAGGCGGCTGCGCCACGGCGGGCCAGGCATTCCGGCACAGAAAGCGGCATTTCCGGCTCGGGCGCCAGCAGCACCAGCTTGAGCTTGAGCGCCGCCAGCTGGCTGGCGACGCGATCCAGCGAGGCCGCCATCACCTGCAAGGAATGCGCACGGTCAAGCTGGCCCACGCCTGCCAGCATGGCCCCCGCCACCGCCACATTGCCCTGGGCATCCGCCTGCGCCAGGCCGGTAATGCTGGCACTGCCCGCGACAGGCAGCGCGGTATAGCCGTTCCAGCGCACGTTCATCAGCACGCCATGCAGCCCGCTACGCGATAGCTGTGCCAGCTCGGCCATCACCGCGCGCGAGTGATTCAGGCACCAGCTGCGCACCTTACCCTCCCCCACCGGCACGGCATCCACCAACGGCGGGCAGCCATGGTAAGCGCGGCGCAGGATACCTACCCCTTGTGCCTGTGCCAGTAGCTGGTACATGGGCATGGCGTGGTCGGTATGGGAATCGCCCCAGGCCAACAGCTGCAAGGGCGCTTGCGCGGGGCCGATACGGCAGCGGGCTTGCGGCGAGAGTGGCACGCCACGTTCTGGCATGTCACAGCCTGGCGGTAGCTGCGCCTGGTCTTGCTTGACCTGCAAAATAGCCTGATAACCTGGCCAGGGGTATTTTTTGGGCAGATACATGGCAGCGCTGGCGACCAGCCACACCAGCACCGACATGGCCAGCCCGGCCCACAGCGTAGACTTGTCGGTTGCAAAGCAGCGCCAGCGGCGTTGCCTTACCGGCTGCTCGACCAGGCAGTAGGTTAGCCAGGCCAGCAACAGCGCCAGCACCCCACCCAACAGGAAATCCCGTGGCAGATCGCGCTGGCCTACATCGTAATAACGCCCCAGCGCCAGCAAAGGCTGGTGCCACAGATACCAGCTGTAGGACAACAAGCCTAGCGCCGTAAACCAGCGGCTACCCAGCAGGCGGCCTGGTGCGTTATGCGGGTCCAGCCCGCCTGCGGCCAACACCAGCAGCGTACCGCATACTGGCAGCAACACCACCCAGCCGGGGAACACCATGCTGTGCTCGTCAAGCAGCACAATGCTGGCCAGCAAGATAGCCAGGCCGCCACCCGCCAAAGCATTGGCATGCCATGCACTACGGCTATGGCGCAGCGGTAGCCAGGCCAGCAAGCCACCCGCCGCAAACTCCCACGCTCGTGCCGGCATCAGGTAAAACGCCTTGGGCATATCGCGATAGGACAAATAAAGACAAGCAGCAAAAGACAGCAACAGCACGGCCAGCAAGGTTGGCCGCAAAGCCTTTTCCCCGCCCCCCGCACGGTAAGCCCCCAGCATCAGCAGCGGCCACAACAGGTAATACTGCTCCTCTACCGCCAGCGACCAGGTATGCAGCAAGGGCTTCAGGTCGGTAGCCGTATTGAAGTAGTCAAAAGCATGCTTCATGAAATGGTGGTTGGCCGATAAGGTCACCACCGCGCGCGCCTCGCGCCCCAGCGTGTTGGCAGCATCCGGCAGCAAAACCATATAGCCTGCCAGCAGCGTAGCCAGCGTCACCAGCACCAGTGCCGGACCCAGACGGCGGATACGCCGTGCAAAGAAGGCGGCAAAACCCAGGCGGCCGGTAGCCAGCAGCTCCTGGCGCAGCAAGCCGCTAATCAGAAACCCGCTGAGTACAAAAAAGATATCCACGCCCACAAAGCCACCCGGCAAGCCGGGCACACCAATGTGATAGGCAATCACGCTCAGTACCGCAATGGCGCGCAAGCCATCGATATCCGGGCGATAAAACGCAGAAGAAGCAGGACGGGGGAAGGCCAGCATGCGGGAAACCAGTGTAGGAGGCGGGCTCTGCATCGCTAGCACACTCGCTAACGCACAACAAAACCCTACAAAAATGATGCAATTCTACACCAGCCTTTTACATACGGCGGGAGCTGCTAGTGGCGATGCAGCAGCCCCCGGTGCCCGGCGGTGGCGGTATCCGGTTCTGCCGCCTTGTTGGCCCGGATACGGTCCCACACTTTTTCATGAAAGTAGTACGCCACGGTATTCACCAGCGGTTCTACCAGTGCCAGCAGGCTGGCGATGCCAAAGCTGCCGGTGAGCAGATAAGCCACGCAGAACGCCACGGTGAAATGACAGATGGCGAAGGTGATGGTCTTGATCATGATGCACTCCAGAAGCTATTGAACTTAAGTTGATGATAGCCACAATCACTCAATAGCTAAAATTGAATGTTTTTAGCAGCACCATTAAGTAAAACAAATTCGATGGATTATGCTCAAACGGTGAACTCTGCCGCCGCCAGACTTTCTATCTTTAAATAGCCGCCAGCCAGGCCTAGCGCAGACAGGCCAGCCGCGCCCTGCCGCCCCGCCCGCAGCACGCGGCCAGGCTGGCGACCACAAAATGACAATGGACAGGGAGAACACATGCATGCAACCCCACTGATTACCACGCTGGTCGGCGCACTGGTCACCGCCTTTCTGCTGGGCGCCGTGGCGCTCAAGCTGCGCCTGCCACCGCTGCTGGGCTATCTGGCGGCCGGTATTCTGATCGGCCCGTTTACCCCGGGTTTTGTGGCAGATGGCCACCTGGCGGCCGAGCTGGCCGAGCTGGGGGTCATCCTGCTGATGTTCGGCGTCGGGCTGCACTTTTCCATACAAGACCTGTGGGCGGTACGGCGCATTGCACTACCCGGTGCTTTTGCCCAGATTACAGTGGCCATCGCCCTGGGCTGCGGCCTGAGCGTGCTACTGGGCTGGAGCGTGCCGCAGGGCCTGCTGTTTGGCATGGCGTTATCGGTAGCCAGCACCGTGGTGCTGCTCAAGGCACTGGAAGAACACAACAAACTGGAAACCCCGGCTGGCAAGGTGGCGGTAGGCTGGCTGGTCAGCGAAGACCTGGCCACCATTCTGGCGCTGGTGCTGATCCCCGCGCTGGCAGGTAGCGCTGCGGCCAACCTGGGGGACTCGCTACAGGCGATTCTGCTCACGCTGGGCAAAGTGGCCGCCTTTGTGGCGGTGATGATGCTGGTGGGACAGAAAGCCATCCCGTGGATGCTGGAAAAAATCGTGCACACCGGCAGCCGCGAAATGTTCCGCCTGGGTGTGCTGGCCACCGCACTGGGCGTGGCCTATGGCGCCACCGCCTTGTTTGAGGTGTCGTTTGCGCTGGGCGCCTTCTTTGCCGGCACCGTGCTGGCCGGCTCACCGTTCAGCCACCGCGCCGCCGAAGAAGCCATGCCGCTGCGCGATGCGTTTTCGGTGCTGTTTTTCGTGGCTGCCGGCATGCTGTTCGACCCGCGCGTGCTGATTACCGATACCGCGGCCGTGCTGGCCACGCTGGCCATCATCATCGTGGGCAAGGGCCTGGCCGCCTGGCTGCTGATGGCGCTGCTGCGCCAGCCACGCGGCGAACGCTGGCTGCTGGCGGCCAGCCTGGCGCAGATAGGCGAGTTCTCCTTCATTCTGGCCAACCTGGGCCTGAGCCTGCAGCTGCTACCCGAACGCGGCCATGCGCTGATCATGGCCGGGGCCATCTTGTCCATCCTGCTGAACCCGCTACTGTTCCGCCTGGCACTGCGCCGCGCCGGCCCGCCCGCTGCCGCTACCGGCGCGATGTGATAAACTCGCGCAAGCTATTCATTCGCCAGCAAAAACACGCCCACGACACAAGTGGCCGCTGTGAGCTGGCCTTCTCTTTTTTGCAGATACCAGCATGAAAAAGGTTTACATCAAGACATTCGGCTGCCAGATGAACGAGTACGACTCGGACAAAATGGTAGACGTACTGGGCAGTACCGAGGGCATGATCAAGACGGAAAACCCGGAAGAGGCCGACGTGATCCTGTTCAATACCTGTAGCGTGCGCGAAAAAGCGCAAGAAAAGGTGTTTTCCGACCTGGGCCGTATCCGCCCGCTGAAAGAGGCCAACCCCAACCTGATTATCGGCGTGGGCGGCTGCGTAGCCAGCCAGGAAGGCGACACCATCGTGAAGCGTGCGCCGTATGTAGACGTGGTGTTCGGCCCGCAAACCCTGCACCGCCTGCCCGAGCTGATCAAGAGCCGCCAGCAAAGCGGCACCTCGCAGGTAGATATTTCCTTCCCCGAAATCGAAAAATTCGACCACATCCCGCCGGCCAAGGTAGACGGTGCCGCCGCCATGGTGTCGGTGATGGAAGGCTGTTCCAAATACTGCTCGTTCTGCGTGGTGCCCTACACCCGCGGCGAAGAAGTATCGCGCCCGTTTGACGACGTACTCACCGAAATAGCCAACCTGGCGCTGCAAGGCGTTAAAGAAATCACCCTGCTGGGCCAGAACGTCAACGCCTACCGCGGTGCCATGGCCGACGGCGAGATTGCCGACTTTGCCACCCTGCTGGAATACGTGCACGAGATCCCCGGCATCGAGCGCATGCGTTTTACCACCAGCCACCCACGCGAGTTCAGCCAGCGCATCATCGACTGCTACGCACGCCTGCCCAAGCTGGTATCGCACCTGCACCTGCCGGTACAAAGCGGCTCCGACCGCGTGCTTAGCGCCATGAAACGCGGCTACACCGCGCTGGAATACAAGTCCATCATCCGCAAGCTGCGCGCCATCCGCCCCGACCTGTGCCTGTCGTCCGACTTTATCGTGGGCTTCCCCGGCGAAACCGAGGCCGAGTTCGAGCAGACACTCAAGCTGGTGAAAGACCTGGCCTTCGATTTCAGCTACGTGTTCATCTACAGCCCGCGCCCGGGCACCCCTGCGGCCAACCTGGTAGACGACACCCCGCACAAGGAAAAAGTCCGCCGCCTGGAAGCGCTGAACGAAGTGATCGAAGCGCGTGGCTTCGAGATCAACCAGAGCATGGTGGGCACCGTACAGCGCGTGCTGGTGCAGAACATCTCCAAAAAAGACCCCGGCATGCTGGCAGGCCGTACCGCCAACAACCGCGTGGTGAACTTTGTCGGCCAGCCACGGTTGATCAACCAGCTGGTAGACGTGGTGATTACCGAAGCCAACCCGCACTCGCTGGGCGGTGAAATCCTCACCCTGGAAACCGCCTGAGCCAGGCCAGCCGGGCAGCCCGCTGCCCGGTCCCTACCGGAGCCACCATGCCACGCACCCTGCCCCTGATTGCCTGCCTGCTGCTGGCCGCCTGTGCCAGCCTGAAGCAGCCCGACCCCGCCACGCTGGACTGCGCCGGCCTGGCGCAAGCCGTGGCCGACACCAGCCTGGTGCTGGCCCGCGAGCGTACAAACCTGCGGGCGCCGGTTACACTGAACATCGGCTTGGGCGGTGCGGTAGGTAGCCACGGCAGCATCGGTGTCGGTTTTGGCCTGCCGGTGGGCACACCGCGCGCCGACGACGACCGCATCCAGGCCCTGGAAGAAAAGCTGGCCCACCTGCAAAGCCTGCAGCGCCAGCGCCAATGCCCGCCAACTACAGCAAAGCGTCCATGAGCGAATCTACCTGCACCCACAGTTTTACCCCTGTCGATAACGACCGCCTCGCCCGCCTGTGCGGCGCGCTGGACGAAAACCTCAAGCAGATTGAAACCGGGCTGGATGTGGTGATCCAGCGCCGCAGCGAGCAGTTCACCATGCGCGGCCAGCACGCCCACACCGCGCTGGCCCTGCTGCTGCGCTTTTACGATATGGCCGAAAAACGCGATCTGGGCATACGCGACATCCAGCTTGGCCTGGTAGAAGCACGCCAGCACAACCCGCAGGGGGCGGACGACGACACCCCGCAGCTGGCTACCCGCCGCCGCGACCTCAAAGGCCGCACCCCGCGCCAGGGAGCCTATATCAAGGCGATCTTCGGCCACGACATTACCTTTGGCATTGGCCCGGCCGGCACGGGTAAAACCTACCTGGCGGTAGCCTGCGCCGTGGATGCCATGGAACGCGACGCGGTGAAGCGCATCGTGCTGGTGCGCCCGGCGGTAGAAGCCGGCGAAAAACTGGGTTTCCTGCCCGGCGACCTGGCACAAAAAGTAGACCCCTACCTGCGCCCGCTGTACGACGCGCTGTATGACCTGATGGGCTTTGACAAAGTGGCGCGCCTGTTCGAGAAGAACCTGATCGAAATCGCCCCGCTGGCCTATATGCGCGGCCGCACGCTGAACAACGCCTTCATCATTCTGGACGAGGCGCAGAACACCACGCCCGAACAAATGAAGATGTTCCTCACCCGTATCGGCTTTGGCTCGCGCGCGGTCATTACCGGCGACATCACCCAGATCGACCTGGCACGCCACCAGAAAAGCGGCCTGGTCGAGGTAGAGCGCATCCTGGGCAAGGTGCGCGGCATCCATTTCCATCATTTCCAGAGCGACGACGTGGTGCGCCACCCGCTGGTGCAGAAGATCGTCGACGCTTACGACCACTATCAGGCAAGACAAGATGAAAAAAGCGAAACGTAACCCCTTCCTGCAAAGGTTGGCCGCACGGCTGGACCTGACCCTGGAAGACCGCCTGGAAAGCGAACAGCCGCTGCCGGACGGCAAACAATGGCGCCGCTGGTGCCAGGCCGCCCTGCAGCGCCAGCACCGCCAGGCGCAGGTCTCGCTGCTGGTAGTAGACGAGGCCGAAGGCCGCCAGCTGAACCACGACTACCGCGGCAAGGACTACGCCACCAATGTGCTGTCCTTCGCGCTGAACGAAGGCGACACCGTGGCGGGCATGCCACTGTTTGGCGACCTGGTATTCTGTGCCCCCGTGGTCGCCCGCGAGGCCGCCGAGCAAGGCAAGACGCTGGACGCGCACTACGCCCACCTCACCGTGCACGGCATGCTGCACCTGCAGGGCTTTGACCACGAGCAGGACGACGAGGCCAACATCATGGAAGCGCTTGAAACCGCCATCCTCGCCAAGTTAGGCTATGACGACCCTTACGCCGCAGAGAAAACCTGACCCCATCTATGGACGACCCCAGTAAACCCGCCAGTTGGTTTGACCGCCTGCTAAACCGCTTTACCCACGAACCTGAAGACCGCGAAGAGCTGCGTGAGCAACTGCACGCCGCCTTCGAGCGCAACCTGATGGACGCCGAGGCGCTGTCCATGATCGAGGGCGTGCTGTCGTTTTCCGAGCAAAGCGTGCGCGACGTGATGGTACAGCGCAGCCAGATTACCGTGCTGAAGCTGGAAGACAGCATCGAAAAATGGCTGCCGCAGCTCATCGAAACCGGCCATTCGCGCTTTCCGGTCATCGGCGACGACAAGGACGACATCAAAGGCATCCTGCTGGCCAAAGACCTGCTGCACTACTTTCACCAGCCCGACGCCTTCGACGTGAAAAAAGTACTGCGCCCGATGGTATTCGTGCCGGAAAGCAAGCCACTCAATGCCCTGCTGCGCGATTTTCGCGCCAGCAAAACGCATATGGCCATCGTGGTGGATGAATACGGCGGCGTGTCAGGCCTGGTCACCATCGAGGACGTGCTGGAAGAAATCGTGGGCGAAATCGACGACGAACACGACCTGGAAGAGCAAGAAGACGATATCGTACCGGTACGCGGCGGGCGCTACCGCGTACGCGCCACCACCGCCATCGACGACTTCAACACCTTCTTCGACAGCACCCTGCCCGACGACGAAGTCGACACCGTCGGCGGCCTGGTGATGGCTAACCTGGGCTACGTACCCACACGCGGCGAAGGCCTGCAGCTGGACGACTGGCACTTCACCGTGATCCGTGCCGACAGCCGCCGCCTGCACGCCCTGCTGGTAGAGCGGCGTGCCGCCAAACCTAGCTGACATGCTACGCCACGCACTCACCCTGCTGCTGGCCACGCTGGCCGGTGCCAGCACCGTACTGGCCTTTGCCCCCTACCGCCTGTACTGGGTGGCCCTGCTGGCGCTGGCGGCGCTGATCCTGCTGGTACAACGTTGGCCGCAGCGCGCCTTTGGCCTGGCCTGGGTGTGGGGCGTGGCCGCCTACACCAGCCAGTTCTACTGGATCTACATCAGCCTGCACGATATTGGCGGCATGCCCCCGCTGCTGGCCGGCGGCATGACCCTGCTGCTGCCCATGTACCTGGCGCTCTACCCCGGCCTGGCCACCTGGCTGGCCGCCCGCATGCACCACCTGCCCGCTGTGCGCTGGCTGGTGGTGTTCCCCGCCGCATGGACGCTGGGCGAATGGCTGCGCAGCTGGGTGTTCACCGGTTTCCCTTGGGGCGCCATCGGCTATAGCCAGATTACCGAAAGCCCGCTCGCCGGCTTGGCCCCCGTGGGCGGCATCCATGCTGTGACCCTGGCGGTGGCGCTCAGCGCCGGCGTGCTGGCGCTGCTACCGCAAGCCGGTCTGCATCTAGCCAAGCGCGCTGCCCTTGGCGGCTTGCTGCTGTTGCTATGGGGTGGCAGCGGCTGGCTGCAACAGCAAACATGGACCACCCCAGCCGGCGCCCCGCTGCGCGTGGCACTGCTGCAAGGCAATATCCCGCAGGCGCTGAAATGGGATCCGGCCACCTTCGACTTCACCCTGGCCACCTACTACCGCATGGTGGTGCAGGCGCCACCGGCAGAGCTGACCTTGCTGCCGGAAACCGCGCTACCGGTGTTCCTGGACGACCTGCCCTCCGGCTACCTCACCATGATCAACGGCGTAGCCGACCGTAAAAAGACCGCCCTGGTCGCCGGCATCCCGCGCCGTACGCCGGATGGCCGTGGCTACCTGAACGCTGTCATCGCGCTGAACCAGCCCACGCAGGACTACTACGCCAAAAACCACCTGGTACCGTTTGGCGAATTCATCCCGCTGCCTGCCGTCACCAGCTGGATCTACCAGTTCCTGCGCATGCCGCTGTCCGGCTTTACCCCCGGTGGTACGGATCAGCTGCCGCTAACCATCGGCCAGCAAAAGGTCGCGTTCAATATCTGCTACGAAGACGGCTTTGGTGAAGAGCTGATCGGCCCGGCGGCCAACGCCACCATTCTGGCCAACGTCAGCAACCTGGCCTGGTTCGGCAAAAGCAACGCCATGAGCCAGCACCTGCAACTGTCGCAAGCGCGAGCCCTGGAAACCGGCCGCCCCATGCTGCGCGCCACCAATACCGGCATGACCGCCGCCATCGACCACCGTGGCGAGCTGATCGCCGCTGCCGCACCGGACACCCGCCAGACGCTGCTGGCCACGGTACAGGGCCATAGCGGCCTGACACCGTATATGCGCCACGGCAACGCGCCGGTACTGCTGCTATGCGCTGTGCTGCTGGCCATCGCCGGCGGCTGGGGGCTGTGGCACCGCCGGGCAGCCCAAACTAACAGCAAGGCAGCGGTGTAAAAGACAAGGTGGGCAATAGATAGCGTGAGCATGGCGCCACAGCCTGTGCCCACGCTGTTTTCACTTTATTAGCACGCGCATCCCGTTTCACTGCACCCGACAAAAAAGCTTGGCCGCGCGCCCTGTCACAGGCAATGCGGCCAAGCTTTTTATCTTACCGGCAGCGTCGCCGGGCTAGACCACGGGACTACACCTGAAAACGCGACACCATGCTGCGCAGGCGCTGGGTCAGCTCGTTCAGCTCGCCAATCGCCTGGGACGACTGGCCGGAGGCGGCAGCGTTGTTGGCTGCAGCCTGGGCGATCTGCTCCACATTGCGGGTGATCTCCTCGCTGGCGTGGCCCTGCTCGGCCAGTGCTTGCGAGATGTCTTTCACCACACCCACCACGCCGTTGGCACTGTCGCGTATCTGGTGGATAGCCTCGCCACCCTGCTCGGCCAGCGCCAGGCCGGCTTTTACGCGGTTGACGGCTTCTTCCATATTGCTGCGCGAGGCCTCGGAGCCAGCCTGAATCTCGTTGATCATGCCGGCGATTTCCTGCGTGGCGGCGGCAGTCCGCTCGGACAGCTTGCGCACCTCGTCGGCCACCACGGCAAAGCCACGGCCCATTTCCCCGGCACGCGCGGCTTCAATCGCCGCGTTCAGCGCCAGCAGGTTGGTCTGGTCGGCAATGTCCTTGATCACCTGCATGATGGTGGAGATGGTTTGCGTCTTGCTCACCAGATTGCCAATGGTGCCAGCCGCCTGGTCTACCGCGCTGTTGATGCGCTGCATTTCGCTGACGGCACTGGCAATCACTTCGCCGCCCTGGTTAGATAGTTGGCCGGAGCTGGCCGACACGGTACGGGCGTGCTCGGCCAGCTCGGCAATCTGCTTGATGCTGGCGGTAAGTTGCTCGATGGACGCGGCCATTTCGGTCGCCGCGTGGCTTTGCTGGTCGGAGCTGCTGGCAACCGCGGCGGCACTACCAGCAATATTGCCAGCCATGCCGGACAGGGTACTGCTGCTGCCGGCAATACCACCTACCAGCTCGCGCAGGTGCTGCTGCATATTGGCGACGGCGGCCAGCAGGCTGTCTTTATCGCCTGCGGCCAACGGTACCTGCACGTTCAGATCGCCCTGGGCGATGCGGTGTACCACGTCCCGTGTCAGTGCGGGGTCGCCGCCCAGCTGCTGCATCACGCTGCGGCGAATCAGGTAGCCCACGGTCACCACCAGCGCCACGGCCAGCAGCACCTCGACGATCAGCACATAAGCCTGTGCCATAAAGCCGGCCTGTACGTCGTCCAGGTAAATGCCGGTCCCCAGTACCCAGCCCCAGCCAGCGGTAGTGGCGATATAGGAAATCTTGTCTTGCGGGGTATCAAAGCCCGGCTTGTCCCACACATAGGCCACCAATCCTTTGCCGCCCCCGCTTTGCAAGGCTTGCTCGAACAACGGTTTCAGCGGCACACCAGAAGCATCTTTGACGCTATTCAGGTTTTTGCCAATCATGGCGGCCTTCGCACCATGCGCAACCCAGTTCCACTCGCGATCAAAGGCAAAAAAGTATTCACGTTCGTCGTAGCGCATGGCGTTCAGTACCGATGCGGCCTGCTTTTTGGCCTCGGCTTCGCTCAGCGCACCGCTGCTGGCCTTGTCTTCGTAGGCCTTCACCACGGTCATGGCCGACTCCACCAGATTACGTACTTTTATCTCGCGGTCTTCCAGCATGGTGGCACGCTCATGCATGAGCGACAGCACACCCAGCACACAGAGAATTACCGTCACCAACACCACCTGAAGCTGTAACCTACGCTTCAGCGACAAACCAGCGGTTTTTTGCATTCCATCACTCCCGTGAAGCATTTTTATTAAATCAGGCCGCATTGTGCGACACATTTGTATCAAGTAATTTAAGCCGCATCAGACAGTTTGTCATTGCCTTAAACAAAAAAAACCCGGCCAAAGCCGGGTTGAAGCTGCGATACAAGGGTTATCCCCCTATCGTGGACAGAGCATTACTTCATGGTGGGCATCACAAACTCGGCGGTGAGCTTGTCTGGCCAGCGCGTAGTGATGGTTTTCATGCGGGTGTAGAAGCGCACGCCTTCCGGGCCATGCATATGGTGGTCACCAAACAGCGACGCTTTCCAGCCGCCAAAGCTGTGGAAGGCCATGGGCACCGGGATGGGCACGTTCACACCGACCATGCCTACCTGGATGCGGTGGCCAAACTCGCGGGCGGCGGCACCGGAACGGGTAAAGATGCTGGTGCCGTTGGCGTACTGGTGGCTGTTGATCAGCTGTAAGGCTGTCTCGAAATCCGGCACGCGCACGATGGATAGCACCGGGCCGAAGATTTCTTCGCGGTAGATGGTCATCTCCGGCGTCACGTTATCGAACAGGCTGGGGCCCAGGAAGAAGCCGCTTTCGTAACCCGGGTGGCGGTAGCCACGGCCGTCGACGACCAGCTTGGCGCCTTCGTCCACGCCCTGATCAATGTAACCGGCGACCTTCTGCTGGTGCACGCGGGTCACCAGCGGACCCATTTCGGCGGCGGCGTCGTTGCCCACGCCGATTTTTAGCTGGCGGGCACGTGCGGCCAACTTCTCTACCAGCGCATCAGCAATGTCGCCTACCGCCAGCGCCACCGAAATCGCCATGCAACGTTCGCCGGCCGAACCGTAGGCGGCGCCAATCAGCGCTTCTACCGTGCCGTCCAGGTCTGCATCCGGCATCACCACCATGTGGTTTTTAGCACCGCCCAGTGCCTGCACGCGCTTGCCGTGGCGGGCACCGGTTTCGTAGATGTATTGGGCGATCGGCGTGGAGCCGACAAAGCTGATGGCCTGCACATCCGGGTGGGTCAGCAGGCCATCTACCGCCTGTTTATCGCCGTGCAGTACGTTGAACACGCCGTCGGGCAGGCCGGCTTGTTTGAGCAGCTCGGCCAGGAACATGGCGGCGGACGGGTCGCGCTCGGACGGTTTCAGAATAAAGGTGTTACCGCAGGCCAGCGCTACCGGGATCATCCACAGCGGCACCATGGCCGGGAAGTTGAACGGGGTGATACCGGCCACCACGCCCAGCGGCTGGCGCAGGCTGTGGCTGTCGATACCGCTGCCGACTTGCTCGGTAAACTCGCCTTTCAGCAGCTGCGGAATACCGCAGGCAAACTCCACTACTTCCAGGCCACGGGTGACTTCGCCCATAGCGTCCGACACCACCTTGCCGTGTTCTTGCGAAATGATCTCGGCCAGCTTTTGCGCATTGTCTTCAAGCAGGGCTTTGAACTTGAACATGACGCGGGCACGCTTCAGCGGCGAGGTCTCGGCCCAGGCCGGGAAAGCACGGCGGGCAGCGGCTACGGCAGCCTGGATGTCGTCATCGTTAGCTAGCGGTACGCGGGCAATGACTTCGCCCAGCGCCGGGTTGTACACTTCGGCAAAACGGCTACCCTGGCCTGCATGCAGCTCGCCAGCAATCAGGTGTGGAATGGTTTTCATGGTGTCAGCTTTATCAATGTCAGTATCAGTCCGCTGCGGCCAACGTTGGCCGCAGCGCCAGTAGGGTCAGTCGGCTTCGTGAATGGCTTCGCCAATGGTGGCAAACAGGCGGTCGATCTCGGCTTCGCTGATGATCAGCGGTGGCGACACGGCGATGATGTCGCCGGTAAAGCGCACCAGTACGCCTTTTTCCCAGCATTTCAGGAACACATCCATGCCACGCGCACCAGGTGCACCCGGCCGGCTATCCAGCTCGATACCGGCCACCAGGCCCAGGTTGCGAATGTCCTTGATATGGCGGGTGCCACGCAGCGCGTGGGCTTTTTCTTCAAAGCGCGGGGCTAGGTTGGCCGCACGCTGGAACAGGCCTTCGTCGCGGTACAGGTCCAGCGTGGCCACCGAGGCGGCGCAGGCCAGCGGGTGGGCCGAGTAGGTGTAGCCATGGGGGAACTCGATGGCACGGTCAGCCGCAGCCGCCATAAAGGCGTCGTGGATGGCAGGTTTGACGATGAGCGCGCCCATCGGCACCACGCCGTTGGACAGGCCTTTGGCACAGGTGATGATGTCCGGCAACACGTCGAACTTGTTGGCTGCCCAGTCGGCGCCCAGGCGGCCAAAGCCGGTGATGACTTCATCAAAAATCAGCAAGATGCCGTATTTGTCGCAAATCTCGCGCAGGCGTTTCAGGTAGCCTTTGGGCGGAATCAACACACCGGTGGAGCCGGCCATCGGCTCCACGATCACGGCCGCAATGGTGGACGGGTCGTGCAGCGTGGTGATGCGCGCTTCCAGCTCGTCGGCAAACTCTGCACCGAACTCCGGCTCGCCGCGCGTAAAGGCATTACGCGCCAGGTCGTGCGTGGAGCGAATGTGGTCGGTAGCCGGCAGAGCCACCGGGAACAACTTGCGGTTGCCGGCAATGCCGCCTACCGAAATACCGCCAAAGTTCACACCGTGGTAGCCGCGCTCGCGGCCCACCAGCTTCACGCGACCAGCGTCACCACGCACACGGTGGTAGGCAATAGCCATTTTCAAGGCGGTGTCGGCAGCCTCGGAACCCGAGTTCACAAAGAACACTTTATCCAGCCCAGCCGGTGCCATCTCGGCCAGTTTCTCTGCCGCTTCGAATGCCTTGGGGTGGCCCATCTGGAAAGGCGGCGCGTAGTCCAGCGTGGCAGCCTGGCGCTGAATGGCTTCCACAATGGGTTTGCGATTGTGGCCGGCATTCACGCACCACAAGCCAGCGCAGCCATCCAGAATGCTGCGGCCAGCGTCGTCCTGGTAGTACATACCGTCTGCGCTGACCAGCATGCGCGGGTTGGCCTTAAAGTGGCGGTTTGCCGTAAACGGCATCCAGAAAGCGTCCATTGCTTGGGGGTTCATTGCGGTGTCTCCTCTGCCTGATTGCAGCACTGATGGCATAAATGTAGGTGCCAAGCCAGTACAGTTACAGGTACAGTTAGGTCGCAAACACACCAAACCGTACTGGTAAAAAAATAGGTACAGTCATGAACCGCTATCAAAGCTACCTGGACCCCAGCCAACGCACCAAGGTAGAACAGCTGGTGCGCGGCATCCAGCAGGCCATTCGCGAGGGCCGCCTGACACCGGGTAGCAAGCTGCCATCGATCCGCGCATTTGCCAAAGAGATTGGTGCCAGCCCGTTCACGGTAAGCGAGGCCTACGACAGACTGGTACAGGAAGGCTGGCTGGCCGCCAGGGCGGGCTCCGGCTTTTATGCACAACGTAAACAACAGCAGAGCAGCGGCCAGGCGGTGCGCAAACAGCTCAGCGATTTGCCGCTGGATAGTGACTGGCTGCTCAGCGGTATCTATCAGGGAGAACAGCAGGGCATTCTGGCAGGCTGCGGATGGCTGCCAGCCAGCTGGTACGACGATCAGGCCCAGGTGCGCGCCCTGCGCAAGATCGCCCGCGAGCAGATAACAGAAATGACCTACGGCCACCCGCAGGGCCTGTTGTTACTGCGCGAGTTTCTGGCCGATAAACTGAGCCAGCAAGGCATGAGCTGCCATGCAGAAGAGATCCTGCTGACCCAGGGTGCCACGCACGCACTGGACATTGTGTGCAGTACCCTGCGGCTGGATGGCACAGCAGTACTGATAGATAACCCCGGCTACTGCAACCTGCTGTCGGCACTGCGCTTCAGGGAATGCCAGCTGCTACCGGTGAACTGGACACCACAAGGGCCGGATCTGCAGCAGCTGGAACAACTGATGCAGCAACACCGTCCGCGGGTGTTTTTTACCAACCCCTGGCTACACAACCCCACCGGGGCCAGCTATGCGCCGCATATTGCCCACGGCGTGCTGCGACTGGCGCAGCAGTACGACGTATTGCTGGTAGAAGATAATGTCTCGGCGGACCTGTTGGCCCATGGCGGGCCCAGTCTGGCCGCCATGGATGGCCTGCGTCAGGTACTGCACATCGGTAGCTTCAGCAAGGCACTGAGCCCGGCGCTGCGCGTAGGCTACCTGCTGGCACCGGCACGCTGGCAAGCCGCGCTGACGCGCGCCAAGATGTTGGCCGCACTCACCTCCTCTACCCACACCGAACGGCTCGCCTACGAACTGGCCAGCGACAGCAAATACAAACGCCAGAACAGCCGGCTGATAGAACGCATCGCGCAGAGTACCAGCAAGGCGGTAGCACGCTTCGAACAACTAGGCTGGCAGGTGTTTCAGCCCAATAGCAAAAGCATGTTCATCTGGGCCAGGCCGCCTCAGAGCGTGGTGATTGATCAGGAAAGTGCACGGCAGCAGCAAATCTTTCTGGCACCAGGCGAGCTGTTTAGTAGCGATGGCAGCAGCACGCCTTACTACCGTTTTAATGCAGCCTACCTGGACCATACGCAGTTCTGGCAATGGTTGGCCGCGCAACAATAGAAAAAGCCAGCGCAAGCGCTGGCTTTTTTTACAGAGGCTGTCGATTACTCGGCGGCTTCTTCTACTACCACTTCACCTTCCGGACGGTCTACCAGTTCTACCAGTGCCATCGGAGCGTTGTCGCCCTGACGGAAACCGTACTTCAGGATACGTACATAACCACCGTTACGGGCAGCGTAGCGCGGGCCCAGAACGTCGAACAGTTTTACAACCATTTCGCGGTCACGAGTACGGTCGAAAGCCAGACGACGGTTGGCCAGAGAAGGCTTCTTACCCAGGGTAATCAGCGGCTCGGCTACGCGACGCAGTTCTTTTGCTTTCGGCAGGGTAGTCACGATAACTTCGTGACGGAGCAACGAGTTCGCCATGTTGCGAAGCATCGCCAGGCGATGGCTGCTCGTGCGGTTCAGTTTACGATTGCTATTACGATGACGCATTGTAGTGTCCTTTTATCCCAAACTTACGGCTTCTCTAGGCCAGCCGGAGGCCAGTTTTCGAGCTTCATGCCGAGTGTCAGGCCTTTAGAAGCGAGAACTTCCTTGATCTCGTTCAGCGACTTACGACCAAGGTTCGGGGTCTTCAGCAGCTCGGTTTCCGTACGCTGAATCAGATCACCGATGTAGTAAATGTTCTCGGCCTTCAGACAATTGGCGGAACGAACAGTAAGTTCGAGATCATCGACTGGGCGCAACAAGATCGGATCGATCGGTGGCGCCTTCTCAACGACTTCCTCAACTGCTGTACCTTGCAAGTCTGCAAAGATCGACAGCTGATCTACCAGAATACGGGCCGCCAAGCGTACCGCTTCTTCCGGTTCGATCACACCGTTGGTCTCGATGTCCAGTACCAGACGGTCAAGGTCGGTACGTTGTTCTACACGGGCGCTTTCAACATTGAAGCTGACGCGGCGCACCGGGGAGAAGGAAGCATCAAGCTGGATAGTGCCGATCGCACGATTGTCATCGTGGTTGATACGGGCTGCTACCGGCTGGTAGCCGCGGCCTTTCTCAACCTTGATTTCCATATCGATTTTACCGCCAGCAGACAGATAGCAGATGACGTGATCAGGGTTGATCACTTCTACATCGTGCGGCAGTTCGATGTCACCAGCCAGGACAGGACCTTCACCTTCCTTTTTCAAGGAAAGAATCAGGCTGTCACGACCATGCAGCTTAAGCACTACGCCCTTCAGGTTCAGGAGGATGTCGACGACATCTTCCCGAACACCGTCAAGAGCGGAATACTCATGCAAAACGCCAGCGATTGTTACTTCGGTCGGAGCATAGCCCGGCATGGAAGAGAGCAGAATACGACGCAGTGCATTACCCAGAGTATGGGCATAGCCGCGTTCGAACGGCTCCATCGACACACGAGCATGTGTAGCCGAAACCGGCTGCACATCGATCAGTCGCGGTTTCAGAAATTCCGAAGCGCTGTTTTGCATAGTCATTCCTTAAGAGCTAGCGATTACTTGGAGTAGAATTCCACAACGAGTTGTTCGTTGATATCGCTAGACAACTCGGAACGCTCAGGAGCAGTTTTGAAGACACCTTCCATCTTTTTGGTATCAACAGCTACCCATGCCGGGAAGCCAATCTGCTCTGCCAAAGCCAGACCTTCTTGAATACGAACCTGTTTCTTGGACTTTTCACGAACAGCAACCACATCACCAGCTTTAACCTGGTAAGAAGGGATGTTCACTAGAGCACCATTCACGGTGATCGCTTTGTGGCTTACCAGTTGGCGAGCTTCTGCACGAGTGGAACCGAAGCCCATGCGATAAACAACGTTATCCAGACGAGCTTCCAGGATCTTCAGCAGGTTTTCACCAGTGGAGCCTTGGCGACGTGCAGCTTCGGCGAAGTATTTACGGAACTGACGCTCCATAATGCCGTAGATGCGACGTACTTTTTGTTTTTCACGCAGTTGAACACCGAAGTCGGACAGACGGGTGTTCTTGGCGCCATGCTGGCCAGGTGCAGTATCCAGCTTGCACTTGGTGTCCAGAGCACGACGGGCGCTCTTCAGGAAGAGGTCAGTCCCTTCGCGACGAGCGAGCTTACATTTAGGGCCGGTATAACGTGCCATTTCTCAGACTCTCCGAAATTAGATACGACGTTTCTTGGGAGGACGGCAGCCGTTGTGCGGGACTGGCGTCACGTCAGAGATGCTGGTCACTTTGAAACCCAGAGCATTCAGTGCGCGCACGGAGGACTCACGGCCTGGACCGGGACCCTTGATGCGAACTTCCAGGTTTTTTACGCCGTATTCTTGGGCAACTTTACCAGCGTGCTCTGCTGCTACCTGAGCGGCAAAGGGTGTACTTTTACGCGAGCCTTTAAAGCCAGCACCGCCGGAGGTAGCCCAAGACAAAGCATTTCCTTGACGATCGGTGATGGTAATGATGGTGTTATTGAAGGAAGCGTGCACGTGCACGATACCGTCGCTAACAGACTTGCGTACTTTTTTGCGTACACGGACAGCTGTGTTTGCTTTAGCCATTATCTGTGTTCCTTAAAATTACTTCTTACCGGCGATAGCCTTGCGCGGACCTTTGCGGGTACGAGCATTGGTACGAGTGCGCTGACCACGGCACGGCAGACCACGACGATGACGGAAGCCACGATAGGAACCCATGTCCATCAGACGTTTGATGCTCATGGTGATTTCACGACGCAGGTCACCTTCAACGGTGAACTTGGCGACTTCTACACGCAGAGACTCCATCTCGGCTTCGGTCAGATCCTTCACTTTCGAAGAAGGATTGATACCAGCGGAAGCACAAATGTGCTTAGCGCGGGTAGCACCAATGCCATAGATAGCCTGCAGGCCGATAACGGCATGCGCATGATTGGGGATGTTTACCCCTGCAATACGGGCCATTCTCTTTCCTTAAGCCTTAAGCTTGAAAAGGTTGCGATTGTAACACGACAAAACCAAGCTAACAAATGTTAGCCTTGTTTTTGTTTGTGACGCGGATCAGTGCAGATCACTCGAACAACACGGTTGCGACGAATGATTTTGCAGTTACGGCAAATTTTCTTTACCGAAGGTTGTACACGCATTTCAGTTCCTTTCTATCTGAAAAGAGCAAGTGCGATTACTTCGCACGGAACACGATACGGGCACGAGACAGGTCATACGGTGTCATCTCCACCGTTACCTTGTCACCAGGCAGAATACGGATGTAGTGCATACGCATCTTGCCAGAGATGTAACCCAGAACTACGTGTCCATTTTCGAGCTTGACCCGGAAAGTTGCGTTAGGCAACGTTTCCAGGACTTCACCCTGCATCTGGATAGTATCTTCTTTCGCCATAAAACCAGTTACCGTTTACCTTAACGATTACCGCCACTCTTGAAGTTTGCTTTCTTGAGCAGGCCTTCGTACTGATGGGAAAGAACATACGACTGTACTTGCGCCATGAAATCCATCGTTACTACTACCATGATCAGCAGAGAAGTGCCGCCAAAGTAGAAAGGAACGTTCCAGCTAAGGATGAGGAACTCGGGCATCAAGCAAACAAGTGTGATGTAGATCGCACCAATCAATGTGAGGCGGAGAATGATCTTCTCGATATACCGCGAAGTCTGCTCGCCTGGGCGGATTCCGGGAATAAATGCCCCACTCTTCTTCAGGTTATCTGCCGTTTCCTTGGGATTGAATACCAAGGCGGTGTAGAAGTAACAGAAGAAAATGATTGCCGCAGCGTACAGCAACACGTATACCGGCTGGCCAGGATGAAGCTTGTCTGCAATAGACTTCAGCACGCCAAGGCCTTCGGTATTACCGAACCAACCCAACACCGTTGCCGGGAACAGGATAATGCTCGATGCGAAAATTGGCGGAATCACACCGGCCATGTTCAGTTTCAGCGGCATGTGGGTGCTTTGACCCTGCACAACGCGGTTACCTACTTGACGCTTGGCATAATTAACCAGAACTTTTCGCTGGCCCCGTTCCACGAATACAACCAGATAGGTTACCGCAATCACTGCAACAAACAGCGCGATCACCAGCAGGATAGGCAGGGAACCTTGGCTAGTGAGCGTCAGGGTCTTACCAATCGCAGCGGGCACACCGGCAGCTATACCTGCGCAGATGATCAGGGAAATACCATTACCCAACCCGCGTTCCGTGATTTGCTCACCGAGCCACATCAGGAACATGGTACCGGTTACCAGCGAAACAACTGTCGTTACGTAGAACTCGAGCTGTGGTGCCACCACCAGACCAGGCTGTTTAAACAGCATTACCGCGATACCAAAACTCTGGAAGCTAGCCAGAGCCAAGGTTGCATAACGTGTGTACTGAGTTATTTTGCGACGTCCCGCATCGCCCTCTTTCTTCATCTGTTTGAGCGACGGAACGATCTCCGACGCCAACTGAAGAACGATAGAGGCAGAGATGTACGGCATAATGCCCAAGGCAAATACCGTAAATCTCTCCAAGGCGCCTCCCGAGAACATGTTAAACATGTCCAGGAGGCCCGTTTGCGACGACTGGAACAACTTCGCTAGTTCTGCAGGATTGATACCTGGCACGGGTACGTGTGCACCAATGCGGTAAACAATCAAAGCTCCGACCAAAAACAAGATACGGCGCTTGAGATCACCAAACTTGTTGGCGTTTCCAACTAGAGAAGTATTCGCCACGGATTGCGCCTTATTCTACGAAACTGCCACCAGCAGCTTCGATCGCAGCTTTAGCACCAGCGGTAGCAGCAACGCCACGCAGGGTAAATGCACGATCAACGGAGCCGGACAGGATCAGTTTGGCGCCCAGTGCTTGCACAGGAACCAGACCAGCCTGTTTCAGGGACAGCAGATCCACCTCGGCAACTGGCAGCAATGCCAGCTCGGACAGGCGAACTTCAGCCACATCACCAGCAGTCAGGGACTTGAAGCCACGCTTAGGCAGACGACGTTGCAGTGGCATTTGACCACCTTCGAAGCCTACTTTGTGGAAGCCACCTGCACGGCTCTTCTGACCTTTATGGCCACGACCAGCGGTTTTACCCAGGCCGCTACCAATGCCACGACCTACACGACGCTTGGCGTGTTTTGCGCCAGCGGCAGGCTTAATGGTATTCAGCAACATTTATCAGCCCTCGCTCTTAACCAGGTAGCTGATCTTGTTGATCATGCCACGGTTAGCTGCAGTGTCGATCACTTCAACGGTCTGATTGATTTTCTTCAGACCGAGACCACGTGCGCAAGCCTTGTGCGATTCAATACGACCAATCAGGCTCTTAACCAGAGTCACTTTGATGGTTTTGATATCACTCATGATCTGCCCCCAGAATCTGCTCTACGGTCAGACCACGCTTGGCTGCGATCTGAGCCGGAGTGTGGATCTTGCTCAGACCGTCCAGTGTTGCACGAACCACGTTGTACGGGTTGGTGGAACCATGGATTTTGGCCGAAACGTTGTGCACGCCCAGGGCTTCAAACACAGCACGCATCGGGCCACCGGCTTTTACACCGGCACCGTCTTTAGCCGGCTGCATGAACACGGTGGTAGCACCGTGCTTGCCTACGACTGCGTGGTGCAGCGTACCGTTTTTCAGCGGTACTTTAATCATGTTGCGACGTGCTTGTTCCATGCCTTTTTGTACAGCAGCAGGAACCTCTTTGGAACGGCCCTTACCCATGCCGATACCACCGTCGCCATCACCTACGACAGTCAGAGCCGAGAAGGCCATGATACGACCACCCTTCACCACTTTGGTGACACGGTTTACGCCGATCATTTTCTCGATCAGACCATCGCCACGATCTTCGATCTCGTGCTTAGCCATTCTTAACTCCGATTAGAATACAAGACCGTTTTCACGGGCAGCGTCTGCCAAGGCCTTGATGCGACCATGGTATTTGAAGCCGGAACGATCGAATGCAACTTGGCTTACGCCAGCAGCTTTGGCTTTTTCGGCAATTGCTTTGCCAACCACAACAGCTGCAGCAACGTTGCCACCGTTTGCAAGATTAGCGCGCACATCAGCTTCAAGACTGGAAGCACTAGCCAGAACACGGCTGCCAGTTTCGTCAATGACCTGAGCGTAAATGTGGCTATTAGTGCGGTATACGCACAGACGAGCCATCTTGAGCTCCGCAATACGTGCACGGGTTTTGCGTGCGCGGCGGAGTCGAGTCTGTTTCTTGTCCATTTCAGTGCCTCAATTACTTCTTCTTGGTCTCTTTCAGAACCACAACCTCATCAGCGTAACGAACACCTTTGCCTTTGTATGGCTCTGGGGAACGATATGCGCGGATTTCGGCAGCAACCTGGCCAACGCGCTGTTTATCAGCACCTTTGATCAGGATTTCGGTCTGAGTCGGTGTTTCGCACTTGATGCCAGCAGGCATCTGGTGAACTACCGGGTGGGAGAAACCGAGAGACAGGTTAAGAGCGTCACCTTGAGCTTGCGCGCGGTAACCTACACCTACCAGTTGCAGTTTCTTCTCGAAGCCTTTGCTAACACCAAGTACCATGTTGTTCAGCAGGGCACGCAGGGTGCCGGACATCGAACGGGCAAATTTGGTGTCATTGTTGGCCGCAAAAACCAGTTGGTTATCAACCAGTTTTACGTCAACATCGGCACACAGCGGGGTGCTCAAAGAGCCCAGCGCGCCCTTTACGGTTACTTCAGCAGCGCCGAACTTAACTTCTACGCCTGCAGGAATAACCACGGGGTTTTTAGCTACGCGAGACATTACACCCTCCGATTAAGCCACGACGCACAGCAACTCACCGCCGATACCGGCAGCACGTGCTTTACGATCAGTCATTACGCCACGCGAAGTCGAAACGATGGTAACGCCCAAACCGTTCAGTACCTTCGGAATCTCGGTGGAACCTTTGTAAACACGCAGGCCAGGACGGGATACGCGTTCGATACGCTCAATTACCGGGCGGCCAACGTAGTACTTCAGCTCAACTTCCAGAACCGGCTTTTTGTCAGCTTCGGTTACTGCGAAGTTTTCGATGTAGCCTTCATCCTTCAGAACCTGAGCGATTGCTACCTTCAGTTTCGACGATGGCATCGAAACATTGGTTTTAGCAGCGCGCTGGCCGTTACGGATGCGAGTCAGCATATCGGAAATAGGATCTTGCATGCTCATTCTGTATCTCCTATTACCAGCTGGCTTTAACAACACCCGGGATTTCGCCTTTCATAGCGATTTCACGGAGTTTGTTACGAGCCAGACCGAATTTGCGGAAAACGCCACGCGGACGACCAGTCAGTGCGCAGCGACGACGCTGACGTACCGGGCTGGCATTACGCGGCAGCTGCTGCAGCTTCAGACGAGCAGCAAAGCGCTCTTCTTCAGACAAATTCGGGTTATTGATGATGGCGAGAAGCTGTTCACGCTTGCCGGCGTACTTAGCCACGAGCTTCGCGCGCTTCTCTTCACGATTAATCAGAGCAAGAGTTGCCATGTGCTTAGCCCTTAAACGGGAATTTGAACGCAGCCAGCAGTGCGCGGGCTTCTTCGTCAGTTTTCGCGGAAGTCGTGATAGTAATGTTCATACCACGCAGAGCATCGATCTTGTCGTACTCGATTTCCGGGAAAATGATCTGTTCTTTAACGCCCATGTTGTAGTTACCGCGACCGTCAAAAGACTTGGCGGAAACACCACGGAAGTCACGAACGCGCGGCAGCGAGATAGTTACCAGGCGATCCAGGAACTCGTACATGCGTTCGCGACGCAGAGTTACCTTGCAACCTACCGGGTAGTTATCACGGATCTTAAAGCCGGCGATGGACTTGCGAGCAGCAGTAACAACTGGCTTCTGACCAGCAATCTTTTCCAGATCGCCAACCGCATGGTCCATAACTTTCTTGTCAGCAACCGCTTCGCCAACACCCATGTTCAGGGTGATCTTTTCAATGCGCGGCACTTCCATAACGGACTTGTAGCCGAATTGTTTGATCAGCTCTGGAACAACGGTGCTTTTGTAGAAATCATACAAACGTGCCATTTTTGCTCCTTACGCGCCCACGATTTCGCCAGTGGACTTGAAGACACGTACTTTTTTGCCGTCATCAAGAACCTTAAAGCCAACACGGTCAGCTTTCTGGGTAGCCGCGTTGAAAATAGCGACATTGGAAACATCCAGAGGCATTGTTTTTTCAACAATACCGCCAGCCACACCGCGGATCGGGTTAGGCTTCTGGTGTTTTTTCACCAGGTTGATGCCTTCTACCAATACCTTGCCTTCGAGCACGCGCAGTACAGCACCACGTTTGCCTTTGTCTTTGCCGGTGATTACGACGACTTCGTCGCCTTTACGAATCTTACGCATGGGTTCTCTCCTTACAACACTTCAGGAGCCAGCGACACGATCTTCATGAAGCGCTCGGTACGCAGTTCACGCGTAACAGGCCCGAAGATACGAGTACCGATCGGCTCAAGCTTGTTGTTGAGCAGAACAGCCGCGTTGCTGTCAAATTTAATCAGAGAGCCATCAGGACGACGAACGCCTTTAGCAGTGCGAACCACTACAGCGTTGTAAACATCACCCTTCTTGACACGACCACGAGGAGCAGCATCCTTGATGCTCACCTTGATAATGTCACCCACGCCGGCATAGCGACGTTTGGAGCCGCCCAACACCTTGATGCACATAACAGAGCGCGCACCAGTGTTGTCTGCAACATCCAAAATGGACTGCATTTGAATCATGTTTGATTACCTTTCTATCCAACTTAATTCCGCCTCTTTCCTTCTGAACATGAAGGAAACGCCGCAAAATGCGGCGTGTCTAGCGGCCAGTCTTGGACCCCGTCAGGGATGATTTCGGAGGAACCCCCGAAAACAGCCATTATACAGAGGGGTCGCCCCCTCTGCAAGCATTACACTTGGCGAGCTTTCTCGACCAGTGCAGTGACAGCCCAAGTTTTTGTTTTCGAGAGCGGACGAGTCTCGCTGATGACTACGATATCACCGGCGCGGAACTCGTTGTTCTCATCATGGGCATGAAACTTCTTGGAACGACGAATAACTTTGCCGTAGATCGGGTGCTTTACTTTGCGCTCAACCAGGACAGTTACTGTCTTATCCATTTTATCGCTGACTACTTTACCAGTCAGCGTACGAACCACTTTAGTGTCGCTCATATTATGCAGCCTTCTCTTTCAGAACGGTGCGGACACGCGCGATGTCACGACGCACTTTTTTCAGCTCGCTGTTTTTAGCCAGCTGCTGGGTTGCGTGTTGCATGCGCAGTGCGAACTGAGCTTTCAAAAGACCGAGCAGTTCGGCTTTGAGCTCATCAACGTTCTTGGCTCTCAGTTCAGTCGCTTTCATTACTGGCCCACCTGTTTAGTCACAAACACCGTCGGGATTGGCAGCTTGGCAGCAGCCAGACGGAACGCTTCACGAGCCAGTTCTTCAGCAACGCCGTCCATTTCGTACAGCATCTTACCTGGCTGAATTTCTGCCACGTAGTATTCAGGAGAACCTTTACCCCCACCCATACGAACTTCGGCTGGCTTGGAAGTGATTGGCTTGTCCGGGAATACACGGATCCAGATACGACCGCCACGTTTGATGTGACGAGTCATAGCACGACGTGCGGCTTCAATCTGGCGAGCAGTCAGACGACCACGGCCCAGAGCTTTCAGACCGAAGTCGCCGAAGCTCACCTTGTTGCCACGGGTAGCAATACCAGTATTGCGACCTTTGTGCTGTTTACGGTATTTGAGTCTAGTTGGCTGCAGCATTACGAGCTCCTGCCTTTCTGGATTTCTTCTCAGGTGCTACCGGGGCTGCCTGAACCTGACCTGGCTTCATGTCACCCTTGTAGACCCATACCTTGATACCGATAACACCGTAGGTGGTGTGGGCCTCGGAAGTAGCGTAGTCCACATCTGCACGCAGGGTGTGCAGTGGAACACGACCTTCGCGATACCACTCGCTACGGGCAATGTCGATACCGTTCAGACGGCCGGAGCTCATGATCTTGATGCCCTGAGCACCCATGCGCATTGCATTTTGCATGGAGCGCTTCATGGCACGACGGAACATTACGCGCTTTTCCAGCTGGGAAGCGATACCATCGGCAATGATCTGTGCATCGATTTCCGGCTTGCGAACTTCTTCGATGTTCACATGCACAGGAACACCCATGCGACGCTGCAGTTCTTTTTTCAGAACTTCAATGTCTTCACCTTTTTTACCAATTACAACACCTGGACGGGCGCTGTGAATGGTAATACGGGCGGACTTGGCTGGGCGCTCAATAACGATGCGGCCAACTGCAGCATGAGCGAGCTTCTTCTTCAGGAATTCACGAACTTCGATATCCTGCTTCAGCTGACCTGCAAAATCGTGCGAGTTTGCAAACCACTTGGAAGCCCAGTTTTTTGTTACTGCGAGACGGAAACCCGTCGGATGAATCTTCTGACCCATAGCTTACCCCTTAGTTGCCAACACTTAGCGTGATGTGGCAGGTCTGCTTCTCGATGCGGTTACCACGGCCTTTGGCACGTGCGGTAAAGCGCTTGAGGCTAGGACCCTTGTCAACATAGATGCTCGTCACTTTCAGAGTATCGATATCCGCGCCTTCGTTGTGCTCAGCGTTAGCAATAGCGGATTCCAGTACTTTCTTGATCAGTGCAGCACCCTTTTTCGGGCTGAAAGTCAGAATGTTCAGTGCCTGACCAACGGATTGACCGCGGATCAGATCTGCTACCAAGCGGCACTTCTGTGCCGAAAGGCGTGCATTATTCAGTTGTGCAGAAACTTTCATCGCATCACCTTATTTCTTCTTGGCCTTCTTATCAGCCGCATGGCCTTTGAAGGTACGAGTCAGCGAGAATTCACCAAGCTTGTGACCAACCATGTTCTCGGACACATAAACCGGCACGTGAGTGCGGCCGTTGTGTACGGCGATAGTCAGACCGATGAAGTCCGGCAGAATGGTCGAGCGACGGGACCAAGTCTTGATCGGGCGCTTGTCATTCGTCGCACGCACCGCATCCACTTTTTTCAGCAGGTGGAGATCAACGAACGGGCCTTTTTTAAGCGAACGTGCCATAAGTCAATTACCCCTTATTTCGAAAAGCGACGGCGTACGATCATATTGTCGGTACGCTTGTTGCGACGGGTACGGAAGCCCTTAGTTGGGGTACCCCATGGGCTTACTGGCACGCGACCTTCACCGGTACGGCCTTCACCACCACCGTGCGGGTGATCCACCGGGTTCATGGCAGTACCACGAACGGTCGGACGAATACCGCGCCAGCGGTTTGCACCGGCTTTACCAATCTTACGCAGGCTGTGCTCTTCGTTGCCTACTTCGCCAACAGTGGCGCGGCAGTCAACGTGTACCTTACGGATCTCGCCGGAGCGCAGACGCAGCTGGGCGTAAACGCCTTCGCGGGCCAGCAGCATAGCGGAAGAACCAGCGGAACGAGCGATCTGAGCACCTTTACCCGGCTGCAGTTCGATGCAGTGGATGGTGGTACCAACTGGAATGTTGCGGATAGGCAGGGCATTACCAGCTTTGATCGGGGCTTCAGCACCGGACATCAGCTCGGTACCTGGCTTAACGCCACGCGGAGCGATGATGTAGCGAC
The DNA here is from genome assembly GCF_979366545.1 of Vogesella perlucida. Lineage (NCBI taxonomy): Bacteria > Pseudomonadati > Pseudomonadota > Betaproteobacteria > Neisseriales > Chromobacteriaceae > Vogesella > Vogesella perlucida. Next base: position 108,255 of record NZ_CEETRO010000003.1, read on the forward strand.
GCTCACCGTCTGCATAGCACAGCAGTGCGATGTGGGCGGTGCGGTTCGGATCGTATTCGATACGCTCAACTTTGGCCGGGATCGCATCTTTGTTGCGACGGAAGTCTACGATACGGTAGTGCTTCTTGTGGCCACCACCCTTGTGACGGGTAGTGATGTGACCGTTGTTGTTACGGCCAGCAGTCGAAGTTTTCTTTTCAACCAGCGCAGCGAACGGAGCACCTTTGTGCAGGTCAGGATGTACGACCTTGACAACGGCACGACGACCTGCGGAAGTCGGTTTAACTTTTACGAGAGGCATGCTCTATCTCCTTACTCCGCAACGGCCGGGGTGGCGGTCAGGTCAAGTTCTTGACCCGGAACCAGGCTTACATACGCCTTTTTCCAGTCCTTGCGGCGGCCAACGAAGCGACCAAAACGCTTGGTTTTGCCCTTAACGTTGACAGTGGAAACACCTTCAACCTTGACATTGAACAGCAGTTCAACGGCAGCCTTGATTTCCGGCTTAGTTGCATCGGTAGCAACGCGGAAAGCAACCTGCTGGTTTTTCTCGGCAACCAGTGTGCTCTTTTCAGACACGATCGGCGCCAGGATTACTTGCAGCAAACGTTCCTGGTTCATACCCACTGCTCCTCGAGTTGCTTCACGGCATCACGGGTGATTACCACTTTCTTGAAGCGTACCAGGCTGAACGGATCAGCTTGCTGAGCTTCAATTACCAGCACGTTAGGCAGGTTACGGGAAGATAGATACAGATTCTCATCCAGCTCTTTGGTGATGATCAGTGCACGGTCCAGACCCAGAGCTTTCACCTTGGCGGCGAATTCTTTGGTTTTTGGGGTGGCAACATTCAGCTCATCAACAATGATCAGGCGTTCGTCACGAACCAGCTGGGACAGAATGGTAGCCATACCTGCACGGTATTGCTTACGGTTCACTTTATGAGTGAAGTTTTCGTCCGGCTTGTTCGGGAAGGTGCGACCACCACCACGCCACAGCGGGGAAGAAGTCATACCGGCACGAGCACGGCCTGTACCTTTCTGGCGGAAAGGCTTCTTGGTCGAGTGTTTAACCTCGGCACGAGTCAACTGGGCACGGTTACCGCTACGGGCGTTAGCCAGGAAGGCAGTAACAACCTGATGTACCAGTGCTTCGTTGTAGTCACGTGCAAACAGTGCTTCAGAAGCTTGCAGGGCGTCTACTTGCTGACCCTGGGCATTGATCACTTTCAATTCCATTATGCACCTGCCTTCACGCTAGGACGCACCACTACGTCACCGTTCTTGGCACCAGGCACTGCGCCTTTTACCAGAATCAGCTGACGCTCTACGTCGATACGAACGACTTCCAGGCACTGAACAGTGCTCTTCACATTACCGTACTGACCAGCCATGCGCTTACCAGGGAATACACGGCCCGGATCTTGCGCCTGACCGATAGAGCCAGGGGAGTTGTGGGAAACCGAGTTACCGTGCGATGCACGGTTGGACGAGAAGTTGTGACGCTTGATGGCGCCAGAGAAGCCTTTACCTTTGGAGGTACCGGTAACATCTACCAGTTGGCCAACGGTGAAGATTTCAACGGACAGCGCATCACCAACATTCAGCGACGCCAGTGCTTCTGCAGTGAGGGTGAACTCACGCATAGTACGGGCGGCTTCAATGCCGGCCTTAGCGAAGTGACCGGCTTCTGCCTTGGTCACGCGATTGGCCTTGCGGGCACCTGCAGCAACTTGGACAGCTACGTAGCCGTCGGTTTCTGCGTTTTTAATTTGCGATACGCGGTTTGCGGACATATCCAGCACAGTTACTGGGACGGTAGCACCGTCTTCAGCAAAAATGCGGGTCATGCCGACTTTGCGACCGACTAGACCTAAAGTCATGGTTATTTCCTTTACAGGCGCCGATTACGATTGACCGGCTTGCTCAAAGAAAAGCGGACTCATCAAAATGATGAGTCCGCGACTTTATCACAGAAAAATCAATGCTTGCAAGCACTTAGCAAACAAACATTGTAAATCCGTAATTACTGAAGCTTGATTTCCACATCTACGCCTGCTGGCAGGTCCAGCTTCATCAGCGCATCAACGGTTTTATCAGTCGGATCAACGATGTCCATCAGGCGCAGGTGGGTACGGATTTCCAGCTGATCGCGGGAAGTCTTGTTCACGTGCGGGGAACGCAGCACGTTGAAACGCTCGATTTTGGTCGGCAGCGGAACCGGGCCTTTTACAACGGCACCAGTGCGCTTAGCGGTTTCAACGATTTCCTGAGCGGAGCGATCGATCAGATTGTAATCAAAGGCTTTCAGACGGATACGGATTTTCTGGCTTTGCATGGTATTAACTCCGCGTCCGATTAGGCGATGATCTTAGCAACAACGCCGGCGCCAACAGTGCGGCCACCTTCACGGATCGCGAAGCGCAGACCTTCTTCCATAGCGATCGGAGCGATCAGTTCTACGGTGATTTCTACGTTATCGCCTGGCATAACCATTTCCACGCCTTCGGACAGGCTAACAGCACCAGTCACGTCAGTAGTACGGAAGTAGAACTGTGGACGGTAGTTAGCGAAGAACGGGGTGTGACGGCCGCCTTCGTCTTTGCTCAGTACGTATACGGAAGCAGAGAACTTGGTGTGCGGAGTGATCGAACCCGGCTTGGCCAGAACCTGACCACGCTCAACGTCTTCACGCTTGGTACCGCGCAGCAGCACGCCTACGTTGTCGCCAGCTTGACCTTGGTCCAGCAGCTTGCGGAACATTTCCACGCCGGTGCAGGTGGTTTTAACGGTGGTCTTCAGACCAACGATTTCCAGCTCTTCACCAACTTTAACGATACCGCGCTCTACACGACCGGTCACAACAGTACCACGGCCGGAGATGGAGAATACGTCTTCGATCGGCAGCAGGAACGGCTTGTCGATAGCACGCTCAGGTGTCGGGATGTAGGAATCCAGAGCATCTGCCAGACGGAAGATCGCTGGTTCGCCGTATTCGGATTGGTCGCCTTCCAGTGCCAGACGAGCGGAACCGGTAACGATCGGAGTGTCATCGCCTGGGAAGTCGTAGGAAGACAGCAGATCGCGCACTTCCATTTCAACCAGTTCCAGCAGCTCAGCGTCATCCACCAGGTCAGCCTTGTTCAGGAAAACGATGATGTAAGGAACGCCAACCTGACGGGACAGCAGGATGTGCTCGCGAGTCTGTGGCATTGGGCCGTCAGCTGCGGAGCAAACCAGGATAGCGCCGTCCATCTGGGCAGCACCGGTAATCATGTTTTTAACGTAGTCGGCGTGACCTGGGCAGTCTACGTGAGCGTAGTGACGTGCTTCGGTTTCGTATTCTACGTGAGCGGTGTTAATGGTAATACCGCGAGCTTTTTCTTCTGGCGCGCTGTCGATCTGGGAGTAGTCTTTAGCTTCGCCGCCGAATTTCTTGGACAGAATGGTGGTGATAGCAGCGGTCAGGGTAGTTTTACCGTGATCCACGTGACCGATGGTACCAACGTTTACGTGCGGTTTGGTCCGCGCAAACTTTTCTTTTGCCATTTTGCAAACTTCCTTAATTAAAGAACAAACAGTTCAAAGGTTGGCCACGCCTGCGGCCAACCTCAACGCGCAAATTACTTACGAGCAGTCATCACTGCTTCAGCGATGTGCTTCGGTGCTTCAGAGTAGTGCTTGAACTCCATGGAGTAGGTAGCACGGCCCTGAGTCGCCGAACGCAGGTCGGTGGAGTAGCCGAACATCTCGGACAGAGGAACCTCTGCCTTGATCTTCTTGCCGCCCACGCCATCGTCGTCCATACCTTGAACAATACCGCGACGACGGTTCAGGTCACCCATCACGTCACCCATGTACTCTTCAGGGGTCTCTACTTCAACGGCCATCATCGGCTCGAGGATGCAAGGACCAGCGCGACGCATCGCTTCTTTGAATGCCAGCGAGCCGGCCAGTTCGAACGCGATCTGCGACGAGTCAACGTCGTGGTAAGAACCGAAGGTCAGACGAACAGTCACGTCCACCACCGGGTAGCCAGCCAGAATACCGTTGTTCAGCGAGTTGCGGATACCCTTATCAACGGAAGGAATGAATTCGCGAGGAATCACACCACCTTTGATTTCGTCGATGAACTTGTAGCCTTGACCTTCGCCGGACGGCTCCAGGGTGATTGTACAATCACCGTACTGACCTTTACCGCCGGACTGTTTGGCGTGCTTACCTTGCACATCAGCAACAGTCTTGGTGATGGTTTCGCGGTATGCCACTTGCGGGGCGCCCACGTTGGCCTCAACACCGAATTCGCGACGCATACGGTCAACCAGAATCTCCAGGTGCAGTTCGCCCATACCGGAAATAATGGTTTGTGCCGATTCTTCATCGGTACGTACACGGAAGGAAGGATCTTCCTTGGCCAGGCGGTTCAGGGCAACACCCATCTTCTCCTGGTCGGCCTTGGTCTTCGGCTCTACCGCTACGTGAATCACCGGCTCCGGGAACACCATGCGTTCCAAGATGATCGGGGCATCAACAGCACACAGAGTCTCACCAGTGGTCACTTCTTTCAGACCGATACCTGCTGCGATATCGCCAGCACGCACTTCGGTGATTTCCTGACGGTCGTTAGCGTGCATCTGCACGATACGGCCCATGCGCTCTTTCTTGCCTTTAACCGAGTTCAGCAGGGTGTCGCCAGAGTTAACCACACCAGAGTAAACGCGGAAGAAGGTCAGCTGACCTACGTACGGGTCGTTCATCAGCTTGAATGCCAGTGCGGAGAACGGCGCTTCGTCGGAAGCTTCGCGAACGGTAGCAGTACCGTCTTCGTTCTCGCCCGGTACTGGTGGCACGTCCAGCGGGCTCGGCAGCAGCTCAACAACCGCATCCAGCATACGCTGAACGCCTTTGTTCTTGAACGCGGAACCGCACAGCATCGGCTGGATTTCGCAACGCAGGGTACGCTGACGCAGACCGTTAACGATTTCTTCTTCGCTCAGGGTTTCGCCTTCCAGGTACTTGTTCATGGTGTCTTCGTCGACTTCAGCCGCCGCTTCAACCATTTTCTCGCGCCACTCTTCAGCAACCGCTACCAGATCAGCAGGGATCTCGCCGTATTCGAATTTCATACCCTGGGAAGCTTCATCCCAGATGATGGCCTTCATCTTCAGCAGATCTACCACGCCTTCGAAGCCGTCTTCAGCACCGATAGGCACAACGATAGGTACCGGATTACCGCGCAGGCGGGTCTTCACTTGCTCTACCGCACGGAAGAAGTTGGCGCCTTGACGGTCCATCTTGTTCACGAAAGCGATACGCGGCACTTTGTACTTGTTAGCCTGACGCCATACGGTTTCAGACTGAGGCTGTACGCCACCTACAGCGCAGTAAACCATCACCGCGCCATCCAGAACACGCATGGAACGCTCTACTTCGATAGTGAAGTCAACGTGGCCCGGGGTGTCGATGATGTTGAAGCGGTGTTCCGGGAATTGCAGACCCATACCTTTCCAGAAGGTAGTGGTTGCAGCGGAAGTAATGGTAATACCACGCTCTTGCTCTTGCTCCATCCAGTCCATGGTGGCTGCGCCATCATGCACTTCACCGATCTTGTGGTTTACACCGGTGTAGAACAGGATACGTTCGGTGGTAGTAGTCTTACCAGCATCAATGTGAGCAGAGATACCAATGTTACGGTAGCGCTCAATGGGGGTTTTCCTAGCCATGGCCAGAATCCTTTCGCAGGATGAATATTAGAAGCGGAAGTGCGAGAACGCCTTGTTGGCTTCTGCCATACGGTGAACTTCGTCACGCTTCTTCATCGCGCCGCCACGGCCTTCGGCTGCATCGATCAGCTCACCAGCCAGACGCAGGTCCATGGATTTTTCGCCACGCTTACGCGCAGCATCGCGCAGCCAGCGCATTGCCAGCGCCAGACGACGGGAAGGACGTACTTCAACAGGAACTTGATAGTTTGCACCACCTACACGGCGGCTTTTTACTTCAACGATCGGCTTGGCGTTGGAGATAGCAGTGTTGAACACTTCTACCGCGTTTTTGCCGGTCTTTTTCTCGATTTGAGCGAGAGCGCCGTAAATGATGCGTTCAGCAACAGATTTTTTGCCGTCGATCATTACAACGTTCATGAATTTGGTCAGATCCTGGCTACCAAACTTCGGATCCGGCAGGATGTCGCGCTTAGGCACTTCTCTGCGTCTTGGCATTTCAATTCCTTCACTATATTCAGTTGAGCTTGATGCTCGCGACTACTCAACAAAGCAGCCACTTACTCGACGGACGTATCCGCCGCTTAATGCCCTAAAATTACTTAGGACGCTTCGCGCCATACTTGGAGCGAGCTTGCTTACGGTCTTTAACGCCAGCAGTATCCAGCGAACCGCGAACAGTGTGGTAACGCACACCTGGCAAGTCTTTTACACGACCGCCACGGATCAGCACTACGGAGTGTTCCTGCAGGTTGTGGCCTTCACCACCGATGTAAGAGATCACTTCGAAGCCGTTGGTCAGGCGAACTTTGCACACTTTACGCAGAGCGGAGTTCGGTTTCTTCGGGGTAGTGGTGTATACACGGGTGCACACGCCACGCTTCTGCGGGCAGGCCTCCAGTGCAGGCACCTTGCTCTTCGACAGAACCGCAGTGCGGCCTTTGCGAACGAGTTGGTTAATAGTTGGCATTACTATCAGTTCCTAGTTGATTCTCTTGACGGCACCATACCACCAAGAAAGACGTGGATTATATTTTAGTCAACCACTTAGCGTCAATGAAATAACGCTGCCCTGCCAACGTTAGACGTTGATAGGACAGCGTTTTTTGGAATTAGTACAACTTAGTGTGTACTAGTGCCAGCGTCGATCTGCTCTTCCAGCGGTGCAAACTCCACATTCAGATCGCCAGTAGCGTTCTGACGGCGACGGTTGCGGTGGTAAGCCAGGCCGGTACCTGCCGGGATCAGACGGCCAACGATCACGTTTTCTTTCAGACCACGCAGATCGTCTTTCTTGCCCATGATCGCTGCTTCGGTCAGCACGCGGGTAGTTTCCTGGAAGGAAGCTGCCGAGATGAAGGAGTCAGTCGACAGCGATGCCTTGGTAATACCCAGCAGTACGTTGTCGTACTGTGCAGGAATCTTGCCTTCGGCGGCCATCTGATCGTTGGTCTCCAGCACTTCTGCGCGCTCTACCTGCTCGCCGGTGATGAAATCGGTATCGCCGGAATCGGTGATCACCACACGACGCAGCATCTGGCGAACAATCACCTCGATGTGTTTGTCGTTAATCTTCACACCCTGCAGACGGTACACTTCCTGTACTTCCTGGCCGATGTAGCGAGCCAGCGCTTCGATACCCTGCAGACGCAGGATGTCGTGCGGATCAACAGCACCATCGACGATCAATTCGCCGCGGTTCACCACCTGGCCATCGTGCACCAGTACGTGCTTGTCTTTCGGGATCAGGCTCTCGTAGGCATTACCGTCCAGATCGGTAATGATCAGACGTTGTTTACCCTTGGTATCCTTACCGAAGGAAACAGTACCGGTCACTTCAGCCAGCATGCCGGCATCTTTCGGCGAACGGGCTTCGAACAGCTCGGCTACGCGTGGCAGACCACCGGTAATATCGCGAGTCTTGGACGATTCTTGCGGAATACGTGCCAGCACTTCACCTTTACCGACTTCCTGGCCATCACGCACGGTAATGATCGCGCCTACCTGGAAGGTGATCGATACGGAAGCATCGGAACCTGCCAGTTTCACTTCGTTGCCGTTTTCGTCCAGCAGCTTCACCAGTGGGCGCAGCATTTTGGACTGTGCGCTGGCGCGGCGTTTGTTGTCGATTACCACCAGGGTGGACAGACCGGTGACTTCGTCGGTCTGCTTGGCAACGGTTGCGCCCTCTTCCACGTTTTCGAACTTCACGCGGCCAGAGTACTCGGTGATGATCGGACGGGTGTGCGGGTCCCATGTTGCCAACACTGCACCGGCCTTGATGGTCAGACCGTCGGTCACCATCAGGGTCGCGCCGTACGGCACTTTATGGCGTTCGCGCTCGCGGCCAACGTCGTCGTGAATCACCACTTCACCGGAACGGCTGATCACGATCAGCTCTTCCTTGTTGTTCTTCACGTAACGCATCTGGCTGGAGAAGCGTACGGTACCGTTGGACTTACCTTCTACCTGGCTGGCAGCGGCATTTCGCGATGCTGCACCACCAATGTGGAAGGTACGCATGGTCAGCTGGGTACCCGGCTCACCAATCGACTGTGCAGCGATCACGCCGACAGCTTCACCAGCGTTGACACGCTTACCACGTGCCAGGTCGCGGCCGTAGCACTGTGCGCACAAGCCGTAGCGGGTGTCGCAAGTAATCGCGGTACGTACCTTGACTTCGTCGATGCCACGCTCGTCGATCAGGTCAACCAGGGCTTCGTCCAGCAGGGTGCCGGCTTCGATCACGGTTTCGCTGGTAGACGGGTCCACCACGTCGCTGGCCGTCACACGGCCCAGAATACGGTCGCGCAGGGCTTCGATCACGTCACCACCCTGTACCACAGCTTTCATTACGAAGCCGTTGGAGGTGCCGCAATCATCCTCGATCACCACCAGATCCTGCGTGACGTCTACCAGACGGCGTGTCAGGTAACCGGAGTTGGCCGTCTTCAGTGCCGTATCCGCCAGACCCTTACGTGCACCGTGGGTGGAGATAAAGTACTGCAGAACCGTCAGACCTTCGCGGAAGTTAGCGGTAATTGGTGTTTCGATAATGGAGCCATCCGGCTTCGCCATCAGACCACGCATACCGGCCAGCTGTTTGATCTGCGCTGCGGAACCCCGGGCGCCCGAGTCGGCCATCATGTAAATGGAGTTGAACGACTCTTGATCGACTTCGTTGCCTTCGCGGTCGATAACCTTCTGCTTGGACAGCTCGTCCATCATGGCCTTGGCGATCTTGTCGCCAGTACGGCCCCAGATATCCACTACCTTGTTGTAGCGTTCGCCCTGGGTAACCAGACCTTGACGGTATTGCTCTTCGATCTCTTTGACTTCTTTCTGTGCTTCGCCCAGCAGGTCGAATTTCTTCGCCGGGATTTGCATGTCGTCTACGCAGATGGAAATACCACCACGGGTAGAGTAGGCAAAACCGGTGTACATCAGCTGGTCAGCAAAGATCACCGTGTCGCGGATACCGCAACGACGGAAGGAGCCGTTGATCAGACGGGAAATTTCTTTCTTCTTCAACGCACGGTTGATGAACTCGAACGGCAGGCCCTTCGGCAGGATCTCGGACAGGATCGCGCGGCCAACAGTGGTGTTGTAACGCTTGGTTACTGCCACGAATTCGCCTTGATCGTCTTTTTCCCACTCTTTCAGGCGCACGGTAATACGCGTGCCCAGTTCCACCTGGCGGGTTTCGTAAGCGCGATGTACTTCAGCGGTGTCAGCGAAAGCCATGCCTTCGTTGCGGCCGTTGATCTTGTCGCGGGTCATGTAGTACAGACCCAATACGATATCCTGGGAAGGAACGATGATCGGCTCGCCGTTGGCTGGGGACAGCACGTTGTTGGTGGCCAGCATCAGGGTGCGGGCTTCCATCTGCGCTTCCAGCGACAGCGGTACGTGAACGGCCATCTGGTCACCGTCAAAGTCGGCGTTGAATGCCGCGCAGACCAGCGGGTGCAGCTGAATGGCCTTGCCTTCGATCAGCAGGGGTTCGAAAGCCTGGATACCCAGACGGTGCAGCGTAGGTGCACGGTTCAGCAGTACCGGATGCTCACGGATCACGTCTTCCAGGATGTCCCATACTTCCGGCACTTCCTGCTCTACCAGCTTCTTGGCAGCCTTGATGGTGGAGGCCAGGCCCAGTACTTCCAGCTTGTGGAAGATGAAAGGCTTGAACAGCTCCAGTGCCATTTTCTTCGGCAGACCGCACTGGTGCAGGCGCAGGGTCGGGCCCACGGTAATCACGGAACGACCGGAGTAGTCCACGCGTTTACCCAGCAAGTTCTGACGGAAGCGACCGCCCTTACCCTTGATCATGTCAGCCAGCGACTTCAGCGGACGCTTGTTGGCGCCAGTCATGGCTTTACCGCGACGACCGTTATCCAGCAGCGAGTCAACCGATTCTTGCAGCATGCGCTTTTCGTTACGCACGATGATGTCCGGGGCACGCAGCTCGAGCAGGCGCTTCAGACGGTTGTTACGGTTGATGACGCGACGATACAGGTCGTTCAGGTCGGACGTGGCGAAGCGGCCACCATCCAGCGGCACCAGCGGGCGCAGCTCGGGCGGCAGCACTGGCAGCACTTCCATGATCATCCATTCCGGCTTCATGCCGGAACGCTGGAAGGCCTCCAGCACTTTCAGGCGCTTGGCGATCTTCTTGATCTTGGTATCAGAGCTGGTGGCTTCCAGTTCGCGACGCAGGGTCTCGATTTCGGAAGTCAGGTCCAGTTTCTTCAGCAGTTCACGTACGGCTTCGGCACCCATCAGGGCCACGAACTCTTCACCGTACTCGTCCAGCTTGTCCAGGTAGTCTTCTTCGGTCAGCAGCTGACGTGGTTGCAGGCTGGTCAGGCCAGGCTCGGTCACCACGAATGCTTCGAAGTACAGCACGCGTTCGATGTCACGCAGGGTCATGTCCAGCACCATACCCAGACGGGATGGCAGGGACTTCAGGAACCAGATGTGCGCAACAGGCGACGCCAGTTCAATGTGACCCATGCGCTCGCGGCGCACTTTGGACAGGGTAACTTCCACGCCGCACTTCTCGCAGATTACACCGCGATGTTTCAGGCGTTTGTACTTACCGCACAGGCATTCGTAGTCCTTTACCGGGCCAAAAATGCGTGCGCAGAACAGGCCATCACGCTCCGGCTTGAATGTCCGGTAGTTGATGGTTTCTGGCTTTTTAACTTCACCGAACGACCAGGAACGGATCTTGTCCGGGGAGGCGATGCCGATCTTAATCGCATCAAACTCTTCTTCTTGCGTAACTTGCTTAAAGAGATCGAGCAGAGCTTTCATTGCGTCTCCATTCAGGAGGAAGCCTGCGGCCAACGTTGGCCGCAGACTGCCTTACCTAATTAATAACGTTCCAGGTCGATATCCAGGCCCAGCGAACGGATTTCCTTCACCAGCACGTTGAAGGATTCCGGCATGCCGGCATCGATCTTGTGTTCGCCCTTGACGATGTTCTCGTAGATCTTGGTACGACCGGTTACATCGTCCGACTTCACAGTCAGCATTTCCTGCAGGGTGTAGGCGGCACCGTAAGCTTCCAGTGCCCACACTTCCATCTCACCGAAACGCTGGCCACCGAACTGTGCCTTACCACCCAGCGGCTGCTGGGTCACCAGCGAGTACGGGCCGGTGGAACGGGCGTGCATCTTGTCGTCTACCAAGTGATGCAGCTTCAGGTAGTGCATCACACCCACGGTTACCTTGCGATCGAAGGCTTCGCCGGAGCGGCCATCGTACAGGGTCATCTGGGTTTTGCTGCCGTTGAAGCCCAGTTGCTCGGTATGCGGATCGTCGCTCGGGTAAGCCAGATTCAGCATATGCATGATTTCCGACTCTTTGGCACCGTCGAACACCGGTGTAGCAAAGGTCATACCCTTGCGCAGGTTCTCGGCCAGCATCTTCACTTCGGCATCGGACATGTCTACCAGCTCGACTTTCTTGCCGGTGTCGTTGTAGATGCGTTCCAGATAGCTGCGCAGCGCTTCCATGCCTTGCTGTTGCTTCAGCATACGGTCGATACGCTCGCCGATACCTTTGGCAGCCCAGCCCAGATGCACTTCCAGAATCTGACCGATGTTCATACGCGACGGAACGCCCAGCGGGTTCAGCACGATGTCTACCGGGCGACCATCTGCCATGTACGGCATGTCTTCCACTGGCAGGATGCGCGATACCACACCTTTGTTACCGTGACGACCGGCCATCTTGTCACCTGCTTGCAGGCGACGTTTCACGGCGATGTACACCTTGACCATCTTCTGCACGCCCGGTGGCAGCTCATCGCCCTGGGTCAGCTTGCGCTTCTTGTCGTCGAACTTCAGGTCAAACTCTTCGCGTTTCTGCGAGAGGCTTTCCTTGATCAGCTCCAGCTGCTTGGCGATGTCTTCATCGGCCATGCGGATATCGAACCAATCGTGCTTGGTCGGCAGGCCGGCCAGGTACTCGGTATCGATCTTGGTGCCTTTGGCCAGACGCTTCGGACCTCCATTGGCTTCCTTGCCCACGATCAGGCGCTCGATACGGCTGAATGCATCGTTATCGAAAATACGCAGCTGGTCGTTCAGGTCCAGGCGATAGCGCTTCAGTTCTGCATCAATGATGGACTGGGCACGCTTGTCGCGCTCGATACCTTCGCGGGTGAATACCTGTACGTCGATCACGGTGCCGGTCATGCCGGTAGGCACGCGCAGCGAGGTGTCTTTTACGTCAGAGGCTTTTTCACCAAAGATGGCGCGCAGCAGTTTTTCTTCCGGCGTCAGCTGGGTTTCACCTTTCGGCGTTACCTTGCCCACCAGCACGTCGCCAGCGGTCACTTCTGCACCGATGTACACGATACCGGCGTCGTCCAGACGGCCAGCCATGCGCTCGGACAGGTTCGGGATATCGCGGGAGATTTCTTCCGGCCCCAGCTTGGTGTCACGTGCGACTACCGACAGTTCTTCGATGTGAATCGAGGTGTAGCGGTCGTCGGCAACGACTTTTTCGGAGATCAAAATCGAATCTTCGAAGTTGTAGCCGTTCCACGGCATGAAGGCGATGGTCATGTTCTGACCCAGTGCCAGCTCGCCGATATCGGTAGAGGCGCCGTCGGCCACCACATCACCGCGAGCAATCAGGTCACCTACCTTCACGATAGGGCGCTGGTTGATGTTGGTGTTCTGGTTAGAACGGGTAAATTTGGTCAGGTTGTAGATGTCGACACCTACTTCACCGGCCATGGCTTCTTCGTCGTTTACACGTACCACAACGCGGTTCGCATCAACGTAGTCCACCACACCGCCACGACGGGCGATCACGGTAGTACCCGAATCGACAGCCACATCGCGCTCGATACCGGTACCGACGAACGGTTTTTCCGGACGCAGGCAAGGTACGGCCTGACGTTGCATGTTGGCGCCCATCAAGGCACGGTTTGCATCGTCATGCTCCAGGAACGGAATCAGCGAGGCCGCAACGGATACCACCTGACCAGTGGCCACGTCCATGTACTGTACGCGGTCTGGTGTCGCCAGGATGGTTTCGCCTTTTTCACGGCAGGTCACCAGCTCGTCGATCAGGTTGCCCGCTTCGTCCAGCTCGGCGTTAGCCTGGGCAATCACGTAGCGGCCTTCTTCGATAGCGGACAGGTAGTCGATCTCGTTGGTCACTTTACCGTCAATGACTTTACGGTAAGGGGTTTCCAGGAAACCGAACTCGTTGGTACGTGCGTACACGGACAGCGAGTTGATCAGACCGATGTTCGGACCTTCCGGCGTTTCGATCGGGCAAACACGGCCGTAGTGGGTCGGGTGTACGTCACGTACTTCAAAGCCGGCACGTTCGCGCGTCAGACCGCCCGGGCCCAGGGCCGATACACGGCGCTTGTGGGTCACTTCGGACAGCGGGTTGGTCTGGTCCATGAACTGCGACAGCTGACTGGAGCCGAAGAATTCCTTGATCGCTGCCGAAACCGGTTTGGCGTTGATCAGGTCATGCGGCATCAGGTTGTCGGATTCAGCCTGGTTCAGACGCTCTTTCACGGCACGCTCAACACGCACCAAGCCAGCGCGGAACTGGTTCTCGGCCAGTTCGCCTACCGAACGCACACGACGGTTGCCCAGGTGATCGATATCGTCCACTTCGCCACGGCCGTTGCGCAGTTCGCACAAGATGGCAATCACGGAAACGATGTCTTCGGTCGCCAGCACGCCGTCGGTCACGTCACGACGGTGGCCGAACTTTTCGCCGACCAGGGTCTTGAACCACTCTGGCGACTTCTCGTCGAATTTGTACTGGAAAGTACGGGTGTTGAACTTCATGCGGCCAACACGGGACAGATCGTAGCTGTCTTCGTTGAAGAACAGGCGCTGGAACAGCTGCTCTACGGCGTCTTCTGTTGGCGGCTCGCCTGGGCGCATCATGCGGTAGATGGCCACGCGTGCAGACAGCTGGTCAGCGGTGTCGTCACCACGCAGGGTTTGCGAGATGTAAGCACCGTGGTCCAGGTCGTTGGTATACAGCACGTCCACTTCGGACACGTCCTGAATATCCATCTTGGCCAGCAGGTCGTCGGTGATTTCCTCGTTGGCACGGGCAATGATCTCGCCGGTTTCCGGGTTCACCACGTTATTGGCCAGCACTTTGCCTACCAGCACGTCAAACGGTACTTCGATGCGGTCCAGGTTGGCCGCAACGATATCGCGAATGTGCTTGGCAGTAATGCGCTTGTCTTTGGCAACGATCAGTTTGCCGTCTTCGCCCACGATATCGAACTTGGCGACTTCGCCCTTCAGGCGCTCGGCCACTACTTTCATGAACACGCCGTTGCCGGTGAGGTAGAAAGTATCGGTATTGTAGAACTCGGACAGAATGCGTTCGTTGGTGTAGCCCAGTGCCTTCAGCAGGATGGACACCGGCATCTTGCGACGACGGTCGATACGGAAGAACAGCTGATCCTTGGCATCGAACTCGAAGTCCAGCCAGGAGCCGCGGTAAGGAATCACGCGGGCGGAGAACAGCAGTTTACCGGAAGAATGCGTTTTGCCGCGATCGTGCTCGAAGAACACGCCCGGCGAACGGTGCAGCTGGGAAACGATGACACGCTCGGTCCCGTTGATAATGAACGACCCGTTCGAAGTCATCAGGGGGATTTCACCCATGTACACTTCGTTTTCGCGCACTTCTTTTACAACAGGCTTGGACGATTCTTTGTCCAGAATGGTCAGGCGGATACGTGCACGCAGTGGCGATGCAAAGGTAATGCCGCGCAGCTGGCATTCCTGAACATCGAACGGCGGGTCGCCCAGTACGTAATGCACAAAGTCCAGACGTGCAAAACCATTGTGACTGTTGATCGGGAAGATCGACTTGAATGCAGCCTGCAGGCCTACATCCTTGCGCTGATCAAACGGCACACCCAGCTGGAGAAACTCGGTGTACGAATCGATCTGGGTCGCCAACAGGAATGGGACGTCGAGAACAGTATTACGCTTCGCAAAACTTTTACGAATACGCTTCTTCTCAGTAAACGAATAACTCATAGAGTCTCCATCATGGGGGGGTGGCGCAAGAAACCAAACGTCAGCAACCACGCACAACTTGAATGCTGACCTTTGCCATCTTGCAAAGCATCACAAGCGCAACAAGGCTGGCGGATTACTCCGCCAGCCTGACTAATCTTCCCTAAGGAAGATTATTTTACTTCAGCCTTAGCACCGGCTTCGGTCAGTTGCTTCAGAACGTCTTCAGCTTCAGCTTTGGAAACGCCTTCTTTAACTGCTTTAGGAGCGCCGTCTACCAGATCTTTGGCTTCTTTCAGGCCCAGACCAGTGATAGCACGAACAACCTTGATCACGTTAACTTTGTTGTCGCCAGCAGCGGACAGGATAACGTCGAATTCGGTTTTCTCTTCAGCAGCAGCAGCGCCAGCAGCCGGGCCAGCAACGGCAACAGCAGCAGCGGATACGCCGAACTTCTCTTCAAACGCCTTTACCAGGTCGTTCAGTTCCATAACAGTCAGACCAGCAACTGCTTCGAGGATATCTTCTTTAGTGATAGCCATTTGTATAACTCCTGAATACTATTGATTTCGAATGAATTAAGCGGCTTCGGATTGCTTTTGCTCGGCCAGTGCGGCCAGAGCGCGGGCAAAACCGGATACCGGAGCCTGCATAACGAACAGCAGCTTGGACAGCAGCTCTTCGCGGCTCGGGATAGATGCCAGTTCGGCTACTTCGGCAGCGTTCAGCACTTTGCCGTTGTAGGAACCTGCCTTGACAACAATCTTGTTGTCTTCTTTGGCAAACTGGTGCAACACCTTGGCAGCAGCTACCGGGTCAGCAGATACACCGTATACCAGCGGGCCAACCATTTGGTCAGCCAGCGCTTCGAACTGGGTACCAGCAACCGCACGGCGTACCAGCGTGTTCTTCAGAACACGCAGGTACACGCCATTCTCACGCGCCTTGGCGCGGAGTTTGGTCATGCTGCTAACCTCGATGCCCCGATATTCAGCGATAACGAGAGTCTGTGCATCTGCCAGTTGAGCAGATACTTCAGCTACGACCGCCTTTTTATCTTCGATATTGAGACTCAAGGTCCACCTCCTAGACTGAAATGAAGCAGGAAATCCTGCCCCTCTTTGCAGCGGCGACCTAATCAGGAGACATAACAAACGGATGGTGCTCATGGGCGGAATTGAACCGCCGACCTCTCCCTTACCAAGGGAGTGCTCTACCCCTGAGCTACATGAGCGTAAACGTTGAAAAGCCTTCTAAGGGTACACCATCTGCGTAGGCTACTCTTTCGAGCATTAAGTTATGCACACCTACGGTCTTTGATAATCTGGCGAGCCGAAGCCCACCAGCCCAAAGCTTGGTGCTCATGGGCGGAATTGAACCGCCGACCTCTCCCTTACCAAGGGAGTGCTCTACCCCTGAGCTACATGAGCGTGTGCACTACTGCGGGCAATTAAGCCTGGGCAGCAGCCACATCTACGCGCACACCAACACCCATGGTGCTGGATACGGCGATTTTCTTCAGATACTGACCTTTGGCAGCGGCCGGCTTGGCTTTCACCAGGGCATCTACCAGGGCAGCAAAGTTTTCACGCAGGGCTTCAACTTCGAAAGAAGCGCGGCCGATGGTGGCGTGAATGATACCTGCCTTGTCGGTACGGTACTGAACCTGACCAGCTTTAGCGTTTTTCACAGCTTCAGCGACGTTAGGGGTAACGGTACCAACTTTCGGGTTAGGCATCAGGCCACGCGGGCCCAGAATCTGACCCAGTTGACCAACAACGCGCATTGCATCCGGGGAAGCAATCACTACGTCGAAGTTCAGGTTGCCAGCTTTAACTTGCTCGGCCAGGTCGTCGAAACCGACAACTTCAGCACCAGCAGCTTTAGCAGCTTCGGCGTTAGCGCCTTGGGCAAACACAGCAACACGTACCGACTTACCAGTACCACGCGGCAGCACAACGGAGCCACGAACTACTTGGTCAGATTTACGTGGATCTACACCCAAGTTAACGGCGATGTCGATAGACTCGTCGAACTTGGCAGTAGCAGCGGTTTTAACCATGGAAATCGCTTCTTCAACTGCGTACAGTTTGTTGCGATCTACTTGAGCTTTCAGCGCCTGAACGCGTTTGGACAGCTTAGGCATTTACACACCCTCCACTTCAAGACCCATGGAACGGGCGGAACCGGCGATAGTACGCACGGCCGCATCCAGATCGGCAGCAGTCAGGTCAGGAGCTTTGGTTTTAGCAATTTCTTCCAGCTGGGCACGGGTCACTTTACCAACTTTGTCCACGTGAGCTTTAGCGCTACCGGACTTGATGCCAGCGGCCTTTTTCAGCAGGATGGTTGCCGGCGGGGTCTTCATCACGAAAGTGAAGGACTTGTCCGCGTAAGCAGTGATCACAACCGGAATCGGCAGACCTGGCTCAACGCCTTGAGTCTGGGCGTTGAACGCCTTGCAGAATTCCATGATGTTCAGACCGCGCTGACCAAGAGCCGGGCCGATTGGCGGCGACGGGTTGGCTTTACCAGCGGGCACTTGCAGCTTGATATAGCCGACAATTTTCTTTGCCACGATTTAGCTCCTAAATTTGGGTATAACGCACCGCACATGCAGCGCTTCCCACACGAAGGGCGTAAGTATACGCAAAACCTTCTTTAAAAACAATAGTTACAGCTTCTCGACCTGGGAAAAATCCAGCTCGACTGGTGTATCACGACCAAAAATCTGCACAGAAACACGCAGCTTGTTGCGCTCGTAATTCACCTCATCTACCGAACCATTGAAATCGGTAAACGGGCCTTCATTAACGCGCACACGCT
Organism: Vogesella perlucida; assembly: GCF_979366545.1. Classification (NCBI taxonomy): domain Bacteria; kingdom Pseudomonadati; phylum Pseudomonadota; class Betaproteobacteria; order Neisseriales; family Chromobacteriaceae; genus Vogesella; species Vogesella perlucida. The sequence continues at coordinate 126,333 of NZ_CEETRO010000003.1, forward strand.
CACCCACCTCAAACAGCACTTTAGGCTTCGGCTTTTCCACACCATCTTGCATCTGCTGCATGATGGACTCCACCTCTTTGGCAGAGATAGGTGCGGGGCGGTTGGCCGTACCACCGACAAAACCGGTAACTTTAGGCGTACTCTTCACCAGGTGCCAAGTGTCATCGGTCATTTCCATTTCGACCAGCACATAACCAGGGAAGAACTTGCGCTCGGAAATGGAGCGCTTGCCATTCTTGATATCCACAACCTCTTCAACCGGCACGAGCACCTGGCCAAAAAGATCCTGCATGCTTTCGCGCTCGATACGCTCTTTCAATGCTTTCTGCACACTCTTCTCGAAACCCGAGTAGGCATGCACTACATACCAACGCTTAGCCATTATCAACCTCGACGAAGCAATACATCATAGAAGAGCCAGGACAACGACGAGTCAACCAGCCACATAAACAAGGCAAGCACAAAAACAAAGACAAAGACCATCATGGTCATTTGGCTCGTTTCTTTACGCGTTGGCCAAACCACTTTGCGAGCCTCTACAATCGACTCTTGCGCGTAAGACACAAACTCGCGCCCTGGTGCAGAAAACCAGAATACCCCAGCGGCAGCCAAAACAGCAGCAACAAAAACCAGCACGCGCAGCACGCCTTGGGTTTCCGGCAACAGGTAAAAGCCCACAACACCTGCAGTAACCAGCAGAGCAACCAAGCCAAGCTTAAGCTTATCTTGCATTTCCATATGAATTCTCGCGTTGCTTATACGTGAAAAGACTAACCGGCGTAAACGCCGGTTAGTCTTATTTGGCAGGCCAGGAGGGTCTCGAACCCCCAACCCTCGGTTTTGGAGACCGATACTCTACCAATTGAGCTACTGGCCTAAAACCTTCATCAAGCGATAATTTTTGCTACCACGCCGGCGCCAACAGTGCGGCCACCTTCACGGATCGCGAAGCGCAGACCTTCTTCCATAGCGATCGGAGCGATCAGTTCTACGGTGATTTCTACGTTATCGCCTGGCATAACCATTTCCACGCCTTCGGACAGGCTAACAGCACCAGTCACGTCAGTAGTACGGAAGTAGAACTGTGGACGGTAGTTAGCGAAGAACGGGGTGTGACGGCCGCCTTCGTCTTTGCTCAGTACGTATACGGAAGCAGAGAACTTGGTGTGCGGAGTGATCGAACCCGGCTTGGCCAGAACCTGACCACGCTCAACGTCTTCACGCTTGGTACCGCGCAGCAGCACGCCTACGTTGTCGCCAGCTTGACCTTGGTCCAGCAGCTTGCGGAACATTTCCACGCCGGTGCAGGTGGTTTTAACGGTGGTCTTCAGACCAACGATTTCCAGCTCTTCACCAACTTTAACGATACCGCGCTCTACACGACCGGTCACAACAGTACCACGGCCGGAGATGGAGAATACGTCTTCGATCGGCAGCAGGAACGGCTTGTCGATAGCACGCTCAGGTGTCGGGATGTAGGAATCCAGAGCATCTGCCAGACGGAAGATCGCTGGTTCGCCGTATTCGGATTGGTCGCCTTCCAGTGCCAGACGAGCGGAACCGGTAACGATCGGAGTGTCATCGCCTGGGAAGTCGTAGGAAGACAGCAGATCGCGCACTTCCATTTCAACCAGTTCCAGCAGCTCAGCGTCATCCACCAGGTCAGCCTTGTTCAGGAAAACGATGATGTAAGGAACGCCAACCTGACGGGACAGCAGGATGTGCTCGCGAGTCTGTGGCATTGGGCCGTCAGCTGCGGAGCAAACCAGGATAGCGCCGTCCATCTGGGCAGCACCGGTAATCATGTTTTTAACGTAGTCGGCGTGACCTGGGCAGTCTACGTGAGCGTAGTGACGTGCTTCGGTTTCGTATTCTACGTGAGCGGTGTTAATGGTAATACCGCGAGCTTTTTCTTCTGGCGCGCTGTCGATCTGGGAGTAGTCTTTAGCTTCGCCGCCGAATTTCTTGGACAGAATGGTGGTGATAGCTGCAGTCAGAGTGGTCTTACCATGGTCCACGTGACCGATGGTGCCAACGTTTACGTGCGGCTTGGTCCGCGCAAACTTTTCTTTTGCCATGGCAAATTCCCTGATAACGAATAAAGTCTACATTTAAATGATGGTGCTCATGGGCGGAATTGAACCGCCGACCTCTCCCTTACCAAGGGAGTGCTCTACCCCTGAGCTACATGAGCTTCACATACAAACCATTCAACAACCTGGAGCGGGTGAAGGGAATCGAACCCTCGTCGTAAGCTTGGAAGGCTTCTGCTCTACCATTGAGCTACACCCGCCTACGATCCGGACGACTTCACAATCTTGCCGCCAAGATGCATAGCAACTGGTGGGGGGAGAAGGATTCGAACCTTCGAAGGCTGAGCCGTCAGATTTACAGTCTGATCCCTTTGACCGCTCGGGAATCCCCCCGTGAAGAAGCCCGAATAGTATAGACACCTTGCCGGTGCGTCAATAGCTTTTTCGAGAATTTTTCTAAATTTCCAAGCAAAAGCCCCGCGCGCGGCGGGGCTTTGTTGCGAATCAGTCACTTAGCCTCAGGCCTTGCCAGTGATGATCAGGTATTTTTTGTGCAGCTCTTCCTGGGTTTCCGGGCGATCCGGATCCAGTGGGATGCAATCTACCGGACAGACTTGCTGGCACTGCGGCTCGTCATAGTGGCCAACGCACTGCGTGCACAGGTTCGGATCGATCTGATAGATCTCCTCGCCCTGCGAAATCGCGTTATTCGGACATTCCGGCTCGCAAACATCGCAGTTGATGCACTCGTCGGTAATAATCAAAGCCATAGTAATTTCCTCAAGTATTCCACATTGTGAATTCTGTCACTCACCCCTCGCACAAGCAAGTTCGCGGGGTTATATCTTTATTCGTGCGATTCCGCACGCAACAACCAAGAGTGCACCTTGCCCGCCCGCAAACTGCGCTCGACTTGCCATCCCGGAAAGTCGTACGGCTGCGGTGTTTCGATATACAGCTTGCCGCCTGGCGCCAGAATGGCGGCCAACTGCGGTAGGACCTGCTCAAGCAAAGTGCTCTGGTACGGCGGATCAACAAAGATCACGTCAAACTTCTCGCGGCAATTTTTTAGATACGCCAGCGCGTCCTGTACCAGAATCTCGATTTCCGTAGCCGCCAACAGCTGCTTGTTCTTTTGCAGCACAGCCGCCACCGGACGCATCTTTTCTACCAGCACCACACGCGGGGCTTCTCGCGAAGCGGCCTCGAAACCCAGCGCACCACTGCCAGCAAACAGATCCAGGCAACGCTTGCCGTACAATTCCTGACCCAGCCAGTTGAACAGTGTTTCACGCACACGATCCGGGGTTGGCCGCAAACCCTCTGCTTCTGGCACATCCAGCAAGCGTCTGCGGTATTTGCCACCAATGATACGAACCTTGTTGCGCTGCTGCGTCATGCATCCTCCTGAATTCAAGGGCAGAATTCTACATCGTCAACGCCGCGCCGTCCCAACTGTTGATACAGGCGTACCTAACCAGCTTATTCCTTATATATACATTCTTGCGTTTTGCGATTTGTTGATACGTCATTCACCCGTGCACAGCCGTTTTAAGGCTACAATCTGGCTTTATTTTGTGCGCAGATTCCACAAGCATGTTCAGCTTCTTCAAGAAAAAAACCCCGCCAGCCGATACCGCCGCCACAGAGAAGGTGGCAGAGCCTATTGCTATCGAACCTGCAGCGCCTGCTGCTACGCCAGCTCCGGGTGTACCGGCAAGTGCCGAAGTCATTGCCTCGGCAGCAGCAGAACCCCCGCGCAAAGCCAGCTGGACCGAACGCCTGAAAGCCGGACTGTCCAAAACGCGAGACAAACTTGGCAAGCAGCTCGCCACGCTGTTTGGCGGCGGCAAGATCGATGAAGACCTGTACGAAGAGCTGGAAACCGTTCTACTCACCGCCGACATGGGGGTGGATGCCACCAACCACTTGCTGAAAGACGTGCGCGACCGCGTCAGCCTGAATGGCTTGAAGGACGCCAGTGAGCTCAAGGGCGCCCTGAAGTCGTCCCTGGGTGAGTTGATCGGCCCACTGGAGGTGCCGCTGGATACAGCGGGCAAGAAACCTTTCGTGATCATGATGGTGGGTGTTAACGGTGCGGGCAAGACGACCTCCATCGGCAAGCTGGCCAAATACTTTCAGAGCCAGGGCAAAAGCGTGTTGCTGGCGGCCGGCGACACCTTCCGTGCAGCAGCCCGCGAGCAGCTGATGGCGTGGGGCGAGCGTAACAACGTGACCGTGATTGCCCAGCAAAGCGGTGATGCAGCCGCCGTCTGTTACGACGCCATCCAGGCAGCCACCGCACGCGGCATCGATATCGTGCTGGCCGACACCGCAGGCCGCCTACCCACGCAGCTGCACCTGATGGAAGAAATCAAGAAGGTGAAACGCGTGATCCAGAAGGCTATTCCGGATGGCCCGCACGAAGTCATGCTGGTGCTGGATGCCAACATCGGCCAGAACGCGATCAATCAGGTTATCGCGTTTGACGATGCCCTGGGGCTCACCGGCCTGGTACTCACCAAGCTGGACGGCACCGCCAAAGGTGGCGTGATTGCCGCTATCGCCAAACAACGCCCGGTGCCGCTGCGCTTTATCGGCGTGGGTGAAAGCATTGATGATCTGCGCCCCTTCCAGGCCAGCCCGTACATCGACGCGCTGTTTGACTAGACCCGCTTGCTGCGGCCAACCTTTGCCCCAGATGAGGAGGCGCAATGATCCAGTTTGAACAGGTGAGCAAACGCTACCCGGGCGGGCACGATGCGCTCAAGAACCTGTCTTTCACGATAGACAGCGGCGAGATGCTGTTTCTGGCCGGCCATTCCGGCGCGGGTAAAAGCACACTATTAAAGCTGATTTCCGGCATAGAACGCGCCACCAGCGGCAATGTACTGGTAAACGACCAGAACCTGAGCCGGCTGCGCCCCAGCCAGCTGCCCTACGTGCGCCAGCATATCGGCATCGTCTTTCAAGACCACAAGATCCTGTTTGATCGCAGCGTGTTCGATAATGTCATGCTGCCGCTGGACATCATCGGCTTCGACCGGCGGGATGCGGCGCGCCGTGTGCGGGCTGCACTGGACAAAGTAGGCTTGCTGGGCAAAGAAAAGGTGATGCCGGTACGGCTTTCCGGCGGTGAGCAACAGCGGCTGTGCATTGCCCGGGCGGTAGTCCACCGCCCAAGTATTCTGCTGGCCGACGAACCCTCCGCCAACCTGGACCGCGCCTACGCGCTGGACATCATGGAGCTGTTCAAATCCTTCCATCAAGTAGGCGTCACTGTCATTGTCTCGGCGCACGATGAAACGCTGATGGAAGACTACGGTCGCCGCATTATCCGCCTGCGCGAGGGCCAGTTTGCGTCATGAAACATTACTTCTACCTGCACTGGCAGGACGCCCGCCTGGCCCTGCTGAAAATGTTGCGCCAGCCCATTGGCAGCCTGCTGAATCTGCTGATGCTGGCCATCGCCCTATCGCTGCCAGTGTCGCTGTATCTCGCCGCCACCAGTGTACAAGCCTGGGTGGGCAAGCTGACTGCCACCCCACAAATTACGCTGTTCATGGAGTTATCCACCGAACAAGCCGACCTGGCCGCCGTACAAGCCAGCCTGCAGACCCACCCGCGCGTGGCCAGCTTCAGTTTCATCTCGAAAGAAGCCGCACTGCAGCAGCTAGAACAGCGTAGCGGCATGAGCGGCATTGGCGAAGGCCTAGGCAGCAACCCCCTACCCCATGCTTTTGTCGTACAGCCTAAAGCCGACGCCACGCCGGAAGCTCTGGAAATGCTGCAACGGGAGCTTTCCGGGCTGCCGATGGTAGAGCAGGCGCAGTTTGACGCAGCCTGGGCCAAACGCCTGCACGGCCTGCTGGAGCTGGCCATGCAGCTAGCGTGGTTCCTGGGCATCAGCTTTGGCCTGGCACTGGTGCTGATCACCCACAACAGCATCCGCATGCAGATACTGGCCCGGCAGGAAGAGATCGAAGTGGCCAAACTGATTGGCGCGACCGACAGCTTTATCCGCCGCCCTTTCATGTACTACGCCGTGTGGCAGGGCCTGCTCAGCACGCTGTGCTGCTGGGCATTGTGTAGTGTGTTTGTGGCGCAAGCCGCCCCAGCATTGAATGGCTTTGCGCAGCTGTACAGCGAAAGCATTACCCTGCGCAGCCTGCAGCCAGGCGAACTGGCACTGTTGGCCGCAAGCAGCATTGCGCTGGGCATTGTGGGCGCCCGCCTGGCTGCAGGCCACTATCTGCGCCGCCTACGCGCCCGCTAAGCCGCTATCAACATCATAAATAAATGCCATCGCCGGGAACCTGTGCTCTTCTGGCACTCTCATACCGGGAGTGCTAAGATCAAGCTCAGGTTTCCACAAGGATAATCAGCGTATGACCACGATTGCTTTGCCCGTACTCTCTGCCAATGGCAGCCTGGAACAGTACATCCAGACCGTCAACAGCATTCCCATGCTCACGCCGGAAGAAGAGTTCGAGCTTGCCACGCGCCAGCAGGAACAAGGCGACCTGGAAGCAGCCAAACGGCTGGTGCTGTCGCACCTGCGCGTCGTGGTGTCCATCGCCCGCGGCTACTCCGGCTATGGCCTGCCGCAAGCCGACCTGATTCAGGAAGGCAATATCGGCCTGATGAAGGCTGTAAAGCGCTTCGAGCCTACCCGCGGCGTGCGCTTGTTCTCGTTTGCCGTGCACTGGATCAAGGCCGAAATTCACGAATTCATCCTGCGCAACTGGCGCCTGGTGCGCATTGCCACCACCAAGCCGCAGCGCAAGCTGTTCTTTAACCTGCGCAGCATGAAGCAGGGGTTTTCGGCGCTGTCCGAAAAAGAAGCGCAGTCTATCGCCGAACAGCTGGGCGTGAAGCCGGAAGAAGTCCGCGAAATGGAAACGCGCATGAGCGGCCAGGATATGGCCCTGATGGCAGACGATGGCGACGACGACGGCTTTGCCCCGATCGATTGGCTGGCCGACAGCCATCACGAGCCTACCCGCGCCATGGAACGCCACGCGCTGGACACCCTGCAAGGCGAGGGTATCGAGCACGCACTGGCCACGCTGGACCCGCGCAGCCGCCGGATTATCGAAGCACGCTGGCTGGCCGATGACAGCGGTGCCACCCTGCACGATCTGGCCGCCGAGTTTGGCGTGTCTGCCGAGCGTATCCGCCAGATCGAAGCCAAAGCACTGGGCAAGATGAAGGCGGCGCTCAGTCACGGTGTGGTAATCGACGCCTGATCGCCACTGGTTAGCTCAGCAAAACAAAGCCCGCTTGCATCACAAGCGGGCTTTTTCATGTGCAGCAGGCCACCTGACGGTGGCTTTGAACTATCGATACTGTGGCGGTAGTTTGTCCGTCGCAGCTTGCGCCATCGCACGCAGGCGCGCCCAGGCTGGCTCGTTTTCGTCCAGCTCGGCCAGAAAATCGGGCGCATAGGTCGGGAAAGACGCCAAGGCCAGGCTAAAGGTATGCGCCGCCTTGTCCTGCTCACCCGCCAGCGCTTCCATCTGCGCCTTGCGACGCAATACGTCCGGGTACGGCCGGAATGCAGCCATGCGCTCCAGCCAATGACGCTGCGTTTTCAAAGCCTGCGGCGTGGGCGTAATAACGTCATCCAGCAAGCCCAGCGCGTGCGAGGCAAACATAGGTTCGTGGCGGATGATCTGCTCCAGCCGCTGTTGCTGGCGCTGGGTAGTGGGGTAATACAAACCCTGCATCTCGCGATAGCGCCAGCTGCCATAGGCGGCCAACAGCAACAACGCTACGGCCAACACTGCATACACGGGCGCCACCCAGCCTAGCGGAGCCTCATCTGTCTCTGGTGCCAGTGCCAGCATCATCACCATGACCGCAGGAAAATACAGGTACCACAGCGGGTATTCCAGCATGCTGTGGATCAGGGTGATGGCCATGATGGCCAACGGCACCAGGTGTACCGGCTCGACCCGGCGACCAAAGTAAGGCCAGGCTGCCCAAGCAAAACCCAGCAACGCACACAAGGTGCCAGCCAGGCCCATTTCGGCCAGCAACTGGAACACCAGATTGTGGGCATTGGCAAACAGGCCGCTATTAACGCCGGCATTGGCAAACTGCGGCAGCATCTGCAAACGCACGCTCTCCGAGGCGTACTGATACCAGCCAAAGCCGTAGCCCGGGTGTTCGATAAACACAATCCAGGCCTTGCCCCACTCGGCCAAACGCCGTGCACCCATGCCATCGCTGTTTGCGGCCAACCTTTCCAGCCCGCTAGCCGCCACAGGGCCATGCAACAGTGGCGCCAGCAGTTTTTCGCCCAGCGGCAGGGCAAACTGCATCGCTACCATCAGCGCCACGGCTAGCCACATCACCCGCATCATCTTTGCCGACTGCGGCACCCGCAAACGCCAATGCCACCAGCCCGCCAGCACAGCCAGGGCAAAAGCGTACAACAGCACCGTACGTGAGCCAGCAAAGGCAATCGACAGCGACAGCCAAGCAATCGCCAGCCATAGCCGGCGCTGCACCAGCTGGCCACTCGCCAGTAACCAGGCCGCAGCCACCACGCCCCAGGTCAGATAATGCGCATACTGGTTACGTTGGCCGATGTGGCCGAACACATTGGTCGTGGGGTGGCTGCTGTCGTAGAACAACACGCCCCCCATGGCCTGCGCCAGCCCGGTAACCTGCGCCAAACCGATGAGGGACTGCAGCAGCGTGCCAATCAGAATCGCCTGGCACAGAAAGGTAATCAACCCCGTGGCGCCCCAGCGCACGCGCACGCGCACCACCGCCAGTGCCAACACCGACAGCGCCACAAAGGCCAGCGCCGTCGCCTGATTCAAGCCTGGAAACAATACCGGTACAAACCACGGCTGTAGCGCCCACACCAGCGCCATGATCATCATCCAGATGCTCGCACGCGGCCATGGCAACGACGTGGCAGGCAACAGCAAACTCGCCAAAGCAGCGCAGCACACGACCGTGATTTCACCCCACCACTGCGGTAAGGGCAAAAAGTGGAAACGCGACAGAAAAGGAAAAATAGTGATCGCGGCCAACAATAAAGCAGCGATACGGACACGCTTGGTGTCACCCATCAGAAAAGCAGACATGAATCACGCTCACCGGCGCTGGCAAAGGCCGAAGCATAGCCGATGCCAGGCTGGCGAGCAAAAACAGCTAGTTAAAGTGCGGTAAGCGCGGCGGGCGCACTGGCAAACCGGTGGTGACCTGGCGTACCAAGGCTGCATCGCCCTGACGCTGTTGTGTGACAGCCCCCATCGCCGCTTTATCCAGTAGTGGCTGCAGGCGGGTATCACCACTACTGGCAATCACCATGGCACAACGCGGGGCATCAGCCGGGTAAGCTGCCTGCAGCATGCGCAAACTGTCTTGTGCCGCGACGGGCTGGCCAGACCACTGGCGCAGCATCGCTAGCTTGCACAGCAACATGGGGTAAGGCCGGTAAGCGACCAGTTCCTCATGATGGCGCAGCTTGATCGCCAGCTGGTTGGGCGATGGCACCAGGAAGTTGCTCAGCATCAGTTCGGACTCGAAGCGCCAAAACGGGTTGGCCGACAGGCTGATCAGCTGCTCGATCTGCAACTGGTTCTGTTTGATATCACGCGTTGGGTTCTGGCTACCCACCAGCAGCGGGAACACCATCGCGCCCTTGGCTACATACAATAGCGTCGCTACGCCGAGAATTACCGCCCCGACCCTGCGCATGCTGGCACGCAAGGCCAGCTCCACACCCGCTTTCGGCGACAGGGCCAGCACCACAAAAAAGGCAAACGAAAATGGCAGATACCATAGCGGGTATTCAAACATGGAATGCCCTAGCGTAATGGCCCCCATCAACAACAGGAAAGCGTTCTCGGCCGTGGCATGCTGGCGCTGCAAGTAAGGCCATAGCGCCCCTGCCACCACAGCCGCGGCCAACAGTGTTGCCGGTACGCCGGTTTCGGCGGCCAACTGCGTAATCAGGTTATGACTGTGGGTAAACAGGCTGCTTTCCGGCACCTTGGGCAAGCCGCCAAAGGTCTCCAGCCACACCGACTGGTAGCCATAGCCGCCATAGCCGGTGCCCAGCCAAGGGTAAGCCTGCACAATCTCCCAGCATTTCGCCCACTCCACACGGCGGCGGGCACCGAAACCCGCTTGGTCCAGGCGGTCGAGGCCGGAGACTACGTCCACATTAAACAGCCACTGCGCTACAGGCTTACCAGCAAACTGAAAAAACACCACCGCAGCTGCCGCCCACAGCAAAGCCTTGCCAATACGCAGCTGGGGGGCCCGGCGGTGCCACAACAAACCGGCCAGGACCATCCCCACCGCATAAGCCAAAGGCAAGCGACCGCCAGACCAAGCCGTGAGCAAGGCCAGCAAAACGACGGCTGCCACAGCCCACATTGCCGGCAAACGCTGCTTGCTCCACAGATAAGCTGCCGCCACCACGCCCCAACTCAGCACATGGGCAAACTGGTTACGCTGGCCGGTATTACCCATTACCTCTCGCCCGCTGAATACCAGCCAGCCATCGGCCAAGGGCGCCCAGCCAGCCATTTGCGCCACGCCGATCAACGCTTGCAGCAAGGCACTAATCAGCACCGACCAGGCTAGCCAGCCAACCACGCGCTCTCTATCCAATCTATGTTGCTGCATTGCCAACAAGCTAGCCCCCAGTGCGGCCAACAGCACGGCAAACAGCTCGAACGGCAACATCCCTGCGCTGTGCTGCTGGTATCGCCACAAGCTGCCTAGCCATAGCAGCAACCACCACAAGGCAAAACCCGGCAAGAACCAGGGCACCGTGGTAAAGCGGGCTTGATCACGACGCGCCTGCCAACTGCCCAGCAGCAAGGGAACGGCGATCAGCGCCAGCGTCAGTGCATTCGTCCACCAATCCTGCATCGGGCTGTAACGGGCAAAATTCAGCAGGGAGAGGATGTAGACAAGCAGGAGAGGAAGCAAGATCGCGGTAGGTAGCATGGGCTTTGGCAATGAAAAAAGGAGTGTCTTCACACTCCTTTGATTAAATCAAACTGCTGTATTAGCGGCAGTTGGATGGAACGTATTTGGCGTCAACATTTGCAGCAGTATCCAGCTTGGTCACACCACTAGTTGGCGCAGAAGAGCATGCCCATTGCAACGAGCCATTATTAATGGATGGGTTCAGCCAAATGGCGGAACCACTCGTCACTTTATTGTTATAAGTAATCTGCACCACACCACTAGCCAGAACGGATACTTTAGTAACAGCGTTACCGACGATCTCAGTGTTTGTTGCAAGACCATACGAAGCATTTAGCGGAGCAGTACCAGAGACGAAAGCGTTATTCGTCGCGTAGTACTCAGTCACGGCTGTCTTTGCCGCAGCAGCCAATGTCAGACCTTCCGACACATGGGCACGCTTGGTGTAGTCCTGATAAGCCGGGATCGCGATGGCTGCCAAAATACCGATGATAGCTACAACGATCATCAGTTCGATCAGGGTAAAGCCCTGTTGTACACGTTTCATAATGAATACTCCATGGTTGTATGCAAGGCTGGGCCTTGGTGGGTTAACACTTAATTAACGGCAGTTGGATGGAACATATTTGGCATCAACATTGGCTGCAGTATCTAGCTTAGTTACACCAGAAGTAGGCGCAGCAGCACATTTCCATTGCAGCGATCCGTTATTAATACTTGGATTCAACCATATTGCAGTGCCACTCGCCACTTTGGAATTGTAAGTAATCTGTACCACACCGCTAGCAAGCACAGAAACCTTTTCAACCGCATTACCCTTAATCTCAGTATTTGTTGCCACGCCGTACGAAGCGTTGAGCGGCGCAGTACCTGAGACGAAAGCATTATTTGTAGAGTAGTACTCTGTCACAGCGGTCTTTGCAGCTGCTGCTAGTGTCAAACCTTCCGACACGTGAGCACGTTTGGTGTAATCCTGATAGGCCGGAATAGCAATAGCGGCCAGAATACCGATGATGGCTACAACAATCATCAGCTCGATTAGGGTAAAACCCTGTTGTACGCGTTTCATTACTGACACTCCATGGTTATTGGCAAGATGGGGGATTGGTTTATTGCAGCGATTCAATTGCGGCAGTTGGATGGCAACAGCCTTGTCAAATCGTTATCGCCACTGCACACCCAGCGATAACTGCCGGAGGTGGTGGCCTGCGGGGTCAGCCACACGTGGGCCCCGCTAAAAATCTTGCTGCTGACTTCTACGCTGATAACGCTCACCGCACCGGAAGCCTGCACATCCAGCCGGGCAATACTGCTGCCGCGCGAGGCGGTGGCATCCGCAATACCGGCGCTGGCATTACTCGCCGGCCAGCTGCCATTCGTCGCGTGGTATTCCTCGACCGCGGTTTTAGCCGCGCTGGCGGCGACCAGCACTTCGCTGATGTAAGCGCGACGTGTGTAATCCTGGTAAGCCGGTATGGCGATGGCTGCCAGAATACCGATGATGGCTACCACGATCATCAGCTCGATCAGCGTAAAGCCCGATTGTAATTTCTGCATAACTTGCTCACTGCGCATCGTGTCGCACAGCTAGCAGCAAGATCCGGGCCAATACAGCAACAACCATGCCAATGGTCTTTAATAAAATAAAACCTATTATTTTCAGGCAGATACTTTCCGTTCATGGCACATGGGCCATGGCTCGCCCTGACCGTTTTTGTCATAAGTGACAATTTTTGTCAGTTCGATAGGCCAGATACAGACGTGTTAGCATCGGGCTCACTTCACCATTCAGGCCTCAACATGACGCAACACTCTCAGGACTGGCTGGCTCGCAGCCGCGCTGCCGTTTGGCACCCATGCACCCAGATGAAACGCCACGAAACCCTGCCTATCGTGCCCATCGCGCGGGCGGATGGTATCTGGCTGGAGGATTTCGACGGCAAGCGCTATATCGATGCGGTCAGTTCCTGGTGGGTGAACCTGTTTGGCCACAACCAGCCGCGTATCAAGCAGGCCATCAAAGACCAACTGGATTCGCTGGAACACGTGATCCTGGCGGGCTTCACCCACCAGCCAGTAGTGGAGCTGTCAGAAAAACTGGCCGCCCTCTCCGGCTTGGGGCACGCGTTTTATGGCTCGGACGGGGCCAGCGCGACGGAAATCGCGTTGAAGATGAGCTTTCACTACTGGCGCAATGTCGGACAAAGCGGCAAACAGCGTTTTGTCAGCCTGGAAAACAGCTACCACGGTGAAACCGCCGGTGCGCTGGCGGTAACCGATGTGCCGCTGTTCTCTACCACCTACGCCCCGCTGCTGAAAGAAAACTACCGCGTGCCCTGCCCGGACAGCAGGTTGGCCGCAGACGGTGAAAGTGCAGAAGCCGTGGCCTTGCGCGCAGCAGATGCCCTGGCCGCCTTGCTACATGAAAAACACCATGAGATCGCCGCCCTGATCGTGGAGCCGCTGGTACAAGGCGCAGCGGGGATGGCCATGTACCACCCGGTGTACCTGCAGCGCGCCCGCACCCTGTGCGACCAGTACCAGGTGCACCTGATCGCCGATGAAATCGCGGTAGGTTTTGGCCGTACCGGCACGCTGTTTGCCTACCAGCAAGCCGGCATCACCCCGGATTTCCTGTGCCTGTCCAAGGGCATTACCGGCGGCTACCTGCCGCTGTCTTGCGTACTCACGACCGATAGGGTCTACCAGGCGTTTTACGACGATGAGGTCAGCCGCGGCTTCTTGCATTCGCACAGCTACACGGGCAATGCCTTGGCTTGTCGTGCAGCGCTCACCGTGTTGGCTATCTTTGAAGAAGAAGCCGTCCTGGCACGCAACCAGGACACCGCGGCCAACTTCACCCGCCACCTGGCCCGCGTAGCGGCCCACCCGGCCGTACGACACTTCCGCCAGCAGGGCATGATCTGGGCGTTTGATGTGGACAGCGAGCGGCCAGACTTTGCCGTGGCATTTTTCAGCGGCATGCTGGCACGCGGCTGCCTGGTCAGGCCGATCGGTAAAACGGTGTACTTCATGCCGCCTTACATTATCGAGGAGGCACACATGTTGCAGTTGGTAGACAGCACCTGTGCCGTATTGAGCGAGCTACTGGCAGGCAGTGCCGCGTCTGGCCGGCCTGACAGCCCGTTGCCATAAATGTTACTAGCGGCACTACTGCATATTTCAATATACTTTCGTCATTAACGAGGGAGCCGTACCGTTTTCTGATGCTGAATCTGTCGCTCAACACGCCACACCTCGACCCGGTTATGGTCATGTGTGACCCCGACCAGCTAGAGGCCTGGCTTCACCACCTGCCTTATGCGCAGCCTTTTGACTGCGCACAGCTGATCCGCGACGCCCTGGCACAGCTGAACTGCATCAAGCTCCCCCCCGCCAGCCGCTTGCAGCTACTGCGGCTGTACCTGTTGGCACAAGACAAGCTGCTGCCGGTACTGGAAGCCGAAGCCCGCCCGGGCGACCTGACGTGCTATAGCAAGGCACGCAGGGCGGCCCTGCTGGCACAGCACCTGTCCATCCTGATCCACAACGGTTTCAAGCGTGTACTGCTGGACCGCAGCCAGGAGCATGGCCTGTTTGCGCTGGACCGCCACAAGCTCGAAGCACTGAACCTCACCATGCTCAGTGCCCGCCAGCTTGCCATGCTGTATGCCCGTACCTACACGCCGCTGCCGGCAGGCTTCTGGCACGACTGCCATCAGATCTTTCTTTACGTGTTGCAACAGGGCTGGGAAAGCAAGGCACTGAACGATAAAGAAGACAGCCTGGGCTCCCTGTATCGCCAGCTGTTACTGCTGGGGCTCACCGGCAGCAACCGCATGGAGCCCGCGCTAATCGATTACACCTTGCTGCTGATCCGCAAGTACGCAAAATGCCTGCACCTGGTACAGGTAGACCGCCTGCCAGAACGGCACGGCGCCTTCCTTTACCAGCCCGAAACAGACAGCCCGCCGCGTTTCCACAGCGAACTCCCCGCCAGCCAGACCGCGGCACACTGCTGGATTATCGATACCCAGGCACTGCAACACGAGCTGCTGGAAAAGCTGCTCAGCCTGCAGCGCCTGGCGCAAAACCACAGCGAAGACACCCTGCTGGCAGAGGAAATCCGCCGCGTGCTGCGCCTGATGGAAACCTGGCAAAGCGCGCCACAGCGCCGCCATGCCCGGCACGACAGCCCGCAACAAGTCGAGCTGGTTACCCTGCTGCCCACCTGCTGGTTTATTGCCAACCAGGCCAGCTGGGACTTTGCCACCCCACCAGAGCACATGCCACCGGTACTGGCCGCCAAACAGGATGGGGTAGAAATACATAGCCCGGACGACACTGTGCCGCCCGTGGCCAAACCTGCCCGGCCACTGCCCGCCGCGCCGGCCAGCATTACCATGCAAAACCTGAGCGCCTCGGGCATGTTGCTGCGCGGCGAATCGCCCCAGCACCCGCTGCGCACCGGCGAGCTGGCCATGCTGCGCTTGCCGGGCAAGCTATGGCACCTGGCGGTCATACGCTGGGTCAACCTGCGCGGCGAAGGCATGGAAGCGGAATGCGGCCTGGAACAGCTGGGCCCACTACCCCACGCCGTCATGCTGATGCCGGTGATCACCCACCCCAACGACCATTTCCAGATGGCGCTACACCTGCCGGCCCTGCCACGCAGTGGCCGCCCCGCCATGCTGGTAATCCCGGGGCGTCAATACCAGAAGCTGCGCGAGTTCCGCATGCTGACCGCGCAGGGCGAGCAGCTGATACGCACCACCACGCTCGACTCGCAAACCGCCTACTACCAGTTTGTGGAATATCGCCCCAGCAGCGAGTTCTGACGCAGCGCACCATCTGCACGGAATGCGTTACACTGGTACTCCGTTTTTTGTCGAACAGGAAGCAGTACGGATGCAATCGGTGATTCATACCGCCACGCGCATCGTGGTGAAAGTAGGCTCCAGCCTGGTAACCAACGACGGCAAAGGCCTGGACCACGGCGCACTGGCGCGCTGGGCTGCCGAAATTGCCGAGCTGCGCCGCCGTGGCAAACAAGTGGTGCTGGTTTCCAGCGGCGCCATCGCCGAAGGCTGCCAGCGCCTGGGCTGGGCCAAACGCCCCAAGGCCGTGCACGAGCTGCAAGCCGCCGCCGCCGTGGGCCAGATGGGCCTGTGCCAGGCGTATGAAAGCGCCTTCCGCGAATACGGCCTGCAGACCGCCCAGGTACTGCTGACCCACGAAGACCTGTCCGACCGCCTGCGCTACCTCAACGCCCGCACGACGCTGTCCACCCTGCTCACACTGGGCGTGGTACCCATCATCAACGAGAACGACACCGTGGTCACCAGCGAGATCCGCTTTGGCGATAACGACACGCTGGGCGCGCTGGTCACTAACCTGATCGAGGCCGATGCGCTGGTGATTCTCACCGACCAGCGCGGCCTGTACAGCGCCGACCCGCGCAAAGACCCCAACGCCGAATTCATCCACGATGCCGAAGCCGGCAACCCGGCACTGGAAGCCATGGCCGGCGGTGCGGGCTCCAGCGTGGGCACCGGCGGCATGTACACCAAGATCATCGCCGCCAAACGCGCCGCGCGCAGCGGCGCCGCCACCGTGATTGCTAGCGGCCGCGAGGCCAGCGTGCTGTCACGCCTGGCCGATGGCGAAGCCATCGGCACCCAGCTGAACGCCCCCACCACCCGCCTGGCCGCGCGCAAGCAGTGGCTGGCAGACCACCTGCAGCTGTCCGGCAAGCTGGTACTGGATGCCGGCGCCGCGCTGGCGGTACGTGAAAAGGGCACCAGCCTGCTGCCGATCGGTGTCATCGCGGTAGAAGGCAGCTTCCTGCGCGGCGATGCCGTGGCCTGTGTGGACGAGCAAGGGCAAGAGGTATCGCGCGGCCTGGTGAACTACAGCTCGGAAGAAGCCCGCCTGATCATGCGTAAAGCCACGCGCGACATCGAAGGCGTGCTGGGCTACCTGGTAGAACCGGAGCTGGTACACCGCGACAACATGGTCACGCTGTAAACGCGTGTGGCGGGCCGTTACGGCCAACCCTGATGCCGTCCCCCGCCCCGGTGGACGGCATTTTTCATGGCCGGTGCTACAAACTGTCTACATCCTGCAAGTAGGCTTCGGCCTGGGCCAGCAGTGCCTGGCGCGCGCCCTCGTCCATCTTGCGCCAGCTGGCGTAGGGCATGGCCAGCCGATGGTTGGCCGCCAGTGTGGCCTCGTGCCGTGCCAGAAAATGCCAGTACAGGCTGTTGAACGGGCAGGCACCGGGGCCGGTTTTCTGCTTCACCGCATAGCGGCAATGCGCACAGTGGTCGCCCATGCGAGCCAGATACGCACCGCCGGACACATACGGCTTGCTGGCCATGAAACCGCCATCCGCCCACTGGCTCATGCCGCGGGTATTGGGCTGTTCCACCCACTCGAAGGCATCGATGTAAATGCCCAGATACCAAGCGTCTACCTCGTCCGGGTCACAGCCCAGCAGCAGCGCGATATTGCCGGTCACCATCAGGCGCTGGATATGGTGGGCATAGGCGTGTTGCAGGCTGCCCTGCACCGCTTGCGCCACACAGGCCATGCCGGTGTCGCCATCCCAGAACCAGCGCGGTAGGGCGCGGCGGTGCTGCAGCGCATTGACGCTGCCAAAATCCGGCCGCGCCCAGTACACCCCGCGCACGTATTCGCGCCAGCCCAGAATCTGGCGGATGAACCCCTCCACGCTAGCCAGCGGCAGTGTGGGGTCGCTGCGCCAGGCGGCCTCGGCAGCCTGCACCACCTCGTGTGGCGACAGCATTTTGCTATTCAGCGCAAAGCTCAGCCCGCTGTGGAACAGCCAGGCCTCGCCGTGCACCAGCGCATCCTGATAGCGGCCAAAATGGCGCAGCCGCTGCTGGATGAAATCCACCAGCCACGCCCGCGCCTCGCGCCGGGTCAGCGGCCACGGCAGCGCACTGGCCTGCGGCTCGCCCAGCGTCTGCACTCCGGCATCGACGATCTCCTGCCACAGTGCCGACAAGTCGTGTGCGGCAAACGGCCAGGCGGCCAATGCCACCTCACCACGGTAGGGCTCGCGGTTGGCCGCATCGTAGTTCCACTGCCCGCCTTCCGGCTTGCCCGCCGCATCCAGCAGCACGCCGTGCTGCTGCCGCATGCGGCGGTAGAAGGTTTCCATGCGCCAGCCCTTGCTGCCGAACAGCCGCGCCGCCTCGTCACGCGTGGTGTAGAAGTGCTCGCTGTCCACTTGCGCGAGCGGCAGGCCCAGCTGCTGCGGCAGCGCGGCCAGCAGGGCGTCTACCCTGCGCTCGTCGGCCTGCTGGCAGGCCAGGCTGCTGGCGCCATAGTGTGCGGCCAACCATGCCAGGTTGGCCGCAAAGTCGTGCTGGTTGGCCGCATCACCAATGCGCAGGTAATGCACGCGGTGGCCGGCGGCCTGCAGCGCGTCGGCAAAGCCGCGCATGGCGGCAAACAGCGCCAGCACTTTCTGCGCGTGGTGGCGCACGTAGCCGGCTTCGCTACGGGTTTCCATCAGCACGTACACCACGTCGTCGCGGCGTTTGCGGTACCAGCTGTGGGCGGCGTTAAGCTGGTCGCCCAGAATCAGACGCAGTTGCATGGCAGGCTCCAAAACAAACGGCCCGCCTGCGTGGCGAGCCGTATGGTAACGAATAGCAGGGCTTACACCGCGTCGTCGTCTTCCTTGCGCTGGCGGCGCTGGTCGCGCGTGCTTTCGGCAACCCGCACGATCACGTAAGCCACCATGGCGCACAGGAAGAACAGCAACATGACCCACGAGATCTGCGACAGCGTATCGATCACGGTGCGGTAGATTTCGATGGTCCAGCGCGGGCCGGTCAGCTCGATGGTCTGCTCGCGGCCGGTTTGCAGGTATTTCTGGATTTCATACGTGCTGACACCGCCGGACACGCCCACCACCACAATGGCAAAGCTCATGTACTTGCGCCAGGCGTCGGCCAGCTCCGGCCCGATGATGCTTTTCAGGATTTTCAGCACGGCGTCGCTGAAAAATCGCGCTACCAGCACAGACGTCAGCAGCGCGACGCCCAGAGTGACGATGAGCAAGGCGTAAAACATGGTTTCTCCCTTTTGGTATGCCTATGGTTGGCTTGGCTGCATTCTACGCTGTGGCGGGCCCGGCCAGCAAAACGGCGAAGCGGCGCAGCAGGCTGGCCGCCTCGGGCGTGGGGCAAACCTGCTGCGCCAGCTGTGGCGGCTGCAGTCCGGCTTTTTCCAGCGCGGGTGCCGCCAGCTGAATAAAGTGGCGGGTGGAATCGGCGTCGAATTCCGGGTGAAACTGCAAGCCCCAGGTATTGCCCAAACGAAAAGCGTGGTGCGGCTCCATCTCGTTGCTGGCCAAGAGCGTAGCGCCTGGCGGCAGGCGCAGCACCGTTTGCCAATGAAAAGCGTTGGCCGCAAAGCGTGGCGGCAGGCCGCCTAGCAGCGGGTCGGCCGCGGCGTGCTCATGGCGCTGGATTTGCACCGAGCCCACCTCCGGCCCCTGCGGGTGGTAGCCCACCTCGCCGCCCAGCGCGTGCGCCAGCAGCTGGTGGCCAAAGCAGATGCCCAGAAGCGGCAGCTGCGCGGCGTGCGCCTCGCGTAGCCAGGCCGCCGTGGCCTCACTCCAGGCCGCGCGGTCGCTTACCATGGCCAGCGAGCCGGTAATCACCGCCCCGGCCACCTGCTCTACCGGCGGCAGTGTCTCGCCAGCGGCTACCCACACCACGCGCCAGCTGCCCGGCTGCTCGCCCATTTCGCGTACGATCCAGTCTTCAAAACGCCCGCGGCTATCGCGCACCGGGGTCCCTGGCTCGCCGGTCTTGATGATCAGTTTCTGCTTCATGCTCAGTCTTTCACAGGCAGGCCGAAATGCGTGTACGCCAGCGCGGTGGCCATACGGCCTCGCGGGGTACGCTGCAGGTAGCCCTGCTGGATCAGATAGGGTTCGATCACGTCTTCGATGGTGTCAGTGGATTCGCCAATGGCCGCGCCCACGTTGTCCAGGCCTACCGGCCCGCCACCGAATTTATCCAGTATGGCTTGAAGCAATTTGCGGTCCATCACGTCCAGCCCGGCCGGGTCCACGTCCAGCATGGCCAGCGCCGCGTCGGCAACCTGCGCGCTCACAATGCCATTGGCGCGCACCTCGGCATAATCGCGCACGCGGCGCAGCAGGCGGTTGGCAATACGTGGCGTACCCCGGCTGCGGCGCGCCACTTCGAAAGCGCCGTCGTCGGCCAGCTCCACGTTCAGCAAACCGGCCGAGCGGCTGACAATCCGCGTCAGCTCCTCGGCAGTATAAAACTCCAGCCGCGCCACAATGCCGAAGCGGTCGCGCAGCGGGTTGGTCAGCATGCCGGCGCGGGTGGTGGCGCCGATCAGCGTAAACGGCGGCAGGTCGATTTTGACCGAGCGCGCAGCCGGGCCTTCGCCGATCATGATGTCGATCTGGTAATCCTCCAGCGCCGGATAGAGGATCTCTTCTACCACCGGGCTGAGGCGGTGGATCTCGTCGATGAACAGCACGTCGTGCGGCTCCAGGTTGGTCAGCAGCGCCGCCAGGTCGCCGGCGCGCTCCAGCACCGGGCCGCTGGTCTGGCGCAGGTTCACACCCATCTCGCGCGCCACAATGTGCGCCAGCGTGGTCTTGCCCAGGCCCGGCGGGCCGAACAGCAGCACGTGGTCCAGCGCCTCGCCGCGTTTTTTGGCGGCCTCGATAAAGATTTCCAGCTGCTCGCGCGCCTTTTTCTGGCCCACGTACTCGTCCAGCATCTTGGGGCGCAGCGCACGCTCCAGCGCCTCTTCCTGCTCGGAAGCACGCTGCGGGGTAACAATGCGGCGCTCGGGTGCGCCGCCGATCAGGTTATCGGTCTGGATCATGACGAAATCGCTAACAGGCAATGGGCTGATGTTACCACTGCAGGCCGGCTACTGCGGCCAACGTTGGCCGCAGGTGTCCGCCGCCTAGCGCCCGCCCTTGCGCCCCGGCTTCAGGCGGATGGACACGCCGCCACGGCCGCTGCTGGCTTTATGTACGTCGAACCAGCCGGATTTCACCACCAGGTCGGACAGCTTGGCAAAGCCGTAATTACGCGGGTCGAAGTCCGGCATCCACTGCCCCAGCAGGCTGCCTACACCGCCCAGGTCGGCCCAGCCTTCGTCGTCGTCCATGCTTTCGATGCCTTTCTGGAACTGCGCGCGCAGCTTTTTATCCAGCGGGCGCAGCACGCGGCTGGCCTGGGCTGCTTTGCCCGAGCTGGCGGCTTCTTCTTTGCCACCGGCGTCGTCGACCTTGGCGGCCACATCGTCCAGCGCCAGCACCTCCACGTACACGAACTTGCTGCAGGCGTTCACAAAGGCGCCGGGGGTTTTCTCTTCGCCAAAGCCCCACACCTCCAGCCCGTCTTCGCGCAGGCGGGTGGCCAGGCGCGAAAAATCACTGTCGCTGGAGACCAGGCAAAAGCTGTGGTAGCGGCCGGAATGCAGCATGTCCATGGCGTCGATCACCAGGGTGATGTCGGACGCGTTCTTGCCCTTGGTATTGGGAAACTGCTGTATGGGGTGGATGGCAAAGCGCGCGCACAGGTCGCGCCAGGCTTTGTCGTGGCGGCTGAAATCACCGTACACGCGCTTGAGCGCAAGCACGCCAAGCTTGCCGGCTTCTTCCAGCACGTCTTCTATCCAGGCGGGCGACACATTGTCGGCGTCGATCAGTACGGCTACGTTGGCCATGAGGAGTCCTTGCAGGTTAAAGGTGAATGCCTAGCGGCCGCCGGCCACGTCCAGCATATGGCCGGTTGTAAACGAGGCTTCGTCGGACAGCAGCCACAGGATGGCCGCTGCGACTTCTTCGGGTTGGCCGCCGCGCTGCAGCGGTATGCCGGCCTTGACGCGGTCGACCCGGCCGGGCTCGCCGCCGTCGGCGTGCATGTCGGTGTAGATAAAACCGGGGCGCACACCGTTGACGCGTATGCCCTCGGCCGCCACTTCTTTGGCCAGGCCCAGCGTCAGCGTATCCAGCGCGCCTTTGCTGGCGGCGTAGTCGACGTACTCGCCGGGTGAGCCCAGCCGCGCTGCCGCCGACGACACATTGACAATGGCACCGCCCTGCCCGCTGCGGCGGGTGGACAAACGCCGTACCGCCTCGCGGCAACACAGCAGCGGCCCCAGCACATTGGTGGCCAGTATGCGCTGCCAGCGCGCCACGTCCATATCGGCCAGCGCCATTTGCGGGGCCAGCACGCCGGCGTTGTTCACCAGTGCCGACAGCGGCCCCAGCGCGGCTTCGGTGTCGGCAAACAGGCGCAGTACTGCCGCCTCATCCGCCACATCGCCCGCCAGTGCCACGGCGCGGCCGCCCTCGGCTCGGATGGCGTCCACCACCGCCTGCGCAGCGTCGGCCTGGCGATGGTAGTTCACGGCTACCGCCCAGCCACGGCGTGCGGCCAACCTGGCAGTAGCCGCGCCAATGCCACGGCTAGCACCGGTAATCAGCAGCACTTTCTGCATAGCGGCTTTAGCCTTTCATCAGGTTTTTCAGCGCCAGGCGTACGCCGTCGCTGACGGTCACGTCCAGCGGCAGGCCCTTGGTGGCGGCGGCGGCTTCTTTATCGTTGTAACCCAGCGCCAGCAGCGCGTTCACAATATCGCTCTTGTCGTCCGGGGTGGCAGCAAACGGCAGGCCGCCGGGTACGGTGAGGTTGCTGCCGCTGGCCAGCTTGCCGCGCAGCTCCAGCACCAGGCGCTCGGCGGTTTTCTTGCCGATGCCAGGCACGCTGGACAAGCGCTTCAGGTCTTCGCTGGCCACCGCCACGGCCAGCTCGTCGGTGCTCATACCAGACAGGATCGCCAGCGCGATCTTGGCGCCAATGCCGGTGACCTTGATCAGCTGGCGGAAGGTTTCGCGCTCGTCGCGGGAGGCAAAGCCGTACAGCAGGTGCGCGTCCTCGCGCACGACCAGGTGGGTAAACAGCGTGGTTTTCTGGCCCAGCGCCGGAAGCTGGTAGAAGGTGGTCATGGTCACGTCGACGTCGTAGCCAACGCCGTTCACGTCCACAGTGATTTGCGGCGGCAGTTTCTCGATAAGCGTACCGCTGAGTCGTCCGATCATGGGGTGTCTTTCACAAGGTTGGCCGCAGCCACAGGCTGGCGGCCAGCAACAAAGGGTAAAGGTTGGCCGCCATGATAGTGGGAATGATGGCGGCGCGCAGTTGCTGTTGCTGCAAGGCACGCCAGGCGCGCAAATACAGGGGCAGCAGGCACAGCTGCCACGGCAGGCCGGCCAGTAGCGGCAACACCATGGCCAGCACCGCCAGCAGCAGATAGCCGCGTACCGCCGCAGGGTGGCTAAGGCGCACTACCCAGTGGCGCTTGCCGGCCAGCGCATCAGCTTGGCGGTCGGGAAACTGGTTGGCAAACAGCAGCAAGGCGGCAGCCACGCCGTAGCCTGCGGCCAAGCACGCTAGCCCGGCGGGTACCGGTGCCTGCAGTACTTGCAGCACGCCTACTGGCAGCAAGGCAAAACACAGCGCCACCGTCAGCTCGCCCAGACCGCGGCTATTAAGCCGCAGCGGCGGCGCGGAATACACCCAGCCCAGCACCACCCCCGCGAGGCCGGTACAGAACAGGCCAATGCCCGCCTGCCACACCAGCCACAGGCCGCCAGCCGTCACCACGGCGAAGAGGCCGGCCGCCAGCAACACCATCTGGCGCCGCGTGAGCACACCGGCCTGAATGAAACGGCTACCGCCGGTAAACGGGTATTCGCGCTGCAGGTTGGCCGCATCGCTGCCGTTATCGTGGTCGGCCACGTCGTTAATCACATTCACTGCCGCGTGGCACAGCAAGGCCAGCAACACCGCCAGCAGCGCTTGCGGCCAACCCTGTGCCAGCGCCTGCGGGCCAGCCATGGCCAGGCCCAGCAGCACGCCACCCAGCGTCAGCGTGAGAAAGGCTGGCCGCGTAGCCAGCAGCCAGCGCGCCGGATGCGCCAGCAGCGCGGACAGGTCGGTTTCAGTGGCGTGCGGGGTGGAAAGCGGCATCACAGGGCCTCGGGCAGGTCATTCTGGCAGCATACGGCAAGGGCCGTGCTGGCGTCAGCACTGGCATCAAGCCAGACGCCAGCCACCATGCGCCCCCACCACACCGGCCAGCACAGCGGCCAGGCTGAGTACGAGCAGGCCGACGTGCAGCCACTGCACCCGCGCCATGGTGCCTGCCGGGTCGCGCTGCGCGCGCTGCTTCAGCCAGCGGTGGACGATAAACGGCTCCAGCACGAACAGCAGCAGGAAAAACGGCAGCCAGGCGGCGATCATCAGGTGCAGCCAGCCGGTATCGCGCAGCCGCGCCCAGCTGTCGGTGCTGTGCAGCATCCAGCCGGCACTGGCCAGCGCCAGCAGCACCCAGAAACGCGCCTGGGCACCAAAGCGATGCTCTACGCCCTCGAACAGGGCGTATTGCTGATCTGGGGGAAAACGGCGGCGAATGGCAGGAATCAGCACCGTGGTGACAAAGCCGACGCCGCCCACCCACATCACGATGGCAAGGACGTGCAGCGCACGGGCAATAGCATAGTCGTTCCACATGGCAGGCTCCGATTGGCAAGGTTGGCCGCAGTATGCCGCCAGCGCGCCGCGGCGGCTTTGGCCTGGCGCAAGCCTGGGCGACTACACCAGCCGGCCGCCGCGTATCTTGTAGCCCAGCTTGGCCAGCTTGCCCACGGCACCGCCGCTGTGGTTGGCGTGGGTGAGCGCCACCGCCAGCGCGTCGGCGGCGTCGGCCTGCGGCGTGCCGGACAGGTTGAGCATGGTCACCACCATGAACTGCACCTGCTCCTTGGGCGCCTTGCCCTGCCCCACCACTGATTGCTTCACCTGCAGCGCGGTGTACTCGGCCACGGGCAGGTCTTTGATCACCAGCGCCGTCATGCAGGCGCCGCGCGCCTGGCCTAGCATCAACGTGGCGGCGGGGTTCACGTTGACGAACACCTGCTCCAGCGCCGCCTCGGTGGGCTGGTAGGTGTCGATGACCTGGTGGATACCCGTCACCAGCACCTTCACGCGCTCGGCCAGGCTGGCGCCCTGTGGCGTACGGATGGCGCCGGAGGCCACGTAATGGCGCTGGTTGCCGACGATGTCGATCACCCCGAAACCACAGATACGGCTACCGGGGTCGATGCCGAGGATGCGCCGCTTCACGGCCGCGCCCAGCGGCGGGCGATGGCGTCGGCCTCGGCCAGGCGTTCGGGCGTGCCGACGTCCAGCCACAGGCCACGGTGCGCCTGGCCGCTGACCTGCTGCTGTGCCATGGCGGCGCGCAACAGTGGTGCCAGCTTGGCCGGCTGCCCGGCGGGGGTGTTGGCGAACAGTGCCGGGTGGTACAGGCCGATGCCGGAAAAGGTCAGCCCTTCGCCGTCTGCCGCGCTGGCGCTGACGCCGCCAGCGGCCAGCAGGCCGAAATCGCCAGCCGGGTTGTGCGGCGGGTTATTGACCAGCAGCAGATGCGCCAGACGGCTTGTGCCATCCAGTGCGGCCAGGGTTGGCCGCAGCGCGGCGAAATCCACATCGGTCAGCACGTCGCCATTGACCACCAGAAACGGTGCATCGCCCAGCAGCGGCAAGGCGGTGGCAATGCCGCCGGCGGTTTCCAGCGCAGTGCTTTCTGCCGAGTAAGCCAGGCGCACGCCGTAGCGGCTGCCGTCGCCCAGCGCGGCCTCGATCTGGCTACCCAGCCAGGCGTGGTTGATGGCGATATCAGTAAAGCCGGCTGCGGCCAACCTTTGGATATGCCACACGATCAGCGGCTGGCCACCCACGTCCAGCAGCGGCTTGGGGGTATGGTCGGTGAGCGGGCGCATGCGTTCGCCGCGCCCGGCGGCCAGGATCATGGCGTGCATGGTTTACTCGTCCGAGGCAATGCGGGTGTGGCTGAACACCGACTGGATGCTATCGTCGTTGTCTTCTTCGTCCAGGCCCACCAGGTCGGCCAGCAGCTGGAACAGCGGCAGCAGCTCGCCGTAGCGGCGCGTGGCTTTCTTGAGGTAGCGCAGGAAGCGCGGGATCTCGGCCAGGTACTGGGTTTTGCCGTCGCGGTGCGCCAGGCGGGCAAACAGGCCCACGATCTTGAGGTGGCGCTGGATACCGGCCCACTCGAAGTCTCGATAGAAATCGTCGATCTGCGCCGGTACCGGCAGGCCGGCGGCACGGGCTTTTTCCCAGTAGCGCACCACCACATCCAGCACGAACTCTTCGTCCCAGCCGATAAAGGCGTCGCGCAGCAGCGACACCAGGTCGTAGGCGATGGGGCCGTATACCGCGTCCTGGAAGTCCAGCACGCCCGGCTGGCCGGTCGTGAGCATCAGGTTGCGCACGGTAAAGTCGCGGTGCATGTACACCTTGGCCTGGGCATCGATGGCGGGCAGCAGCACATTGATGCCGGCATCCCACAGCTTGCGTTGGGCAAAGGTCAGCGGCTTGCCCAGCTCTTTGGTGGCAAACCACTCTGGCAGCAGGTTGACTTCACGCAGCTGGAAAGCACGGTCGAATACGGGCAACACGTCCGGCTGGCTCAGTTTCTGGATGGCGACCAGCGTGTCTACCGCCTCCAGCAGCAGGTGTTTGTGCACCA
The DNA here is from genome assembly GCF_979366545.1 of Vogesella perlucida. Taxonomy (NCBI): domain Bacteria; kingdom Pseudomonadati; phylum Pseudomonadota; class Betaproteobacteria; order Neisseriales; family Chromobacteriaceae; genus Vogesella; species Vogesella perlucida. The sequence continues at coordinate 152,984 of NZ_CEETRO010000003.1, forward strand.
GGGTGCGCTCGTCGTGCAGCAGCGCGGCCAGGTAGGTCACCTTGCCCATGTCCTGCAGCAGCATGAAGCCCTGCTCTGCGTCGCGGGCGTAAATGGCGGGCACGTTGGCCGCAGGGGCAAACAGTGCGCGCACGCTGACGAAGCTGTCGGTGTTTTTGTGCTCTGGCGGGGCGTCCATCACGATGCGGGTACTGCCATCAGCCAGCGTGGCTCGGAAATAACGGCGGAAATCGGCGTCGGCCGCGGCAAACTCTACGGCCACGTCCTGGCCGGGAAACTGCGTGGCCAGCCACGCCTTCAGGGCTTCTAATCGCTGCATAGTCGCGTATACCAGTAAATTGGGTACAATGCAGCGATTGTAACCGCTTTGCCCGGCCCCAACACGCGCCGGGCCGACACAGCCCGATGCCGCCACGCTTTCGCCTATCGCCGCTTGCTGCGGCCATGTTCCCGCTGTTCCTGTGCACCCCTGCCCTGGCCGACGCCGTGTCCACCGGGGTGTTGCACATCGAGGCCGATCGTATCGATGGCCAGATGAACGTACAGCTCAAAGCCGAAGGCAATGTGCGCGCCGAGCGTGATGGCCAGCAGTTTGAGGCCGACTGGCTGGAATACTACGTGGACAAGCAATACGTCCGCGCCGGGCAGCGTGCCACCCTGCGTCAGGCGGGCAGCACGATTGAAGGCGACAACCTGGAAAGCTATCTGGACGCGCAAACCGGCAGCGCCAGCCAGGCCGACTTTGCTTTCCAGGACAAGGGCCGCTCCCTGCGCGGCAAGGCCGATGCCCTGCGCATGCAAGGCAAAGGGCTGTACCAGCTGCAAGGCACCCGCGCCAATACCTGCGAGCCCAACGACGATTCCTGGTACCTGAAGGCCGGCACCATCGACCTGGACTATGGCCGCAACGTGGGCGTGGCGCGCAATGCGCGTATCGAGTTCCAGGGCGTGCCCATCCTGTACACGCCGTGGATCGACTTCCCGCTGGATGGCGGGCGCAAGAGCGGCCTGCTGTTCCCCACGGTAAAAACCGGTAGTGACGGCCTGCAGCTGGCCGTGCCCTACTACTGGAACATCGCACCCAATATGGATGCCACCATTACCCCCACCTACATGGCCCAGCGCGGCCTGATGATGGGGGTAGAAGGGCGCTACCTGCAGCCGGACTACAGCGGCAAGATCAGCACGGAACAGCTGGACGATACCAAGGCAGACAAAAAGCGCGCACTGTGGCAGCTCACCCATACCCAGAACCTGAACAGCCAGCTGAGCGCCGGCGTGAATGGCACCAAGGTATCGGATAGCGACTATTTCAAGGATTTTGGCGACCGCAACAGTGCGGCGGCCAACGTAAACCTGCTGCGCGAAGCCTGGCTGGCGTACAACCCGGGCTGGGCCAGCATCACGCTCAAGGCTCAGCGCTACCAGACCCTGCAAGACAGCACCGGCAGCGTGGAAGAGCCCTACGCCCGTGTACCGCAGCTGGTGGCCACCAGTAACCAGCAGCTGGGTGACTTCCGCCTGGCGCTGGAAAGCGAAATCACCCGTTTTGACCACCGCAGCAAGCTGGAAGGCTGGCGTACGGTGGCCTACCCCAGCGTGACCTGGGCACTGGAGCGGCCATGGGGCTTCATCCGCCCCAAAATCGGCCTGCACCATACCCGCTACCAGCTGGATAGCTACAAGGGGCAGGCAGGCTATACCCTGGACCGTACCCTGCCGGTGACCAGCCTGGACAGCGGCCTGGTGTTCGAACGCGACAGCACCCTGCATGGCAAGGCGGTTAGCCAGACGCTGGAGCCACGGCTGTACTACGTACACATCCCCAGTACCGACCAAAGCAACCTGCCCAACTTTGACACCTCGGAAAACGACTTCAACTTTGCGCAGCTGTTCACCGAAAACCGCTTTTCCGGCTACGACCGCATCAATGCGGCCAACCAGATCACCGCAGCGGTCACCAGCCGCATGCTGGATAACGATAGCGGCCTGGAACGACTGCGCGTAGCCGTGGGTCAACGCTTTTATCTGGACAGAAGCGACACCACCCTGGCCGGCACCACCACCCAGCGCAGCCAGGGCGGCTCTGACCTGCTGCTGACGCTGGGCGGCGACATCAGCCGCGCCTTGCGTCTGGACGCCAGCTACCAGTACAACCAGACACTGGACAAAACCGAGCGCTACAATGCCCAGCTACGCTACAACCCGGCCCCTGGCAAAGCCGTGAGTGTGCGCTACCGCTATGGCCGCGATGAAATCGTGGGCACCAGCAGCCAGCGCGACACATTGCGCCAGCTGGATATCGCCGGGCAGTGGCCGCTGGCACGGCAGTGGTACGCCGTGGCGCGGCAGAACTACTCGCTGCGCGACAGAAAAGCGCTGGAGCAGCTGGCCGGTATCGAGTACCAGCAAGGCTGCTGGAGTACACGCCTGGTGGCACAGCGCTATGTCACCGACCTGACCAAGACCAAGAATGCCTTCTTCCTGCAGCTGGAGCTCAAAGACCTCAGCAGCATAGGCAATAACCCACTGGAAACGCTGCGCCTGGCCATACCGGGCTACAGCAAGATCAACGAGACTGCAGACAAATAATGAAAAAGCTTTTCCTTGCCGCCTTGGTTTCTGCTTGCCTGGCCACCCCTGCGCTGGCCATTTCCACTGTAGATCGCATCGTTGCCGTGGTGAACAACAGCGTCATTACCCAGTCCGAACTGGCACAGCGTGTGCAAGCAGCACAAGGCAACCTGCAACGGCAGAACATTGAAGCACCGGCTGCCGACGTGATGTCACGCCAGGTGCTGGACATGATGATCAACGAACAGCTACAGCTGCAATACGCCAACAATAACGGCCTGCGCATCGGCGAGCTGGAGCTGGACCAGGCGCTGCAGAGCATCGCCCAGCAGAACAAAACCGACCTGGCCGGCCTGCGTGCCCTGGTGGAAAAAGACGGCAGCAGCATTGCCAAGCTGCGCGAGCAGCTGCGCAGCGACCTGCTGCTGGAGCGCATCAAAGAGCGCGAAGTCAACAGCCGCGTGAATGTAACCGACCAGGAAGTGGCGCAGGTACAGCAAACCACCACAGGCCTGAACCGTATCGAGTATCGCCTGGCCGCCATCCAGGTCAATATTCCGGAGCGTGCCACCCCGACCCAGGTAGAAGAACGCCGCCAGAAACTGCTGAAAGCAGCGGCCGAGATCAAGGCCGGCAAATCGTTTGGCCAGGTGGCCGCCGCCTACTCCGAAGCCAGCAACGCCCTGCAAGGCGGTGACCTGGGCTGGCGCAACGCCAGTGCCCTGCCGCAAGACTTTATCCAGCTGCTGGACACCCTGCCGGTGGGCGGCGTCACCGAGCTGGTACGCGCCAGCGGCAGCCTGTACCTGTTCAAGCTGGTAGACAAGCGCGACACCAGCGGCCCGCAATACGTCAAACAGCACAAGGTGCGCCACATTCTGGTGAAAACCAACGAAGCCACCTCGGATACTGACGCCTACGCCCGCATCCTGCAGGTACAAGACCGCATCAAGCGCGGTGCCAAGTTTGAAGACATGGCGCGCCAGTTCTCCGAAGACGGCTCCGCCTCGCTGGGCGGGGATCTGGGCTGGGTCAACGAAGGCGACACAGTGCCCGACTTCGAGCGCACCTTCCGCCAACTGCAAGCCAAGCAAGTCAGCGAGCCGGTTAAAACCCCGTTTGGCTGGCACCTGGTCCTGCTGGAAGACGTACGTAGCCAGGATGTGTCTACCGACCGCGAAAAACTGGTGGTGAAACAGCAGATCCGCCAGCGCAAAATCGAGCAAAGCTACATCGACTGGCTGGAACAACTACGCGCCAGCGCCTTTATCGATGACCGCCTGGTCGAAAAATAAGCCGGGCCACGCCCGCCACGCCAAGCCGATCCCTGCATCGGCTTTTTTTACGGAAACTGCCATGCCCCACTCCCGCCCCGTATTGGCCATTACTGCTGGCGAGCCCGCCGGTATCGGCCCCGATCTGGTACTACGCCTGCCCGAGCTGGGCCTGCCGGCACGCCTGGTGGTGATTGCCGACAAACACCTGCTGGCTAGCCGCGCCGCGCAGCTTGGCCTGCACACCCCGCTGCACGATTACCAGCCCGGGCAAGCCGCCCCGGCCGGCGCACTGGAGGTATGGCACGTACCGTTGGCCGCCCCCACCGTGGCAGGGCAGCTGGATGCGGCCAACGGCCGCTACGTGCTGGCCACGCTGGATGTGGCCATAGACGGCTGCCTGCGCGGTGAATTTGCCGCCATGGTCACCGCGCCGGTGCACAAAGGCGTGATCAACGACGCCGGCGTGGCCTTCAGCGGCCATACCGAATACCTGGCCGAGCGCACCGCGACACCACGCGTCGTAATGATGCTGGCCGGTGCCGGCATGCGCGTGGCGCTGGCCACCACCCACCTGCCGCTACGCGCCGTGGCCGACGCCATCACGCCAGACAGCCTGACCCAGGTGCTGCGCATCTTGCACGCCGACTTGGTGGGCAAGTTCGGCATCAGCGCACCGCGCATCCTGGTGGCCGGGCTGAACCCGCACGCAGGCGAAGGCGGCCACATGGGGCGCGAGGAAATCGAGGTGATCGAGCCGGTACTGGCCGCCTTGCGCGCTGAAGGCATGCAGCTCATCGGCCCCTTGCCCGCCGACACGCTGTTCAACCCGGACAAGCTGGCCCAGGGCGATGCCGTGCTGGCCATGTACCACGACCAGGGCCTGCCGGTGCTCAAGCACGCCAGCTTTGGCGCCGGCATCAATATCACCCTGGGCCTGCCCATCATCCGCACCTCGGTAGACCACGGCACCGCGCTGGACCTGGCCGGGAGCGGCCGCGCCGACCCTGGCAGCCTGTTTGAAGCCTGCCAGCTGGCTTACCAGCTCGCCACGCATGCGGGTTAAAGCAAAGTGTGGTGGCATTGGCCTGCGGCAAAACAAATGCCCCGGCACGATGCCACCTCATATGACAGCAGCGCGGCATAATGCACCGGTTTTTGTAGCTGCGGCGCTACATTCGTGCAATGGCAGGCCAATTAACCGTATCCAAACTACATTCTCCCTATAACCCTGACGTTAGCGGCATTTTTCGCGGCGCAACATTTCGGCTACTATTTCGGGAATTATCCAAAACTTGCCGAAGTTCAGGGACATATGAGCAACACCACCCAGCAGCGTGTACGGGAAATTCCGTACAACTACACCTCGTATTCGGATCGCGAGATCATCATCCGCCTATTGGGCGCACCCATGTGGCAACTGCTTGAAGAACTGCGGGCAGAGCGGAAAACAGGCCGCTCTGCCCGTATGCTTTTCGAGGTACTGGGTGATATCTGGGTGGTAGACCGCAACCCCTACCTGGTAGACGACCTGCTGGACAACCCGCAGCGCCTGACCGCACTGGTAGGCGCACTGCGCCACCGCCTGGGCGAAGTGGAAAAACGCCGCGACGGCAACGACAAGGTTGGCCGCATGATTGCCGCCGCCTACGCCGCGGTGGATACCTTCGAGCAGCAGTTTGGCGAAACCCGCGAGCTGCGCGCCGCCATTCTCAAGCGCTTGGGCAAGATCACCCGTCGCGACAACATCCTGTTCGACGGCCTGGCGCGCGTATCGCACGTGACCGACGCCACCGACTGGCGCGTAGAGTACCCCTTCGTGGTGCTGTGCCCGGACACCGAAGCCGAAATCGCCCCGCTGGTGAAAGCCTGTATCGAGCTGAAGCTCACCATCATCCCGCGTGGCGGTGGTACCGGCTACACCGGTGGCGCCGTGCCGCTGGACCGCCGCAGCGCAGTGATCAACACCGAAAAAATGGACCGCCACCTGGGCGTGGAGTTCGTCGAGCTGCCCGGCCTGGACGGCAAGCGCGCCACCATCCAGTGCGGTGCCGGCGTGGTCACTGCTCGCGTAGCCGAAGCTGCCGGCGCAGCCGGCCTGGTGTTTGCCGTGGACCCCACCTCGGCCGAAGCCTCCTGTATCGGCGGTAACATCGCCATGAACGCAGGCGGCAAAAAAGCCGTGCTCTGGGGTACCACGCTGGACAACCTGGCCAGCTGGAAAATGGTGGACCCCAACGGCAACTGGATGTTCGTGGAACGCATCGGCCACAACTACGGCAAGATCCACGATGTCGCCACCGCCACCTTCCGCGTGACCCGCCTGCAGGACGACGGCAAGACCGTGATCAGCAGCGAAGAGCTGGTGATCCCTGGCAGCGCCTTCCGTAAAGTGGGCCTGGGCAAGGACGTCACCGACAAATTCCTGGCTGGCCTGCCCGGTGTGCAGAAAGAAGGCACCGACGGCATCATCACCAGTGCACGCTTTGTGCTGCACCGCATGCCGGCGCACATCCGCACTGTCTGTCTGGAGTTTTTCGGCACCGTAGCCGAAGCCACCCCGGCGATTGTGGAAATCACCGACTACTTCAAGCCCAACGGCGCCGGCCTGGCCGCGGGCGTGCAGCTGGCCGGCCTGGAGCACCTGGACTGGCGCTATGTCCGCGCCGTGGGCTACGCCACCAAGGCCAAAGGCCGTGGCCGCCCGAAAATGGTGCTGATTGCCGACATCGTCTCGGATAACGAAAATGCCGTGGCCGAGGCCGCCAGCCAGGTGGTGCGCTACGCTAACGCCCGCCACGGCGAAGGCTTTATCGCCGTCACCCCCGAGGCACGCAAGACCTTCTGGCTGGACCGCAGCCGTACCGCCGCCATTGCCCGCCATACCAACGCCTTCAAGATCAACGAAGACGTGGTGATTCCGCTGGACCGCCTGGGCGACTACAGCGACGGTATCGAGCGCATCAACATCGAACTGTCCGTGGCCAGCAAGATCAAGCTGCTGGACCAGCTGGCCGAGTTCTTCCACGGCCGCCTGCCGGTAGACACCGAGGGCGGCACGCTATCGGCCGACGAGCTGATCGGCGACCGCCGCGAAAGCGCGCTGGAGCTGATTACCGCCGTGCGTAGCCGCTGGCAGTGGCTGCTGGACAACCTGGACACCCCCCTGGCCGAGTACAGCACACGTTGGCCGCAGGCCCCGCTGGAAGATGCTGTGGCCAACCCTGCCGCCAGCGTGTTTATCGCCATGCGCGACTTCAAGCTGCGCGTCAGCTGGAAGCGCGAGCTGCAAAGCGACCTGCTGGGGCTATTTAACGGCAAGGCCGACAGCACCATCACCGAAGCCATCGGCCTGATCCAGCAGAAAGTGCTGCGTGGCCGTTCCTTCGTGGCGCTGCACATGCACGCCGGCGATGGCAACGTGCACACCAACCTGCCCGTGAACTCGGACGACTACGAGATGCTGCAAACCGCCCACCGTGCGGTAGAGCGCATCATGAAACTGGCGCGCAGCCTGAACGGTGTGATCTCCGGCGAACACGGCATCGGCATTACCAAGCTGGAGTTCCTCACCGAAGAAGAAATCCAGCCCTTCCGCGACTACAAGGCGCGCGTGGACCCGAACGGCCACTTCAACAAGGGCAAGCTGCTGCCGGGCGCCGACCTGAGCATGGCCTACACGCCATCGTTCTCGCTGCTGGGCGCCGAATCGCTGATTCTGGAGCAGTCCGATCTGGGCGCCATCAGCGACTCGGTCAAAGACTGCCTGCGCTGCGGCAAGTGCAAACCGGTGTGCTCCACCCACGTGCCGCGCGCCAACCTGCTGTACAGCCCGCGTAACAAGATTCTGGGCGTGGGCCTGCTGACCGAGGCCTTCCTGTACGAAGAACAAACCCGCCGCGGTGTCAGCCTCAAGCACTTCGAAGAGCTGTCCGACGTGGCCGATCACTGCACCGTATGCCACCGCTGCGTGAAGCCGTGCCCGGTGAAAATCGACTTTGGCGATGTCTCGGTTGCCATGCGCAACTTCCTGCGCAAGACCGGCAACAAGAAATTCAACCCCGGCACCGCGCTGGGTATGGCCTTCCTCACCGCCAAAGATCCGGCCACCATCAAAGGTATTCGCGCTGGCCTGGTAGGTGGTGCCTACAAGCTGCAACGCTTGGGCAACAGCATCGGCAAAAAGCTGGGCCTCACCGGCAGCCAGACCGCACAGCCGCCGGCCACCATCGGCAAGCCGGAGGTGAAGGCGCAGGTCATCCACTTCATCAACAAGCCGATGCCGGGCGGCCTGCCCAAGAAAACCGCGCGTGCGCTGCTGGACGTGGAAGACGCTAACGTGATTCCGGTGATCCGCAACCCGAAGGTCAGCGAAGACGCCGAAGCGGTGTTCTACTTCCCCGGCTGCGGCTCCGAGCGCCTGTTCAGCCAGGTAGGCCTGGCCACCCAGGCCATGCTGTGGCACGTGGGCACCCAGACCGTGCTGCCACCAGGCTACCTGTGCTGCGGCTACCCGCAGACCAGCGCCGGCTACAAGGACAAGGGCGATGAGATCACCACCGAGAACCGCGTGCTGTTCCACCGCATGGCCAACACGCTGAACTACCTCGACATCAAGACCGTGGTCGTCAGCTGCGGCACCTGCTACGACCAGCTGGCCAACTACCGCTTTGAAGAAATCTTCCCGGGCTGCCGCATTATCGACATCCACGAATACCTGATGGAAAAAGGCCTGAAGCTGGACGGCATCGGCGGTCAGAAGTACATGTACCACGACCCTTGCCACACCCCGATGAAGGCCTACCAGCCGATCAAGGTGGTGAACGAGCTGATGGGCGGCGGTGTGGTGCAGAACGACCGTTGCTGTGGCGAATCCGGCACCTTTGCCGCCAGCCGCCCCGACATTGCCACCCAGGTACGCTTCCGCAAGGAAGAAGAAATCAACAAAGACCTGGCCAAGGTTGGCGCCAGCGACAAGCCGGTGAAAATCCTCACCTCCTGCCCGTCGTGCCTGCAGGGTCTGAGCCGCTACAGCGACGACACCGGCACCCAGGCCGACTACATCGTGGTGGAGATGGCCAAGCACATCTTGGGCGACAACTGGATGAAAGAGTACGTCGACAACGCCCGTAACGGCGGCGTGGAACGCGTGCTGCTGTAACAGCCACGTTGGCCGCAAAGCGGCGTGCCGGTGCTTTTCAGGCCGGCACGCCAATGCCGTCAGTTAAACAACTGGCACTTTTTCCGCCAGATAGAATGTAGACGAAGCGCCCCATCCCGTTGGCGCGAGCCGGGCAAAACGGTACGCCCCAGGTTTTAAGACGCCGATTTGTTTGAGCCCTGAGTCGTTAGCGAAGGGCGAGTTCGGCGGCGCCTGGGGCGTGCCTTTTTGCACGGGGTTTCGAGCAGCCCCGGGTCGGCGGGGATTGCAAAGGGGGCGACGACTCGCCCCCTTTGCCCGTCTGCCGGGCGGAACCGGCATCTTGAATATCGTCCGCACAGCGGACACCGCGGCCCGATGCAGGCGACGACAAAACATCAGAAAACCGCTAGTGCGTGGCATTAGGCCGGCATGCCGCTTTTTTGCTATGCTGCGGCCAACCTTACCCGCCCGTGGAGCCCGCCATGCAAACCCCTACCCTTGTGACCCACCCCGCCTTCCGCGTTATCGGCATGGCCTGGACCAGCCCGGCTGACGGCACCATCCCCGAGCTGTGGCAGCGTTTTGTACCGCGCATTGCCGAGGCCAAACCGCTGAGCGAAGCCAGCTACGGCATCTGCCAGGCGCAGGCCGACGGCCAGTTCCGCTACATCGCTGCGGTGGCCGTGGCCGCCGATACCCCGGTGCCGGACGGCATGGTCGCGCTGGAGGTGCCCGAGCAAGACTACGCCATCGTCGAACACCGCGGCCCGGTACGCGGCCTGCCGGATACCTTCCGCGCCGCCTATACCGAGTGGCTGCCCGAAGCCGGGCTGGCCGCAGTGGCCGGCATCGAGTTCGAATACATGGACGCCCGCTTCCTGGGGCCGGAGCACGCCGACAGCGTAGTCGAGCTGTATATCCCGGTCAGCGCGGATGACGATGGCGACGCCGCCTGAGCATCGCCAATAAAAAACGCCTGACGGCACACACCGCCAGGCGTTTTTTCATGCGTTTTGCGCGCCGCTACACCAGCTCGGCCACCCCCAGCTCACCTGGGTAGGCCAGATGAAAGCCCTGGTACAGCTCCAGCCCCAGCCCACGCATTGCGTCTAGCTGCTCGGCCGTTTCCACACCTTCTATCAGCATACGGCTACCTATTTGCCAGCCCAGCTCCAGCACGCGCTGCAAACGGCCGGCATCACCGTGCATGTAGTCCAGCAGCAGGCTGCGGTCAATCTTGATGATATCCGGGCACAGTGCTTTCACGCGGCCATGGCCGGATGCCACGGCGCCGAAATCATCCACCGCCACACCAAAACCGGCCTCTTTGGCCGCACGCAGGCTGGCCGCCAGCTGCAGCGGGCTTTGCTCGATCTCGTATTCCAGTACTTCCAGAATCACCTGCGACGTTTCGAGCCCCAGCTCGGCACAGCGGCGGATCATCAGGTCGAAATTATTGCGGTAGCCATTATCGTGCAGCACGGTACAGGGAATCAGGTTCAGGCTCAGGCAGCCCGGCACACGGGCCTGGGCAAAGTTGCGAAAGTGCAAGGCCCGCGCCAGCCGGTCGGCGTCGATCTGGTCGTCGGTATCCAGGCTCTGGAAAAACAAATCCGGCCGCAGGGCACGGCCCTGCGTGTCGTATACACGCAGTAGCGCTTCATAGCCGAACACCCCACCACTTCGATAGAACAATGGCTGGAACACGCTCTGCAAGCGATAGTCGGCAAAGCGGGCGTAGTAGCGCCCTTCTCCATCGCGGAACAGCAAGCGCTCAAACGCCTGCTGGGTAGTTAACTGCACCATCTTGTGTCCTGCCATGAGCTCGGTTTTTCAGCATAGCAAGCACTGCGGGTCTGCTGAAATAAATGCGCGGATTTATTGCTGAACCATGACATCAAATCTACTTATTACATACATGTAACTATAAAAACAGAAGGGTTTTGTGACAGAATACCCATAGACTTGCTAGGAGCATGCCATGCCTTTTACGCGAGACATTCCAGCTTATCTCCCCATGCCACGGCCTGCCTGTCGCGCCACTCGCCCGCAAGCCAGCAGCAGGCAGTGCTAGATGAGCTGGTCGCACAGGCTGCTGTTCCTGCTGTGCTGCCCGCTGCTGCAGGCTGCTCCGCTACGTTTTGTCGGTAGCGACTTTCCCGGCATTGTGCAGCCTGGGGCGCCACAGCCACGCGGCGTAGCCGCAGACATGATCCGCACCCTGTGCCAGCGCGAACAGCTGGTCTGCAGCATCCAGCTACTCCCCTGGCCCCGGGCGCAGGCCATGCTGCAACATGGGCAGGCGGATGTATTGATCGGCCCCTATCGCACCGCAGAGCGGGCGGCCAGTATGCACTTTTCGCGCTACCCGCTTTATGTCGACACCCTGTACTGGTACCGGCGGGCCGAACAAACCGTGCAGTGGAATGGCCATTTCGACAGCCTGGCCGGGCTACGCTTGGGCGTGACACGCGGCTGGACGCTGGGCCAGCGCTTTGAAGACGCCAAGCAGCGCCTGCAAATAGACACGGCCGACACGCTGATGCAAAGCATGCTCAAGCTGCAAAGACAAAGGCTGGACCTGGTCGCCAGCAACGACCGCAATGCACGCCATACGCTGGCACAACTCGGCATAAACAATATCGTCCCTATCCAGCCGGCGATCAGCTTGCAAGGCGGCTATATGGGCTATGCACTACACGCTATCGACAAGCCGGCACTGCAACGCTTTGAGAAGGCAATGACGAATCTGGCCGAAAGCGGCGAGCTTGCCAGACTCAACCTGAGCCATGGCCTGGTCTACCCGGGTAAAAATACTCGCTGGCCAGACTATCTGCGTCAGCTGCCGTAAACTGCGCTGGCATACTGCCCTGCGGCCAACCTTTCATGGAACCCTTCTGATGCCCGCCACCGCCTTGCTTGTTATCGACTTCCAGTACGGCCTGATTGCTATGCCTCCCCTGGCCACACGTGGCCCGGAAACGCTGGCCACGCTGAACCGGCTGATTGCCCATGCCCGCAGCGAGGAGCACGAGGTGATTTTTATCCAGCACTACGCCGACGACCTGCCGCGCGGTAGTGAGGCGTGGCAGCTGCACCCGGGCCTGGCACGGCTGGACAGCGATGTGGTCATCGAAAAAACCGCCTGCGACAGCTTCCTCGATACCAGCTTGCGCCAGTATCTGGATAGCCGCGGCATCGAGAACCTGTGGGTGGGCGGCTACGCCAGCGACTTCTGCGTGGATACCACCGTGCGCCGTGCGGCCTCCATGGGCTACGCCGTGACCGTGGTGGCCGACGCCCATACCTGCAAAGACCGCCCCTATGTGAGCGGCGAGGCCCTGGTGGCCCATCTCAACTGGCTGTGGGGCCATATGGATGTACCGGGCAACAGCATTCGCGTGCTGCCACTGGACGAGCTGGTGGCCGATGCGGGCTAAGTGGCGCTCCCTGCTACCCGACCTGGCGGCCAACCTGCTGCTACCGTGGTGGGTATACGACGCCTGCCTGCCCGCCTGGGGCGAGCGTGGCGCGCTGCTGTGGTCTGCCCTGCCGCCTTTGCTGTGGAGCTTGTGGGAGCTGTACCGCTATCGCCGGCCGGACGCGCTGAGTTTGCTGGTACTGGGTGGCATCGGTTTGTCGCTACTGGCCGCCTGGGGCGATGGTGACACGCGCTGGCTGCTGGTGCGCGAGTCACTGGTCACCGGCGCGACCGGGCTGGTGATGCTGGCTAGCGTACTGTGGGGCAAACCGCTGCTGGCGGTACTGATGGCAGCCGCCGCACAACGTCAGCCCGATAGCCCGGCTGCCGCCATGCTGGCCAGCCCGGCACCCCGGTCCGCGCGACTGTGGCGCGACCTTACGCTGCTGTGGGGTGGCGGCCTGATAGGTGGCTGGCTGCTGGTGCGCGAGTCACTGGTCACCGGCGCGACCGGGCTGGTGATGCTGGCTAGCGTACTGTGGGGCAAACCGCTGCTGGCGGTACTGATGGCAGCCGCCGCACAACGTCAGCCCGATAGCCCGGCTGCCGCCATGCTGGCCAGCCCGGCACCCCGGTCCGCGCGACTGTGGCGCGACCTTACGCTGCTGTGGGGTGGCGGCCTGATAGGTGAATGCGGGCTGCGCAGCTGGCTGGCTTTTCACTGGCCAATAGCACGCAATGTGGCGCTGGGCCCGTGGCTAAGCTACGGCGTAATGGCCTTGCTGATGCTGGCCGCCCTGCTGTGGGGCCGCCGCCTGGCACGCCAGCCCGTACCGGGCTAGGCAAGCGCAAAAAACCCGCCAACCATGGCCGACGGATGGGCTGTAGTTTGCCTGGCCTAATCCAGCTGGGGTTCGCCCATGATGGTGGAGGCATCCACGATGCGGCCGTTCTTGACACGGTAGATCATGGTCATCGCCACCTTGCCGCGCCCGGACGGGAAATTGCGGGTGACGATTTCTTCATCGATCACTACTTCTCCCACGATCACGCGGCGCAGCAGCCGGGCATGCAGGTCTGGCTCGGCAAAGCGCAGTTTCATGCGCTGGCGGATCTCGTCCTGCCCCTGCGCCACCAGTGTGGCCGGGTACTGGTACATACAAGCATCCGGCGCGTAACACGCGAGCAAGGCGTCCAGGTTCTTGGCGTTGTAGGCATCCAGCTGTGCCTGTATCACTTGTTCAGGGCTCATCTTTCCTCCAGGTGCAGGGCTGCGCGGGCGCGGATATCGGCCAGGGTTTCGTCTACCAGCAGACGCCCGTTTTCCCATACCACACGCATTTGCAGGTCAATATCGGATACGCGCTCCAAAGTGTTCACCCCCCACGCCGCACGACTGTCGCGCGCCGCTACTACACGCCCCCCCAGCGAGCGCTTGCCGGGGTCGGTAACCGGGTCTTTGAACACATCACGCCATTCGCCGTTAATGCAGATGGCCGAGCATTTCAGCGCCATCTTGTGCGTGTCGCGGTCCAGCTTTTGCAGCAGCTCGGCGCCCATGCCGAACGCGACGTTGTCGGCGCTGTAGCCCAGCTTGGCCAGCCGCGACAGGATGGCGTCAATACTGGCCAGGTTCACGCCGTCGCCCTGAATCACGCGCACGTGATTCAGCAGGCGGTAGCCTTTGCTGTTGACCGTGGTGCCGAACGAAGCGGCCAACCTTTCCACCACCTCGGCCACCACTTGCACCGGCTCGCCGGAGTCCGGGCGGATCACCACGGTGGCGCCGCTATTGATAACCTGCTGGCGCAGGCGCTCGCCCCATAGCTCGCTCACGGCGTGAAACACGTCGTAGCTGTCGCTCACCACCGCCAGCAGTGCACCGGGCTTGGCAAAACGGCTGAGCATATTGGCAAACGCTTCGCCTTCCTGCGCGCGGCCCCAGGCGGTAATGGTGGAGTGCTCGGCCGCCGGGATGGAAAACGCCGCGCACGGCTCGTGGTAATGGCGGCGCGCCGCCACCAGCGCGGCCAGCGTGTCGCTACCCTGAAAGTTCACCAGATGCGCCAGGCCGCCGATTTCCGAGCTTTCGTAGCTGGATACGCCACGCGCGCCAAAATCATGCAGCTTGAACGGCAGGCCGGACAAATCGTCGGCGGTTTGCTGCAGGTAACGGCGGATGATTTCCTTGGCACGGAAGCTGCGCGTGGCCACGCTGATGGGGTACCACACGCGCAACAGCGCGGTTTCCAGGAAGGACACCACCCAGAACAGCTCGGGGTCGGTGGATTCGATGGTGATCATCGGGATGCCGGTGGGCACCAGCTCGCCTTCCGGCACGGCGCGAATGCGTACCGGCCAGTAGCCGTCGTGCTGCTGCACGATGCGCTCGAAACCAGCGCGGTTGAATGGCAGGCCGTGCAGCGTTACCACTGCCTCTGCTTCATCGATGTGCTCGCGGGTAATACGCTGGCTCAGGTAGTCCTTCAACAAGCCCTGCAGGCCAAAAAACAACACATGCGACGCCGTGCCACCCCGTGCCGCCACGTAAGAGTACATACCCTGCGTGCCGGGTGGATATTGCGCCCAGTGGCTGAGTTTGTAGGAATCGCTATTGAGGATGGGATTAATGATCATGGTATGGGCACAGCGTGGGTAAACGACCCCTAGCATACGCTGCCGAAACGGTAATGTCATAGTGCGTGGTTTGTAAGCAACGGGCGGGATGGCATACCATCAGCCCATCGTCCTTCGGACTCGCGAAAGATCCGCCCCCATGGCGCACCACCCGAACCAGTTTGACCTGCTACGCACGCGGCGCTTTGTACCGCTGTTCATCACCCAGTTTTTTGGTGCTTTCAACGACAACCTGCTGAAAAACGCCGTAGTGGTACTGATCAACTTTCACGGTATGAAAATGCTGGGGCTGGCCCCCGAACTGATGATCCAGCTGGCCGCCGCGCTGTTCATCCTGCCCTTCTTCCTGTTTTCCGCCACCGCGGGCCAGCTGTGCGAAAAGTACGACAAGGCGGCCATTGCCAGGGTGGTCAAGCAGATGGAAATCGCCATCATGCTGGTAGCCGCACTGGGCTTCTGGCTGCATAACGGCGTGATACTGATGAGCACCATCCTGCTGATGGGCATCCACTCCACCCTGTTCGGCCCGCTGAAATTCAGCGTGCTGCCGCAATACCTGAAGCCGCAAGAGCTGGTAGGCGGCAACGGCCTGATCGAAATGGGCACCTTTGTGTCTATCATTCTGGGCCAGGTAGCCGGCACCGTGCTGGTAAACGCCGACCCCAGCCGCCTCACCCTGATTGCCGCCCTGCTGGCCTGCGCGCTGGCGGGCTATGCCTCGGCCCGCGCTATGCCGCCGGCGCCACCGACTGCGGCCAACCTGCCGATAGACTGGCACATTGGCCGCCAGACCTGGGCCATCATCCGCGAGGCCAAACAGAACCGTGCCGTATGGCTATCGCTACTGGGTATCTCGTGGTTCTGGTTTCTGGGTGCCATTTATCTGTCCAAGTTGCCCACCTACGCCAGCGACGTGCTGGGCGGTGATGCCAGTGTGTACACCCTGCTGATGACGCTGTTTTCGCTGGGCGTGGGGCTGGGCTCGATGCTGTGCGAGAAGCTGTCCGGCAGCAAGGTAGAGCTGGGCCTGGTGCCTTTTGGCTCGCTGGGCCTGTGCCTGTTTGGTATCGACCTGTACTTTGCCACCCCGGCAGCCATGGCCCATACGCTGGACTGGCTGGCGTTTGTGCGCGACATCGGCCACTGGCGCCTGATGGCAGACTTCACCCTGATCGGCATCTTTGGCGGCTTCTATATCGTGCCGCTGTATGCGCTGATCCAGAGCCGCGCCGCCCCGGCATTCCGCTCGCGCGCCATTGCGGCCAACAATATCCTGAACTCGCTGTTCATGGTGGCCAGCGCCGCCTTTGCCGCCATCCTGGCAGGCATGGGGGTCAGCATTCCTACCGTACTGCTGATTGCCGCGCTGCTGAACCTGCTGGTCGCCGCGTATATCTATAGCTTGCTGCCGGAATTCATGATGCGCTTCCTGGTGTGGATCGCCACCCACACGCTGTACCGCATCCGCCATGAGGGGCTGGAGCACATCCCGGAAGAAGGCCCCTGTGTATTGGTCTGCAATCACGTCAGTTTCATGGACGCGCTGATTCTGGCCGGTGCCGTACGCCGCCCGGTGCGCTTCGTGATGGACCACAACATCTTCAAGGTACCGCTGCTGAACTTTGTGTTCCGTACCGCACGGGCCATCCCCATTGCCCCGGCCAAGGAAGACCCGCAAGCCAAGGCACGGGCGTTTGATGCGGTAGCCGCTGCGCTGGCCGAAGGCGAAGTGGTGTGCATCTTCCCCGAGGGCAAGATTACCTACGATGGCCAGATCAACCCGTTCAAGAGCGGCATCGAAGAAATCGTGGCGCGCACGCCGGTACCGGTGGTACCCATGGCGCTATGCGGTATGTGGGGCAGCTTTTTCTCGCGCCGCTACGGGCCGGCCATGCTGAGCTGGCCACGCCGCGCCTGGTCGCAGATCGCCCTGAAGGCTGCCGCACCGGTACCGGCAGCCCACGTTACTGCCAGCGGGCTGCAACAAACCGTAAGCCAGCTGCGCGGCGACTGGCAATAGGCACGTTGTGGCACAGCCCAAGGCTTGCGGCCAACCTTGGGCTGTGCCACAGTGTCAAACATAATCAACAGCTTGTACAAAGATACCAGTACAGAGGAGTAGGGCCGTGTCGAGCGCCAATGAGATTGTGTTATTTCACCACCAGGACATTACCCCGGATACCTTTGCCGCCCCGCAAGAACGCCGTCTGAGTGGCGAATGCGAACAAAGCGTGGAGCTGCACTACAGCGACCCCACTGGCCAGTTTCATGCCGGCCTGTGGTCGGGCGGTGTCGGTGCCTGGCGCGTCAAATATACCGAATGCGAATTCTGCACCCTGCTGGAAGGCCATGTGCGCCTGCTGGGCGACGATGGCAGCGTGGCCGAGATTCGCGCTGGCCAGCATTTTGTCATCCCCGCCGGCTTTGAAGGGGTATGGGAAGTACTGGAACCCGCCAAGAAAACCTTTGCGGTGTTCGAAGAAGACCGCCTGGCGCGCAAGGAATAAGCGGCCATCAACCGCCAGAAGCAAAAGCCCCGGTCTTGTGACCGGGGCTTTTGCTTGCTCACCCTAGAACTTCTCGCTTTCCAGCAAGTAGCGCCACTGCCCCTGCTGCAAATCGCCCAGGCGCACGCGGCCAATGCGGATGCGGTGCAAGCATTCGATCTCCAGCCCCACAGCGGCGCACATGCGCTGGATATGGCGGCGCTGCTGCTGGCGCAGCACAAAGCACAGCTGGCGGTCGCTCTGGCGGCTGACACGGGCAGCGTCCAGCGTATCACCCTCTACCAGCACGCCTTTACCGAGCGTGGCCAGCTGCTCGGCTGTGGCAGGGTTTTTCAGCCATACCAGGTATTCCTGTTCGCACTCGCCTGCCAGCAGCTTGCGCGCCACGCGGCCATCCTGCGTCAGCACAAGCAGGCCGGAGGCGTCCACGTCCAGCTTGCCCGCTGCGGCCAGCTTGTGCTGGTGCTTTTTCAGGAACATGACGCCAGATCGGTCTTGCTCGGCACGGGTTTCCGGCTTGACCAGCAGCCAGGCCGGGCGCTCGCCCTGCATCTCGGCCGGGCCACTGACAAAGCCCACCGGCTTGTACAGCAAAATGGTCACGCGCTCGGCCTGTACGTTCAGCGCGCCGCTTTCCAGCGTCACGGTCTGCTCGGGGCGCACGCGGCTACCCAGCACGTTGACTACCACGCCATCTACTTTTACCAGCCCCTGCTCGATGAATTCGTCCGCTTCGCGGCGGGAGCATAAGCCCAGCTCGGTCATGCGTTTGGACAGGCGGATGGTGTTGTCGTCGCTCATGGCGCATACCTCTAAACATTCAAGCGGGGATTATCGCTGCTTTTGCCGCTGGCGCGGTGGGCAATACCGTACCCGCAGCCAAAGCAGCCGCAAAAAACCCCCTCGGGATACCCGGGGGGGTTGTCAGCCTGGGCATGCCGGCTAATCAGAAGGCGGCCGACACACCGGCGTACGCGCCATCAGCCAGCTTGATGTTGCGGCGGCCATCTTCACGCTTTACTTCTACCGTGCGGTAGCCTACTTCGATCCCCACCATTTTCAGCGGGCTCCAGCGCACGCCGGCCATGGTGTCGATTACTTCTTTTACCGTGCCGCTGCTGGCACCGGCGCCGGCATAGAAGCCATGCACAAAGGCCTCGGCACTCACGGGCAGGTCAACGGTGAGGCGGCCGCCGGCCATGGCGGCAGTGGCCGTGCCATTGGCTTCCAGGTACACCAGCTTGCCGCCTACGTCGACGCGCAGCAGCATGGGTACCGGCAGGCCGACCATGACACCCGCGGCGCCAAAGCTGGGTTTGTCGCCCAGCTTGTCCTTGTTGTCCGATTTGACATAGTCCAGCGCCAGGCCAGGGCCCAGGCCGGTAGGCATGCGGGTAACAAAGCGGTATTCGCTGCCCGCAGCAAGGGTGGTATCGCCAGCGTGGGCGGCAAAGGGCATGGCCAGCAAGGCGGCCAACAGGGTGTAGCGTGTCATTGTCGTTATCCGTTAATCATGAAGAGCGCCGCCATATTACGCGCTCGGCTGCTGCGCCTCCAGCGCTTCGATGCGCTGCAACATGGTAGCCAGCTGCGCTTCCAGCTGGGCTACCCTTTCCTGCAAGGCTGGCTCGGCTGGCGCTGCCGGGTTGGGCTGGGCCTGGGCTGGCGGGTGCAGCAAGTGAACCCAGCGGGCTTCGCGCTCGCCGGGCTGGCGCGGCAGTTTTTCTACCAGCGGGGGGTACTTGTCTGCCAGTGCCGCCAGTGCGGTTTCTACTTCGTCCACGCTGGCAAAGCTGTAGACACGGCCGGCACGGGTGCGCAGCTCGGCGCTGGTCTGGGCACCACGCAGCAGCAGCAGGCCCAGTGCGGCCAACCTGGCCCCGTCGATATTCCAGGCATAGTTCAGCCGGTGTTCGTACTTGGCCACGCGGCTGCCTGCCGGTATGCGCTCGGCCACCAGCTTTTGCGCCATCAGCTCGTCTAGTGCGCTGCTGATGTCCGCCTCGCTCAGGCTGAGTACCGGGTCACGGCTGGTGAGCTGGTTGCAGGCAGACTGCAGGGCATTCAGGGTGAGCGGGTAGCTGTCGGGGGTGAGCGCCTGTTTTTCGATCAGTGCGCCCAATACGCGCACGGTGTGCGGATGCAAAGTCAGATTGTCCATACCGGCACCTGTCTGGGGTGAAATGTGGGGGTGAAGATAGCAATAAATGAATGCATCATCGCACTGCTATCGTGCGCGGCCAAGCCCGCCTTGACAGTACCGGGCAGATTGCGCACCCTTGCGCGGTTTTGTACTGGCAGTAGGGGGCAGGAATGAAGCGCGTGGATCTTCTCTTGGTAGAACAGGGCCTGGCCCCGTCGCGTACGGCAGCACAGCAGCTGATCGAGGCTGGCCGCGTCAGCGTGGCTGAGGGCGTGGGCACGCGCGTGATCGGCAAGGCCAGCCAGAAGCTGCCGGATGATGCGGTATTCCATATCGTGCCGGACGAAGCCGACCGCTATGTATCGCGTGGCGGGCTGAAAATGGCCGGCGCGCTGGCAGCGGCCGGCCTGGACGATATCCAGGGCTGGCGCGCGCTGGACGTGGGGCAATCTACCGGCGGCTTTAGCGACTGCCTGCTGCAGGCCGGTGTGTGCCGTGTGGTGGGGGTGGATGTCGGGCACGACCAGTTGGCCGCACGGCTGCGCAGCGACGCACGCGTGCGCTATTTTGAAGGGGTGAATGCCCGTGCGCTGGACCACGCCGCGCTGCTGGCGGCCAACGACGGCGAAGCCTTCGACCTGATGGTGTGCGACGTGTCGTTTATTTCGGTGGCGCTGATCTACCCTTCCGCGCTGCCGCTGATCCGCCCGGGGGGCTATTTGCTCAGCCTGGTCAAGCCGCAGTTCGAGGTGGGGCGCGAGGGCCTGGGCCACGGTGGTATCGTGCGCGATGCCTCGCTGTATGCCGGCGTGGAAGACAAGATCAGCCGCTGCGTGGCCGAGCTGGGCTTTGACAAGCTGGGCTGGTTTGACAGCCCGATCAAGGGTGGCGACGGCAACCACGAGTTTTTCATCCTGGCGCGCCGCCGCTAGGGTTGCAGTGGGCCGCAGTGGCTGCTGGCACACACTGCGGCCAACCTTAGCCTGCGCTTGGCGCTGCGCTGTTGTCGTCTTCCGGGTTACGCACCACCAGCAGGGGCAAGGTGCTCTTGCGCAGTACCGACTCGGCAAAGCTGCCTAGCAGCAGGTGGCGCCAGCCACGATGGCCGTGCGTGCCGATCACCAGCAGGTCCGCCCCGGTTTCAGCGGCAAAGTCGACCAGTTGCCCGGTGGCGGCTTCGCTACCCTGGGGTGCTTCCAGCAGCTGCTGGCTGATGTCTTTTACACCATGTTGCCGTGCGTAGGCTGCTGCTTCATCCAGTACGGACTGTCCTTGTTTTCTGGCCTCGTCGTACAATGCTTGCGTATCCAGCAGGCCCGCACTGTCTACGGCAAAATCGTGCAGGCAAATGACGTGCACCAGGGAAAGATGGCTATTGGCCGACGCGGCAATACGCACGGCTTCGACCAGTGCAGGCCGGGCGTTATGGCTGCCGTCCAGTGCAATTGCGAGGTGTTTGTACATGAAACTCTCCTTACCAGTGGGTGTCCGATGCTTATCCAGATTGTGCTATAAGCGTGCTTGCAGCCCCTATGACTGCTTCGACCTTGCTTGATCTGGTGCAAATGCTGTCGTGTTCGTATTTCTACCAATCACCAAAATGAGGCAATTCAATTATCATGTCAGGTACGTTACCTAAGGGAGGCTGATGTGCTGGGAATCTTCATTCTTGTGATCTGTATTCTTTTTGCCGGCTTGGCTTGGTTCTTTTACCGCCAGGGCAAAAAACAGAAAAACCATCCCCCCAGCCACACCCTGTACGCCGCCCATACCCAGCGCCGTGTCCTGACGCCCACCAGCCACATGACCGGGGAAGCCTACGGCAAGCTGCTACGGGCCGCCCAGGGCGACCGCCAGCAGGTGGAGCTGTGGATTGTCGAGGCGCAGTGCAATATGACCGGCTACACGCGCAGCGAGATCATCGAGCTGCTGGCCAAAGAACGCTAGGCCGCTCCCGCCCTGCATGAAAATGCCCCGCTCCGCGGGGCATTTTCATGGCTGCCATCAAGCCAGCACGCCCAGATAGCGGCGCTCCCAGGCGGTAATTTCATTGTGGAAGCTGGCGAGCTCCACCTCTTTCACCGCCGCATAAGCCTCGCTGAATGCCTTGCCAAACAGCTGCGTGGCCGCCTCGCCTTGCTGCATGCGCTCCAGTGCGGCATCGAGCGTACGCGGTAGCGTATCGCCGCTGTCCGGCTGCAAAAACACATTACCGCTTACCGCCGGGGCGGGCTGCAGGTTTTGCTCCATCCCCAGCAGACCTGCACCCAGGCTGGCCGCCAGCGACAAATAGGGGTTAGCGTCGCAACCGGGCAAACGGTTTTCCACACGGCGCGCCTGCGGTGCCGACAACGGTACGCGCAAACCGACCGAGCGGTTATCTACCCCCCAGCTCAGGTTCACGGGTGCCGCCAGATTTTTGACAAAACGGCGATAGGAATTGGGGCTGGGGCAGTACAAGGGCATCAGCTCGGCCAGATAGCGCTGCATGCCGGCAATGAAGCCATAAAACAGCGGGCTTTCGCTGCCATCCGGCAGGCTGAAGATATTGCAACCGTCGCGGTCTACCACGCTCTGATGCAGGTGCATGGAGCTGCCCGGCTCGCCCGCCAGCGGCTTGGCCATGCACACCACATTCAGGCCATGCTTGTTGCCGGTTTCTTTCAGCAGGGTCTTGAACAGAAAGGTCTGGTCGGCCAGCGCCAGCGCATCGCCATGCTTGAGGTTGATCTCGAACTGGCTGGGGCCCATCTCGTGCACCCAGGTATCGGTGGCGATACCCAGCATTTCGCAGCCTCGATAGACATCATCAAAGAACGCTTCCAGGTCGTTCAGGGTACTGAAGCTGAACGAATCGAAGCCGCGCTCGCGCCGGCCACTGCGCAAGGCCGGTGGCTGAAACGGCGCATCACTGTCAGGGTTGGCCGCAAACAGATAAAACTCCAGCTCGGGCGCCACCACCGGCGTCCAGCCGTGTGCAGCGTAGCGCTGTAGCACTTGTTTCAACACCGTGCGCGGGGCAAGCGGCGACAAACTGCCATCGTGATCGATACAGTCACACAGCACCAGCGCCCGTGGTGTGCTGGCCCAAGGCAGCTGGCGCAGGGTGGCCATATCGGGCAGCAGGGTGACATCCGGGTCTTGTTCGCCATAGAAACGGTAATCGGGAAACTCGCCTACGCAGCTCTGTATCGCAACGGCGCGCGCAATGCGCAGCTGCTGACCATCGATGAAAGCCTGTCGTGGCAAGGTTTTGCCGCGGGCAAAACCGGTGACATCCGCAAAAGCCAGCTCGACATCACGAATACCCAGCTGGCTGAGCCATTGCGCCTGCTCGGCGTGCGGTACGGGGTGGGACATACGGCATCTCTCCTGTTATGGGCCTGGCCAGGGTGGCTGGCTGGCACGCTATGCAAGGAGTATGCACGGGGCTATTCCGCAATCAAGCACATTGTTCCGCTCAGCAGAACTGTTTAAAAAATTAAGCCCAAAGTACAGCCAGTACGGGTATCCGCGCCACAGTGATACGCGGTATGCGGCCCAGAGCTTGTTAATGCAAGGCCGTGCATTGGTTACGGCCCATGCGTTTGGACTCGTACATGGCCTGGTCGGCACGGCGCAGCCAGTCATGCAGGCCATCCCCTTCTTTAAGCTGGGTCACGCCAAATGACGCGGTGACGACCAGGGATAAAGGTGCCGATAGCAACGGGCTGGCAGACAGCACCGTGCATAAGCGCCTAGCCAGCAAGGCGGCTTCTTGCAACCGTGTGCCCGGCAACAGGATGATGAACTCTTCGCCACCAAAGCGCGCCAGCAGGTCGTTTGGCCTCAGCTGTGCTGCCAGCCTGCGTGACAGAGCGACCAGCACGTCGTCGCCAATGTCGTGGCCGTAGGCGTCGTTGATCGTCTTGAAATAGTCGATATCCAGCATGATCAGGCTGCAGACCTCTTGCCCGCTTTCCCATCGCATCAGGTGATCGTTCAGCGCTGCAATCGCTGCCCGCCGGTTGGGTAGCTGGGTCAGCTCGTCCTGGTGCGCCATGCTACGAATAGTGCCCAGTGCAGCTTGTAAACGGCTGTGCTCTGCTTGCAGGGCTGTGAGCGACTGCTCCGCCCGCGTATTGGCCTCCAGCAACGCGTCGGTCAACATCCGAGCCTGCAAGGCTGCACGCACACCCTGCACCAGCTGGCGGTTAACCACCCCGCTGTAGACAATGAGCAATAAGGCATAGAGGGCACCGGCAATCGCCACATACACGTCCAGCGGCTGGGGGTAAAAAACGGCGTACAGCAAGACCGGCAGGTAGATACCCAGCAGGAAAACCACGACCGATGTCCAGAACATCGAATGCACCAGTACCACCATGGCGCAGATACCGCTGAGGATGATGTACACCATCATGCCGAATACCGGGGTGGCAATCGGCATCAGAAACCACACACTGGCCCCCCAACCCAGCCCCAGCAGGCATTTGGAACCAAGGTAGAGGCGCACCCAGCGCTGTTTGTTGGCTGGCTGCGTCTCAGCCAGCGCCTGGGGGAAACAGCAGGCCAGATTGACGATGACGATCAGGGTGATCAACACACTCCAGGTATACAGCGGCTGCAGATCGGCCAGGTGCTCGGCATGGCTCAGATACAGCAAGAGTGCAGCCGCCACAGGCGTGGACAGGCTGGCCACAAAGCCACGCCTGGCAACCAGCCGGATGCGCTCGCCAAGTACGGCATCGGCAAGGAGGTGGTCGTCCACCTGGACTTTCGCAGACATGCTGGCCCCCCTGGTGCAAAACGAGCCCGGCCAAGACGGGCACGCGTGCTTTGTCGTGCCGGGGCAGCCGTACTGGCCGCCCCTTGCCTGCATCAAGGCACGCTATGGCTAGCCTCGTACCTGACCGTCGCCCAGTACGATCCACTTCTGGCTGGTCAGGCCATGCAGCCCGACCGGGCCACGCGCATGGATCTTGTCAGTAGAAATACCGATTTCAGCCCCTAGACCGTACTCGAAACCATCGGCAAAGCGGGTACTGGCATTGACCATCACGCTGGCCGAATCCACCTCGCGCAGGAACTGGCGCGAACGGGCATAGTCGTCGGTCACGATGGCGTCGGTATGGTGGCTACCGTAATGGTTGATGTGCTCGATGGCATCGTCGATACCCCCCACCACCTTGATGGCCAGCACCGGTGCCAGGTATTCGGTACTCCAGTCATCGAGAGTAGCCGGTACCACCTTGTCACCCAGAATGCCGCGTGTGCGTTCGCAACCACGCAGCTCTACGCCCTTTTCCCAGTACGCTGCGGCCAACCTTGGCAAGATAAACTCGGCAAAAGCGGTGTGCACCAGCAGGGTTTCCATGGTGTTACAGGTACCGTAGCGGTGGGTTTTGGCATTCAGCGCGATATTGAAGGCTTTTTCCGGGTTGGCCGTGTCGTCGATATAAACATGGCAGTTGCCGTCCAGGTGCTTGATCACCGGTACCCGTGCATCGCGGGTGATGCGCTCGATCAGGCCTTTGCCACCACGCGGCACAATCACATCCACAAACTCGGTCTGGGTAATCAGCTCGCCCACGGCGGCGCGGTCGGTGGTTTCCAGCACCTGCACCACGTGCTGCGGCAGGCCAGCCACGCGCAGGCCTTCGTGTACGCAGGCGGCAATGGCCTGGTTGCTGTGGAACGCTTCCGAGCCGCCACGCAGAATCACCGCATTACCGGATTTCAGGCACAGGCCAGCGGCGTCGGCGGTCACATTGGGGCGTGCTTCGTAGATGATGCCGATCACCCCCAGCGGTACGCGCATCTTGCCCAGCTGGATACCGGACGGGCGGTAGCTGAACTCGCCCATCTCACCCACCGGGTCGGGCAAGGCAGCAATCTGGCGCAGGCCTTCTGCCATGCCGTGTACGGTTTTTTCCGACAGGGTCAAGCGGTCGATCATGGCCTCTTCCAGGCCATTTTTCCGCGCGGCCTCCAGGTCCTGCATATTGGCCGCGACCAAGCGCTCCAGATCACGCTCGATGGCATCGGCCATCGCGTGCAGGGCTTTATTTTTCTGATTGGTATCGGCGCGGGCGATGGCGCGGCTGGCCTTGCGGGCAGCCTGGCCAACGACATTCATATAGTGCTTAACGTCCATGGTCTTGTCCTGAAATACATAAGGTGTCCCTAGCTTTCAGAGTAATGCAAAGCGGGGGGACTAGGCCAGTGTTCATATCAAACCCTGCCGCTACTCGCGCAGTATCACTTTATAGCAAGCCTAGGTTTTATCGGTATTTATACAACGTTACCAGACCGGCAGCAGCCGGATACTGCAGCGCACGATTGACCACCAACGTGCTTACTCCTTATTTTGTCCGACAAGCAACCGCTTGACAGATGCACAAGACCTTCAGGAGACCGGCATGACCCCGTACCAGGCGTTTTATCAGCAATCCATCAACGAGCCCGAAACGTTCTGGGGAAGGGAAGCCAGCCGCATCCACTGGCATAAGCCATTCGATAAAGTGCTGGCGTACGACAAGCCCCCCTTTCGTGAATGGTTTGCCGGTGGCCTGACCAACCTCTGTTACAACGCAGTAGACCGCCACCTGGCAGAGCGCGCAGAACAAACCGCGCTGGCCTATGTGTCCAGCGAAACCGGTATCGAAACCGGCTACACCTTCCGCGAGCTGCATGAAGAAGTCGCCCGCTTTGCCGCCATCCTGCAGGCGCAGGGCGTGGCGAAAGGCGACCGCGTACTGATCTACATGCCCATGATCCCCGAGGCCATCTTTGCCATGCTGGCCACGGTACGGCTCGGGGCAGTGCACTCGGTAGTATTCGGCGGCTTTGCGCCAGCCAGCCTGGCCACCCGTATCGAAGACGCCAGCCCTAAAGTGCTGGTGACAGCCGACGCCGGCATGCGCGGCGGCAAGGTGATCCCCTACAAACCGCTGGTGGACGAAGCGCTGGGTTATGCCGGTGCCAGCGCACCAGGCAAGGTCATCGTGGTGAACCGCGGCCTGGCCGAGGCCCCAATGATGAAGCCGGGCCGCGACCTGGACTATGACAGCCTGCGCGAAGCGCACCTGCACGACCGTGCCGAGGTGGAGTGGGTAGAGTCCAGCCACCCCAGCTACATCCTGTATACCTCCGGCACCACCGGTAAACCCAAGGGCGTACAGCGTGACACGGGTGGCTACGCCGTGGCGCTGGCCGCCAGTATGGAATACATCTACGGCGGCAAGCCGGGCGAGTGCTACTTCTCTACCTCCGACATCGGCTGGGTGGTAGGCCACTCCTACATCGTGTACGGCCCGCTGATCAACGGCATGACCACGCTGGTATATGAGGGCCTGCCCATCCGCCCCGACGCCGGCATCTGGTGGCAGCTGGTGGAAAAATACCGCGTCAGCGTGATGTTCTCCGCGCCCACCGCCATCCGTGTACTGAAAAAACAGGACCCGGCGTGGCTGCACAAACACGACCTGTCCAGCCTGCGTGCGCTGTTTCTGGCAGGTGAACCACTGGATGAGCCGACCGCCAGCTGGATTGCCGGCGAGCTGAACATTCCGGTACTGGACAACTACTGGCAAACCGAAACCGGCTGGCCCATGCTGACCCTGTGCAATGGCGTAGAGAAAAAAGAAGTGAAATTCGGCAGCCCCGGCCTGCCGGTGTACGGCTTCAACGTGAAGCTGTTCAACGAGAGCACGGGCCAGGAAGTGGGCCCCGGCGAGAAAGGCGTGATCGGTGTGATCCCGCCGCTACCACCTGGCTGTATGAGCACGGTCTGGGGGCAGGACCAGCGCTTTGTGGACACCTACTTCAGCCTGTTCAAGGACAAACTGGTGTACTCCAGCTTTGACTGGGGCATCAAGGATGAAGACGGCTACTACACCATCCTTGGCCGCACTGACGACGTGATCAACGTCGCCGGCCACCGCCTGGGCACGCGCGAAATCGAAGAGGCTGTCAGCAGCCACAGTGCCATTGCCGAAGTGGCCGTGGTGGGCGTGGAAGACAGCCTGAAAGGCCAGGTGCCCAAGGCCTTTGCCGTGGTAAAAAACCCGGCCATCCTGGACGACCCGGCCAGCCGGGCCGCGCTGGAAAAAGAAGTCATCACCCGGGTAGCCGCCCAGCTGGGCGCCATTGCCAACCCGGCGCGGGTGTACTTTGTGAACCAGCTGCCCAAAACGCGCTCCGGCAAGGTGCTGCGCCGCTCTATCCAGGCGCTGGCCGAAGGCCGTGACCCGGGCGACCTGACCACCCTGGACGACCCGGCAGGCATCGAACAGATCCGCCAGATCATCCAGCAGTAATAGCAAGGGCGGCCCCGGCCGCCGGCTCCCCTTGGCTCCCCCTGTATCGAGGCAGGGGGAGCTTTTTTTGTGGCGTAGCCATAAAAAAACCCGGCCGCAGCCGGGTTTTTTTATGCGCAACAACGCACGCTTACAGCTTGAACGTGGCCACTACCGCGCCCAGATCCTGTGCGTGTACGCTAAGCTGGCTCGCGGCGGCAGCAGTCTGGTCTACCGTGCCCTGGTTGGTTTCGGTCATGGTCGAGATCACTTCGGCACGCTGGGCAATATCGCGTACCGCCAGCTGCTGCTCGCTCAGCGCCAGCGCAACCGACTCGATATGGCGGCTGATGTTGGCCGCATTATCACGAATGCCTTCAATCGCCTCGCTGGCCAGCCGGCTTTGCTCCACACCGTCTTGCGTGGCGGTCACACTACCCTGCATGGTACCGACCACCTCGTGCATACCGTGGCTGAGGTTATCGATCTGGCGGCTGATATCCACCGTAGCCTGGCTGGTGCGTTCGGCCAACTTGCGTACTTCGTCGGCCACCACGGCAAACCCGCGGCCGCTTTCGCCAGCGCGGGCGGCCTCGATCGCCGCATTCAGCGCCAGCAGATTCGTCTGATCCGCAATATCGTGAATCGTCTGGGTAATACTGGCGATGGTACGGGTTTGCGTACTCAGCCCATCCAGCGCTTCGGCAGCACCGGAAATATGGCTGGCAATGCCGCGGATATCGTCCGCAGACTGGCGTATCAGGCCCGCACACTGATTCACTGCAGCGTCGGCGTCGTGCGCCTCTTGCTCGACGTGTCGAATCTGCTCGGCCAGCTGGCTGATGCTCTGCAATACTTCTTCCACCGACACCGCTATCGCACGCGAAGCTTCACTCTGAGCATGCGAAGCATGCTGCACATCGTGGGCCGAGCGGGACAAATCACCTGCATTACCCTGTACCTGGCTAGCCAGATCACGAATGCGGCCGGTAATGTCACGCAGCTTGTCCTGCATATCGGACAACGCGCCCATCAGGCTGTTTTCGCGCCCGGCTGGCACGCGCAAGACGTGGCTTAGGTCACCTGCCGCGATATAGCGTGTCTGGCGCATGGCCTCTACCGGCTCACCGCCCAGGCTGCGGAACACGCGGCGATACTGCAGCACTCCGCCAGCCGTCACCAACAGAATCAGCAAGGCACTACTGAGCAGCAAGCTGGTTTGCGCCGAGGCAATCTGGGCCTCGCTATCACTCACGACTTGCTGCAGGTTCTGCTCTACCCGGCCATGCAAGCCGTCCAGTTTTTTGGTGAGTGCCTCGGCCCGCTCGTCAAAGCCGGTGCCGGGCGCCTTCATCAGGGCGTTGCCCGCATCCCGCCCCTGGTTAATGTAGGCATCCGCCATCTGCTGGCCTACCTGGTAAAAAGTGTCCAGCAACTGTCGTGTGGCCTGCGCATCATCCCCATACGCAGCGTCCAGTTGTTTGAGCTCGTCCAGTTGCTTGACTGCAGCCTGATAATGCTCTTTGGCATCACCAAAACCATCGCGGTCACCGGTAGCACTAGCGTCAGTAAGGAACTGCTGAATCTGGACCACATGGAAGCGCAGATCGGCCATGCGGTCTGACAGGCCGTCGGCTATCTGGTGCTCGTAACGGCTGTTGGCCATGATCTTGTTCAGGCCAATCGTCACCATGACGGTCTGGGCAATGGCCAGCAGGACAGTGACCACAACAAAGCTGATCAGCAGCGGGCGTAATTTGCGTGAGGAAGAAATAGACATCGGCGAGGCTTGCAAGAAAATGAACGTTGCTATTCTGAGGGTTTTTGCCTGGCAGCGCTTGCACTATCAGCCCAGCATTTGATCTGCGGCCAACTTCTATAAATGGCATGCTGCTGTCTGCGCCAGTCAGCAGACGTGCTTCACGGGCAGATTGCACCCGTTATGGCACTTGGCAGGGCGTGTCATGCCAATAGTTAAGGTGCAGGCACACGCTAGCGATGGAATGCCCGCCCCTGGGTGTCAGCAGCTGGCTAGCCGTGTTGCAATGTCTTTTTTACACGACGCATGCCCAGCCACACCAGCATGGCGACGACCGGAATGGCCAGACCGGTCAGCAGCTCGGTGTTCAGGTGCAGGCCTGCGGCTTTACCTGCTTTGAACAGATAGCCCAGCAGCCCCACTGCGTAATAGGTGAGCACACCGACAGACAGGCCTTCTACCGTTTCCTGCAGCCTCAGTTGCAGCTCGGCCCGCCTATCCATGCTGGCGAGCAGCGCACGATTTTGCGCTTCGTGCACTACCTCTACCCGCGTACGCAGCAGCGCCGTGCTGCGCTGCAGGCGGGCCATCAGCCTTTCTTGCCGCTGTGCTGCGGTTTCACAGGTTTCCATGGCGGGGGCCAGCCGGCGTTCCATGAATTCATAAAACGGCTGCAGGCCGGATAGCCGCGTTTCGCGCAGCTCGGCAATACGCCGCGCCACCAGCTTGTAGTAGGCACGGGCCGCGGCAAAGCGGTATTGGCTCTGCGCAATCAGCTGCTCACCCTGCGCGGACAGGTCGGTCAGCTCGTCCAGCATGGCGGCGTCGTGCGCGCTTTGCTCTGCCATATGCAGCGTTACGCTGCGCAGCCGGGTGCCCAGGCGGTCCAGCTCGCGCATCTGCCGTTTGGCCTCCGGTAGCGCCAGCAGGGCCAGCAGGCGGTAGGTTTCCATTTCGAACAGGCGCTGCATCATGCGGCCAGACTGCGAGGGCCCCATGGCGCGGTCGATCACCACGTAGCGGCTGAAACCTTCTGCCAGCCGCGGGTCAGGATGCAGGCGCAGGTCGGTATAGGCCACGCCGTTGCCATCGCCGATTTCGGCGCCAATCAGCTCCTGGCCGCCAAACCAGCGCTGGGCAATCTCCGGCGCGGGGGCTTCTTGCGAGGCAGGCAGCAGCACGGCATGCATGGCCACCATGATGGCGCCCGGCAGGCTGCCCAGCCAGTCTGCCGGCAAGCGGTCTAGCGCGGTGCGCTCGAATGGCTCGACAAAATCGCCCCCCAGCACAAAGGTGTAGCGGGCAAATTCGGTATGCAAGGCCCAGCGGATGGTCAGGTCACCGGCCACGCCGGTGTAATGCATCTGGCCATCGTCCGGCTGCGGCAGGCCCATGCGCTGCAGCAAATCCTGCAAGGCGCTGCGCTGCGGCGCTTCGGCTTCGTCAAAAAAAAGGGTGAGTGTGGTCAGCCGCGCCGGTGACGGTATGGCGATCGGCGGGCGCGCGTGCGCCTCGTCGTTCAGGCTGCGGCGAAGAGGGTGCGTATTGAGCGTGATCATCTGTTTGTGGAATCCCTGATTGCGAAGCTCTGCGGCTTCTGCAAGGCAGCTTACCTGCTGCCACGCTGGCGGGCTAGCCAGGCCACACAATGCGGCGCTGCCCAAGGCTATACCATGCAAGGATCACGCCAGCATGACAGGCTGGCTGCGCGAGGGTTGGCCGCAGGCGCGGCTAGCGCTCGCTTTCGCTGCCGCGATGATGGCGCAGCAGCTTGCCCAGCGCCTCTTTCACCACCGGGTTGCGGATCTCGCCTGCCGCGCGGGCAAAGGCATCCAGCCCGGCATCGGATAGCTGGAACGATTTGCTGCGTACGGGTTTGGGCGGGGTGGGCAGCACCTTCACCCGCAGGGTCTGCACCGGGTAGCCCTGGCGGGTCAGCGGTGCTACCACGCTATTGCCCAGCATGCGTAGGCGAGCGGCGACCGTACTGTTGTGCGCGTACACCACCAGCTCGCCATCACGAAAGCAGGCTACCTGGCAGTGCTGGCCCAGCATGCCGGGCAGCAGGCGCTTGAAGGCGCGGTCCAGCTGCAAGATGGCGTGGGCGGCGGCGGTCAGGTCGGCCAGGCGGGCGTCGCGTTTGCTGAACTGGCTAAGTGGCTGGCTGCTCATGGCAAAAGGGCAAATGGCAAAAAAAGAATGGATGCAGAGTGTAGCCCATCTGCCCGCCGGTGATGGCCGAAAAAAGGCCGCCAGCCCCGGAGGGGTGGCGGCCAGGCGCGTAGCTGATCGCTTAGGGCAGTACGGTTACCGACGGGCTACCGGCCACCACCTCCAGCTGAGTGGTACTGCGTGTGGCGGGCTGCGCCGGCGACACGCCTGCGCTGAGGGTTTTCAGGGTATGAAAGGTGCAGCTGAGCTTGGCAGGCGTCAGCGTGACCAGCGCGTAGCCTTGGGCGTCGGTGTTGGCCACTTTCAGCCATGGGTTGAAGGTAGTCAGCGTGCTATTGAAGGTATTGGTGCGCACGCCGTTTTGCTCGGTGTAGATCAGCGGCTTGGTCTTGCCAAAGCTGGCACTGCTGTCTACCACGCTCTCGAAGTAGCTATAGAACGAGTTACTGGAGATGCCAGCCGTGACCAGGTCCACCATCACCGGTACCGGGCTGGCGGCGTCGTAGTCGTCCATGACGCTACCGGCAAAGAAGGCGTGGATGTCACCCGTGAGCGCCACCACATTGCCGATGGCGTTGTCTTTCAGGTGTTTCATCAGCGCCTTGCGCTCGGCGTTGTAGCCGTCCCATTGGTCGGCATTCAGCAGGAACACATCGAAGAACTGTGCGGCAGGCAGTGCGGCGTCCAGCTGGGGTTTGATACCGGCGTCGAATACGGTGCCGTTAATGTTGGCGAAGTTGGCAAACAGCGTTTTGGTATTGGCGTAGCCGGGTGCGGGCGCCTGGGTCGCCTTGCTGGCGCTGGGTACGGCTGCCGCAGCGGTGGTGAGGTCGGTCACCAAGGCGGTCATCAGCTGGCTTTGCAGTGCGGCCAGCCCGGCATTGGCCGCAATCAGGCTTTGCACCATCAGGCCAGCCACGGCCTGGGTACCGTCTACCTGCATGCGCAGCAGCGATACTTCGTTACCCCACAGCTTCCAGGTGGTGTTGGCCGCGCTCATCTGGTCTTTCCACCACTGGCGCTGGGTGCTGCCCAAGATGGACACCGGGTCCAGGCTGCCACTGGCCGCGCTCATCTTCTGGCCCTCTACCGTGGCGAGCGTGGATTTGGGCACAAAGTAACGACTGCCGATCTCGCTGCCGGCACCCAGTTCGGGGATAACGTGGTCGGCGCGGTACAGGCGCTGGTCGGTCATCACCAGCGTGGCCAGGTTGCCGAAGCTGAACTGGCGGTAGATCTGGATATTCTGGAACGACGGGTTGGCCGCATCCAGGCTCACATCGGCGGGCATGTACTCGAACCAGGCCTGATTGGCGTTGCGACGGCGGCTGGTCACTTTGGCAGCATCTTCGCCGGTTGTGTAGTTCTGGTGGTCTTGCCAGGCGTCATCGCTGAATTCGTGGTCGTCCCATACCGCAATCATGGGGAAGGCCGCGTGCAGCGCCTGCAGGCGGCTGTCGCTGCGGTAGGTTTTGTACAGGGTGCGGTAATCGGCCAGGGTGTTGGCGTAGGTGGCGCCATCGCTGCGCTTGATGCCGTCCGGCAGCTGGATCTGGCTGTGGCGGGTTTCCACCTTGCCGGTCTGGAAAGCCGCGCCCACGGTTTCGTAAATGTAGTCACCCAAGTGCACGACAAAGTCCAGGTCTTGCTGCAGCAGCTCGTCAAACGCTGCCCAGTGGTTCACGCTCCAGTCCTGGCAGGAAATAAAGGCAAATTTCAGCTGCGACACCGGCGTACCGGCAGCCGGTGCAGTTTTGCTGCGGCCAACCTGGCTTACGCTGCTGCCCGCGCGGAAGCGGTAGTAGTAGGTGGTGCCGGGCTGCAGCGCGGTCACCTTGTGGCGCACGGTGTAGTCCCACTGCGCCTGGGCGGTGACGGTGACACTGTGCAGAATGCTGGCAAAGTTCTGGCTGGTGGCAATTTCGATAGTAACCGGGGTATCGGCTACCGCATCGCCCAGGCGTGTCCACAGCACCAGGCTAGCCGGCTGCGGGTCGCCCGAGGCCACGCCCTGCGGGAAGGTATGGCTGCGGGCGGGCTCGCTGCCACCACCACTGCCAAAACAGCCGGTGAGCCCCAGTGTCGCGGCAGAAGCTGTCAGGAAACTGCCTGCTTTCAGGAATTGTCTGCGATCCATGTGTTTCTCCTCGTGAGTCTTGTTATCTGTCGTTACAACAGGGCAATGCCAAACAGGCTACCCTTGCTGCATGATATGGCGTTTACGCTCATACGTTTGTTTAGAGCAAATATCCTAACAAGGCAAATCAGGCGTCAACACTGTTCCAATGCACAGGCACTTGATACCGGTCAGCAATGCCCCCATTAAAAGAAGGTTTGCCTGTGCTACACTTTTAGCCATTTTTATCGGCCCGCTGGCCGCTGGATGTCCACACGATGATTTCGACGCTTCTCAAGAAAGTATTCGGCAGCCGCAATGAACGACTGCTCAAGCAATATCGCCAGGTCGCCAACCGTATTAACGGTATGGAAGACGCCATGAAGGCACTGTCGGACGAGCAGCTGGCGGCCAAAACCACCGAATTCAAAGAGCGTCACGCCAAAGGCGAAAGCCTGGATGCCCTGCTGCCCGAAGCGTTTGCCGTATGCCGCGAAGCCTCGCGCCGTGTGCTGAACATGCGCCACTTCGACGTACAGCTGATTGGCGGCATGGTGCTGCACCACGGCAAGATTGCCGAAATGCGTACCGGCGAAGGCAAAACCCTGGTGGGCACCCTGCCGGTTTACCTGAATGCCATCGCCGGCAAGGGCGTACACGTGATTACCGTGAACGACTACCTGGCCAGCCGCGACGCCGGCATCATGCAAAAGCTGTACAACTTCCTGGGCCTGACCGTTGGCGTGAACCTGTCGCAAATGCAGCACGACCATAAAAAAATGGCCTACGCCTGCGACATCACCTACGGCACCAACAACGAATTCGGCTTCGACTACCTGCGCGACAACATGGTGTTCAGCCTGCACGAGAAAGTGCAGCGCGAGCTGAACTTTGCCGTGGTGGACGAGGTGGACTCCATCCTGATCGACGAAGCGCGTACCCCGCTGATCATCTCCGGCCCGGCCGAAGACAACGTGGACATGTATCGCGCCATGAACGCCGTACCGCCGCTGCTGAAAAAGCAGGAAACCGAAGACGGCGAAGGCGATTACTGGGTGGATGAAAAAGCCCACAGCGTGCTGCTGTCCGAAGCCGGCCACGAGCACGCCGAAGCCATCCTTACCCAAATGGGCCTGCTGGGCGAAGGCGACAGCCTGTACTCTGCGGCCAACATTACCCTGATGCACCACCTGAACGCCGCGCTGAAAGCCCACGCCCTGTTCCACCTGGACCAGCACTACGTGGTACAGGAAGGCGAAGTGGTGATCGTGGACGAATTCACCGGCCGCCTGATGGCCGGCCGCCGCTGGTCCGACGGCCTACACCAGGCCGTGGAAGCCAAGGAAGGCGTACAGGTCAACCGCGAAAACCAGACCCTGGCGTCCATTACCTTCCAGAACTACTTCCGCCTGTACGGCAAGCTGGCCGGCATGACCGGTACCGCCGATACCGAGGCCTACGAATTCCAGAACATCTACGCGCTGGAAACCGTGGTGATCCCGACCAACCGCCCGATGATCCGCCAAGACCACCAGGACAAGATCTACCGCTCGGCACGCGAGAAATACAACGCCATCATCAGCGATATCAAAGACTGCGTCAGCCGCGGCCAACCTGTGCTGGTGGGCACCACCAGCATCGAAAACTCCGAGCTGGTATCGCAGCTGCTGGCCCAGGCCAACATCGCCCACAACGTGCTGAACGCCAAGGAACACGCACGCGAAGCCGAGATCGTGGTACAAGCCGGCCGCCCCGGCATCGTGACCGTGGCCACCAACATGGCCGGCCGGGGTACCGATATCGTGCTGGGTGGAAACCCGGAGCCGGAAATCAAGGCTATCCAGAACGACGACAGCCTGAGCGACGCCGAAAAAGACAGCCGTATCGCCACCATCCGTGCCGAATGGCAAGTGCGCCACGACGCCGTACTGGCCGCTGGCGGCCTGTACATCATCGGTACCGAGCGCCACGAATCGCGCCGTATCGACAACCAGCTGCGTGGCCGCTCCGGCCGCCAGGGTGACGCCGGCGCCAGCCGCTTCTACCTGAGCCTGGAAGACCCGCTGCTGCGCATTTTTGCCGGCGACCGCGTGGCCATGATCATGGACAAGCTGAAAATGCCGGATGGCGAAGCCATCGAGCACCCATGGGTATCGCGCTCCATCGAAAACGCCCAGCGCAAAGTAGAAGGCCGTAACTTCGACATCCGCAAACAACTGCTGGAATACGATGACGTGGCCAACGACCAGCGTAAAGTGATCTACCAGCAGCGTAACGAAATCCTGGAAGACCAGGACGTGGCCGCCATCATCACCCACATGCGCGAAGGCGTACTGGGCGACGTGGTTGACCTGCACATGCCGCCGGACTCCATGGAAGAACAGTGGGACCTGCCGGGCCTGGAGCGCACGCTGGAAAGCGAGTTCCAGCTGCACGCCCCGGTAGCCCAGTGGATGCAGGCCGAGCAGACGCTGGATATCCCCGATATCAAGCAGCGCATCCTGGACCTGGCCGCAGCCAGCTACGCCGAAAAAGTGGCCCTGGCCAACGAAGAATCCATGCGCCAGTTCGAGCACGGCCTGGTACTGCAGATGCTGGACAACCACTGGCGTGAACACCTGGCAGCCATGGACCACCTGCGCCAGGGCATCCACCTGCGCGGCTACGCGCAGAAGAACCCGAAGCAGGAGTACAAACGCGAGGCGTTCGAGCTGTTCTCCGACATGCTGGAGCGCGTGAAGCGCGGTGTGGTCAGCGTGCTGATGACCGTACAGGTACGCAGCGAAGAAGACATGGAAGCAGTCGCCCCGCACGAAGTGGCTGGCATGGAAATGCACCACGACGACGCCCCGAGCGCCACCGAAGGCAACCCGTTCTCGCCGGAAGCCCTGGCCTCGCAAGGCCTGCGTGTTGGCCGCAACGACCCTTGCCCATGCGGTAGCGGCCAACGTTACAAGCAGTGCCATGGCAAGCTGGCCTGATCGCCACCCTGCCCCGCAAAAACCGGCGCCCCGAGCGCCGGTTTTTTATGTCTTGCCGCGATAAGCGTAAGGAAACCCTGCACAAGGCCGGGCTTCAGACCGCAGGCAATGCACCGGGCTAGCGGGCACCAACAAAGCCGGCGCACACAAGCACGTGAAGTGAAGCGGCAACCTGGTTATGGAATAAGAAAAAGCCCGGACACGTCCGGGCTTTCTTGGCACCTGGGTTGGCCGCATGCGGCCAACTTGGGCGCTTATACCAGCAAGCAGGAGGTCTGCGTGGCGGCGGTAACCGCGTGCAGCTTGATCTCTTCTTTCGCGCAACGCTCTACCGCTTTCGGGCAGCGGGTACGGAACACGCAGCCGGATGGCGGGTTGATCGGGCTAGGCAAATCACCCTGCAGAATCTGGATTGTCTTGTTACGCTCCAGCTTCGGGTCGGGGATAGGAATAGCCGACAGCAAAGCCTGGGTGTAAGGGTGCGCGGGCTTGTCGTACAGCGCGTGCTTCTCGGCCAGCTCCATCTCGCGGCCCAGATACATCACCAGGATGCGGTCGGAGATATGCTTCACCACCGCCAGGTCGTGCGCGATGAAGATCAGCGACAGACCCATCTCGCGCTGCAGCTCTTTCAGCAGGTTAATGATC
Source organism: Vogesella perlucida (assembly GCF_979366545.1). Taxonomy (NCBI): domain Bacteria; kingdom Pseudomonadati; phylum Pseudomonadota; class Betaproteobacteria; order Neisseriales; family Chromobacteriaceae; genus Vogesella; species Vogesella perlucida. The sequence continues at coordinate 190,638 of NZ_CEETRO010000003.1, forward strand.
TGCGCCTGAATGGACACGTCCAGCGCCGATACCGGCTCGTCGCAGATAATCAGCTTGGGCTCCAGAATCAGCGCGCGGGCAATACCGATACGCTGGCACTGGCCGCCGGAGAACTCGTGCGGGTAGCGGTTGATCATCTGCTCGCGCAGACCCACCTTCACCATCATGGCGCGTACACGCTTCATGATCTCGTCCGGCGACAGCTCCGGGCGGTGTACACGCAACGGCTCGCCAATGATCTGGGCAATGGTCATGCGCGGGTTCAGCGAGGCCAGGGGGTCCTGGAAGATCATCTGGATATCCTTGCGGACATGCAGCCAGTCTTTATCGCTGCCCTTGCGCAGGTCTTTGCCCATCCACAGGATTTCGCCATCGGTGGCGGGAATCAGGTTGAGGATGGCGCGGCTCAGCGTGGACTTGCCGCAACCGGACTCGCCCACCACGCCCAGGGTCTCCCCTTCGTACAGGTCGAAGCTGACACCGTCTACCGCTTTAAGCGTCCGTTTTGCTGTCCACGGCCAGTCGTTATTCCCTTTTACCTTGAAGTGCACTTTGACATCGCGCACCGATAGCAGCAGTTTCTTCTCAGCCATGGCTCAGCTCCAGTTTCAGTTCAGCCACTGGCTTGTGGCAAGCACGCAATACGGCCGGGTTGGCCGCAGATGGCAGCAGGCCCGGCAGGACGTCTGCGCACTGTGCCGAGGCATAGGCACAACGCTCGGTAAACGGACAGCCTTTAGGCATGTTCGCCATGTTAGGCGGGTTGCCCGGAATGCTGACCAGTGCATCGCCATCGTGATCCAGACGCGGCAACGCGCCCAGCAGGCCGATGGTATATGGGTGGGACGGCTGGTAGAAAATGTCGTTGGCTGTGCCGTACTCCATCACGCGGCCACCGTACATCACCATCACTTTTTCACACAGGCCGGCGACCACACCCAGATCGTGGGTAATCATCACGATGGCAGTACCAAAGTCGCGCTGAAGCTCTTTCAGCAGCGTGAGGATCTGTGCCTGTACGGTCACGTCCAGCGCGGTAGTGGGCTCGTCGGCGATCAGCACTTCCGGCTCGCACAGCAGGGCCATGGCGATCATCACGCGCTGGCGCATACCGCCCGAGAACTCGTGCGGGTACATATCGATACGGCGGGCAGCCTCGGGGATGCGTACTGCTTCCAGCAGCTCGATGGCGCGCTTTTTGGCCTGCTTGCGGGTCATGCCCTTGTGCAGCTCCAGCACCTCGGTCATCTGGCGCTCTACCGTCAGGTAGGGGTTCAGCGAGGTCATCGGGTCCTGGAAGATCATGGAGATACGGTCGCCGCGAATACCGTTGAGCTGTTTCGGGCTCATGGTCAGCAGGTTTTGGCCTTTGTACAAAGCCTCGCCCGTGGGGCGGCCGTTCTTGGCCAGCAGACCCATCATGGCCAGTACCGACTGGCTCTTACCAGAGCCGGACTCGCCGACAATACCCAGCGTCTGGCCGGCATCCAGCTCGAAGCTGACGCCGTTTACTGCATTGACCATGCCGTCCGGTGTCTGGAACTGCACGCCAAGATTATTAACTTTCAGAAGACTCATGGCGTATTCCTTAGCGGTCTTTCGGGTCCAGCGCGTCGCGCAGGCCGTCACCAATATAGTTGGCACAGTACAGGGTGATGGACAGCATGGCAGCCGGGAACAGCAGGATCCACGGCGTGGTTTCCATCACACCGGTACCGTCTTCGATCAGCACGCCCCAGCTGGTCATCGGCTCTTGCACGCCCAGACCCAGGAAGGACAGCACCGACTCGGTCAGAATCACGCCCGGCACGGTAACGGTGGTGTAGATCACCACGATACCCAGCAGGTTGGGCACAATGTGACGGAAGATGATATTGGGGGTGGACACACCGATAGCGTGCGCGGCTTCGACAAACTCCTTGGACTTGATGGACAGTGTCTGGCCGCGTACCACGCGCGCCATGTCCATCCACGAGAACACGGTAATGGTCAGCACCACCAGGTAGAACTCGCGGCCCAGCAGGGTCACCATCAGGATGGCGATCAGCAGGTAAGGCACGGCGTACATCATGTCCACAATACGCATCATGATGGTATCCACCTTGCCGCCCATGAAGCCGGCGGTCGCACCCCATACGATACCGATGGTCACCGAGGCGATGGTCGCCAGCAGGCCCACCATCAGGGAGATGCGGCCACCGATCAGGCAGCGCACCAGCAGGTCACGCCCCAGTTCGTCGGTACCGAAATAGTGCGCACCTTCCATGCCCGGCGGCAGGCTCATGGCGTTCCAGTCGGTGTCTTCGTACGAGTACGGCAGCACCATGGGGCCAAAAATGCAGGCCACTGCAATGATGGTGAGGATGACCAGGCTGACAACCGCAGCCTTGTTACGGAAAAAACGCTCGCGGGCATCACGCCACGGGCTGCGACCTTCAATAGCGGCCGCATTGATATTGGCCTCGATGGCCCCGGCCAGATCGCTTTGTTTGCTTCGGGAAAACATGTATGACTATCCTCGCTGGTAGACTTATCCAAGACTGCGCTTAGTAGCGAATCTTCGGGTCAAGCAATGCATAGCACAGGTCAACCAGCAGGTTGATCAGCACCGCCACCACGGTTACCAGCACCACCAGGCCCAGTACCAGGGTGTAATCGCGGTTGGATGCACCGTTGATAATCAGCTTGCCCAGCCCCGGCAGGGAAAATACCGATTCGGTAACCACAGCACCGGTAATGGTGGAAATGGCAATCGGGCCTACCACGGAAATCACCGGCATCAGGGCAGGTTTCAGCGCATGACGCATCACGATGGTACGCATCGGCAGGCCTTTGGCCTTGGCCGTACGGATGAAGTTGGAGTTCATCACTTCAATCAGGCTGCCACGCATCACGCGGCCGATGGTGGACACGTTGATGAAGGTCAGCAGCGCGATAGGCAGCACCATGTAATGAACCTGGTAGTCGTTCCAGCCGCCCGCCGGCAGCCAGGCCAGCCAGATGGCAAACACCAGGATCAGTACCGGGCCGATCACAAACGAGGGGAAAGCACTACCGAGGTTGCCGATCAGCATCACAAAGTAGTCAATCAGGCTGTTCTGGCGCAGCGCGGCAATGGTACCCAGCACAATGCCGATCACCACCGACAGCAGCAGCGCGGTACCGCCGATCAGGGCGGAAATCGGCAGCGCATTGGCCACCAGGTCGTTCACGCTCCAGTCCGCGTAACGGAAAGAGGCGCCAAGATCGCCTTGCAGCAGGCTCTTGAGGTAATACAGGTATTGCTGCCACAACGGCAGGTCCAGATGATACTTGGCCTGCAGGTTAGCCATGACAGCAGCAGAAATTTTGCGTTCGGAATCAAACGGGCCACCCGGGGTGGCATGCAACATCAGATAACAGACAGTGATGACGAGCAACAGGGTGGGGATCGTCATCAATACGCGTCGAAAAGCGTAAGACCACATGGGAGTACTCCAGGTCGGTAGCAACATACGGCACGCACAGGCAGGGTCGCCCCCTGTGCCATGGCACGGGACATGCTGCAACTACCACTTCCAAATCAGACCGGGTGACCCTGTAGAGGATGCACCCGGTCTTCGTTACGAAGGAAAATCCTTCAGGCTGGCGACATCAACTTAGTGCTTGATGATGTACAGGTCCTTGTTGCGGTAGCGGTCCAGCGAGTTCTTGCCGGTATAGCCGCCCACATAAGGTTTTACCAGGCGTGGCGTGGTGTAGGACAGCAGCGGGATGATCGGGTAGTCGTCCATGATCATCTTGGTAGCCTGGGTCAGCAACTGCTTGCGCTTGGCTGCGTCTTTCGCCTGGTTACCCTGCTTGATCAACTCTTCTGCTTTCGGGTTGCAGTTGCCGTTGTCGTTCTGATCGGAGCCGCACTGCACCAGGGTCAGGAAGGTGGTGGCGTCGTTGTAGTCAGCTACCCAGCCGTTACGGGCGATCTGGTATTCACCATCGTGACGTTTTTTCAGCAGAACCTTGAACTCCATGTTTTCCAGCTCGGTGTTCAGGCCCAGCTTGGTTTTCCACTCGGAAGCGGCAAAAATCGCCATTTTCTTGTGGTATTCACTGGTGTTGTAGGTGAACTTGATCTTGCTGCCAGCCTGCAGGCCAGCGGCAGCCAGCAGTTTCTTGGCTTCGGCCACGCGCTGTGCCATCGGCCATTTGGCCCAGTCGTAGGTGGTGGCATCGGCACCGGCAGTACCCTTCACCACCACGCTGTAGGCTGGCGACTGGCCGTCGGCAGTGATCTTGGCGGCCAGGATGTCACGGTCGATCACCATGGACAGCGCCTGACGAACGCGCTTGTCTTTCATCACCGGGTCTTTGGCGTTCAGGCTGTAATAACGCAGGCCCAGCATAGGCGAGTTGCGTACATCCTTAGGCAGCTCGGCCTTGTATTTTTCGTAGGTGCCTGGGGGCAGCTGGTACACCCAGTCGTTCTCGCCGGATTGGTACAGTTTTACGTCAGCAAAACCATCTTCGATCGGCAAGTAGGTCACTTTGCTCAGTACGACAGCCTTGGCGTCCCAGTACTGCGGGTTTTTCTCGATAACGATCTTGCTGTTAACTGCCCAGTCTTTCAGCACAAACGCACCGTTGCCCACCAGCTTGCCCGGCTTGGTCCAGTCTTTGCCATGCTTTTCGATAGCGTGGCGCGGAGCGGGGCCCAGCTGGTTGTTGGACATGACTTCCGGCAGGAACGCTACCGGGTAAGGGGTCTTCACTTCTACGGTAAGCTTGTCGATGGCTTTGATGCCAATGTCGGTCAGCGCTTTTTTGCCTTCGGCGGCTTCAACACCGTTCAGCAGGAAAGCACCATAAGTCGATGCGTACGGAGAAGCGGTTTTCGGATCGAGGAAACGGCGGATGCCATATACCACGTCGTCGGCGGTCACTTGCACGCCATCAGACCATTTGGCGTTCTTGCGCAGCGTGAATACCCAAGTCGTCGGGTCGGTCTGTTTCCAGGACTCGGCCAGGCCCGGCACGATGCGGCCTTCGTTGTCGGCAGCGGTCAGCGCTTCGAACAGGTCACGGGCAATGTTGTTGGCACCAACAGACTCAGCCAGAGCCGGGTCCAGGGACTCCGGCTCGGAGCCATTGTTACGGGTCAGCTCTTGTTTGGCAGCCAGTTGTACGCCGGCGGGTACTTTGGCAGCAAAGGCAGCATTGGCACCCATGGCCAGCACTACAGATGCGGCCAACACGCTGAAAGACATATTCTTTTTCATATTCTCCTGCTCTCCTTGAACAGAGGCGGCCCGTCTTGATGCGGGCCCCCCGAGAAAAACAAACTGTGTGTATACAGTACGCAAAGGCGAGGCAATTATGCACAGCACACATGGCTACTACAAGCCCCGAATCGTCACTTCAGCGTCACAATGCCTGTGATGCGTAGCATTTCCTGCACTTATTCCTTTCAGCTAAGCAATTTTGGACTAGTTACATGAGCATTACTCATGGTACGCATCGCCATTGCACATACTCCCCCGCGCGCAGGGGAACCAGCTCGTCATTTCCATAAGACAAGGTAGCCGGTACCTGCCATGCTTCGCGTACCAAGCTTAGGGTGTCTGTATTGCGCGGCAGTTGATAAAAATCAGGTCCGTTGAAACTGGCGAAGGCTTCCAGCTTGTCCAGTGCGCCAGCCGCATCAAATGCTTCTGCGTACAGCTCGATGGCAGCATTGGCGGTGTACATGCCGGCACAGCCGCACGCGTTTTCCTTGGTGTGGCGGGCGTGCGGTGCACTATCGGTACCCAGGAAGAATTTCTTGCTACCACTGGTCGCTGCGGCGACCAAAGCCTCGCGGTGCGTTTCGCGCTTCAGTACCGGCAGGCAGTAGTGGTGCGGGCGAATGCCGCCGGTAAACAGCGCATTACGGTTCATCAGCAAATGGTGGGCGGTGATGGTGGCGGCGATATTGTCACCGGCGGCAGCCACGTATTCGGCGGCCTGGCGGGTGGTGATGTGCTCGAACACCACGCGCAGCGTGGGCAGGCGCTTGAGCAGCGGCTCGAATACGGTATCGATGAACACGGCCTCACGGTCGAACACGTCGATGGCCGGGTCGGTGACTTCACCGTGCACCAGCAGCGGCATGCCCACCTCGGCCATGGCTTCCAGCGCGGCCATGGCATTATTCACATCACGTACACCCGCATCGGAGTTGGTGGTAGCGCCAGCCGGGTACAGCTTGATGCCGTGTACAAAGCCGCTGGCTTTGGCCAGGCGTACTTCTTCGGCGGTGGTGGTTTCGGTCAGGTAGAGCGTCATCAGCGGCTCGAAGGTACTGCCGGCCGGGCGTGCGGCCAGAATACGCTCGCGGTAGGCTGCGGCCAACGCTACCGTCGTCACTGGCGGCTTCAGGTTAGGCATGATGATGGCGCGGCCCATCTGGCGGCAGGTGTCAGGCAGCACAGCAGCCAGTGCTTCGCCATCGCGTACATGCAGGTGCCAGTCATCGGGGCGGGTAATGGTCAGTTTCATTGTTTAACCTTATGCAATCAGCAAGATAAAGAAAAGGCGCCACCCTGGGCGCCTGTTTGTTATTTACGGCGAATCAATAGTGCAAAACGGCCATCGTCCTGCACCAGCGATTCCAGCAGCACATTGCCGGTCTGGCGGCAAAAGGCTTCAAAATCCTTGGGGGCGCCAGGGTCGGTGGCCAGCACCGACAGCACCTTGCCGCTATCCATGGTAGCCAGGGCTTTCTTGGCGCGCAGGATAGGCAGGGGGCAATTCAAACCGGACAGATCCAGCGCGATATCTGGCTGCATACACTCATCCTCCAGGCGTATAGCGGTTACAATCAAAACGTTATTTTAAAGGCCTTGGGCCAAATGCCCAAGAACAGCACATGTGCATTATCGCTTTTGCCTACAAGACCCCCGCGCTGGGGCCATTGTGCCTGCTGGCCAACCGTGACGAATACTATGCCCGCCCCGCCCTGCCGCTGGATTTCTGGCCAGACTACCCGCAAATACTGGGAGGGCGTGACGTCAAGGCCGGTGGCAGCTGGATGGCCATCGACACCCGCGGCCGCTTTGCCGCGGTAACCCACATCCGCGACGGGCGGCCAGCCAAGGCCGCGCGCTCGCGTGGCGAGCTGGTGCAGCGTTTTGTCAGCGGCGACGAAGACCCGCTGGCCTTTGCGACCTGGCTTAAAGACAATGCGGCCAACTACGGCCCGTTCAACCTGATCTTCGGCCCCGTAGGCGACCTGCTGCATTTCAACAGTCGCACAAAGACGCTGAACCGCGTAGCACCAGGCATCCACGTCTTGTCGAACGCAGACATGGACACACGCTGGCATAAGAGCGAACAGCTGCGTAGCCTGCTGGCTACACTGAAACGCCCGCCGGCCGATGCCGAGGTGCTGCCGTGGCTGATGAACCCGGAACAAGCGCCACCAGATCAGCTGCCCAATACTGGTGTCGGCTCGGCACTGGAAAAAATGCTGTCGCCGGTCTTTATCGTTGGCCGCGACTATGGCACACGCTGCAGCAGCATCATGAACGTTTCGGCGCGCGGCGATGTCAGTTTTACCGAGGTAAGCTACGGCATGGGGGGGCGCGAAAGCGGCCGCCGCCGCCACCAGCTTCGTATTGGACAAATCAGGAACATACCGTGAAAACCCGTCTTATCATGCTAGGCCTGCTATGTGCGGCCAACCTGGCCCACGCAGACATACTGGACAAGATGAATAGCCGCAAACCAGGCCGCTATCAGCCCGAAACCGCATGGCAAGAACAAGTCTTGCCCCTGCCCGGTTACCCAGCGAACGCACAATGGATTGAGCTGGACACCCCGGTAAACGTCAAGCAGCGCCTCTTTGTGGACAGCAATAGCCTGCTACTGGCAGAAGATCGCACAGTGCGTTTCATACTGCGCCAGCAAAGTAGTAGTGGTATCGACAATATCAGTGCGGAAGGCATGCACTGCGGCGAGCGTACCCAGCGCAGTTTTGCCTTTGCAGACACCACAGGCCAGCGCTGGATTGCTTCACACCGGGCTGAATGGCGCAAACTGGATAGCAACAATGCTGTGCAACGCAGCGTGATCAAGGCGCTATGCCCGGAAGATGCACCACCGCTAAATCCAGAAGAGCTGGCGGCCAACCTGAAACAGGCCCGTAAGAAGCCCTAAACCGGCCGACCTTCCTGGCAAAACACCCCTTCCTGTCAAACAGGCTAGGGGTGTTTTTTATTCAGTTTGCGGCAGCAGGCGCGGGCAAATACCAGACTCAGGCCAACTCCGGCAAGCGGTGAAAGCTGCCTGGGGCGTCTTCGGGGTTATCAAAGGTGACAAATTCCCACGCGTCGGGGTTCGCCAGCATCACGCGTAACAGTTTATTGTTCATGGCATGGCCGGATTTATGGCCACTGAATGCGGCGATAAGCGGGTGCCCGACGATGTACAGGTCACCGATGGCATCCAGAATCTTGTGGCGGACAAACTCATCCGGAAAGCGCAGACCCTCCGGGTTCAGTACATATTCATCATCGATCACGATGGCATTATTCAGGTTGCCACCCCGGCCCAAGCCGTGACTGCGCATGTACTCTACTTCGTGCATGAAGCCGAAAGTCCGGGCGCGGCTGATCTCTTCGATATAGGAATGGTTGGCAAAATCCACGCTCACCGTCTGCGGGGCACGGTTAAACGCCGGGTGGTTGAACTCGATGGACAGCTGCACGCTGAAACCGTCGTGCGGCATCAGCTTTACCCACTTGTCGCCCTCCACCACCTCTACCGTTTGCTTCACACGGATAAACTTTTTGGCCGCAGATTGCTCCTCAATCCCCGCCGTTTGCAGCAGGAAGATGAACGGTGCCGCCGAGCCATCCATGATGGGCATTTCGGCACCGGTCACATCCACAATCACATTATCGATGCCCAGCCCTGCAAAAGCGGACATCAGGTGTTCGATCGTGCCGACACGCACACCGGTCTCGGTGACCAGTGTCGAGGAGAGGCGCGTGTCGTTCACGAGCGCAGGCCGTACCACCACCTCGTCCTGCGTGGGCAGGTCGGTGCGGCGGAACACAATACCGGTATCGGGTGCAGCCGGGTGCAGGGTCAGTTTGACCCGTTCGCCGGAATGCAGCCCAACGCCAGTGGCGCTGATGGCCTGTTTCAGCGTGCGTTGCAAGATCATGACGGGCTTTCGGACATATCGATTGCTGACAGTTTAGCATAGCCGCGCCATGCGGCTAATTGATTACCATCGAACAATCAATTGCCCTACGCTATCAGTCAGCCTGCTTACGCAAAAATGCCGGAATATCGTAAGACTCGCTTACTTCCGGGTCCGAAAAGTCGGTAGAAATCGGCGCACGACGGCCACGATTACGCATGACTGCCGGCGTATTCAGGTCGTTGAAATCCATTTCCATGGCGACGTTATCGGTACCGGTTTTCACGATCTTGATGTAGTCCGGGCGCTCGTCGCGGTTGCTGGCTGGCTTCTGGCCCAGGCCGGTCGCGATCAAGGTCACGCGGATGGTGTCTTCCGGGATATCTTCCACTTCGGCCGTACCGAACTTGACCTGGGCATCTTCGTCCGCGTACTGGCGGATAATGCCCATGATCTCGCGGTATTCGCTCATTTTCAGGCAGCCTGGTGCGGTGGAAATATTCACCAGCACACCACGTGCGCCTTCCAGCGTGATGTTGTCCAGCAGCGGGCTGGCAACGGCTTGCTCGGCGGCCACGCGGGCGCGGTCGATACCCGATGCAAAGGCCGAACCCATCATGGCCAGGCCCATTTCGCTCATGACCGCACGCACGTCGGCAAAGTCGACGTTGATCAGACCCGGGCAGGTAATCACTTCGGAAATACCGGCTACCGCGCCTTTGAGCACGTCGTCCGCTGCGCGGAAGGCTTCACGCATGGTGACGTCTTCGCCCAGTACGGCCATCAGTTTTTCGTTCGGGATCACGATCAGCGAATCCACGTGCTTTTTCAGCAAGTCGATACCGTCGTTGGCCACACGCAGGCGCTTGCCTTCGTGTTCGAACGGGCGGGTCACCACGCCTACGGTCAGGATGCCCAGCTCTTTGGCCACCTCGGCCACCACTGGCGCCGCGCCGGTACCGGTACCGCCACCCATGCCGGCGGTCACAAAGACCATGTTGGCACCGCGCAGCATCTCGGCGATGCGCTCACGGTCTTCCAGGGCGGCATTGCGGCCGGTATCCGGGTTGGCACCGGCGCCCAGGCCTTTGGTCAGATTGTTACCCAGCTGCAGTTTCTGCGGTGCCTTGTTGCGTTTCAGCGCTTGGGCATCCGTGTTGGCGCAGATGAATTCCACGCCTTGCACCTGGTTACTGATCATGTTGTCGATGGCGTTGCAGCCGCCACCGCCTACACCGATCACCTTGATGACTGCCTCGGTAGCAGTCTCCTGCATTACTTCGAATACCATGCCGCTCATTTTTCCTCTCCTGTAAAAAGATGAGCTATTGTCGGAATATTCCGTTTTGCCTTAAAAGTTACCGGCAAACCAAGCCTTCATACGCTGGAACACTTGCCCCACGCCGGCGCTTTCGCTTTTCTGGCCAACGCGAGGATGCATCTGGTCCTTGCCGTACAGCAGCAAACCGACACCTGTAGAGAAGCGCGGGTTTTTCACTACCTCAGACAAGCCACCTACATACTTGGGTACGCCGATGCGCACAGGCAGGTGGAAGACCTCTTCGGCCAACTCCACCATGCCGGGCATCAGGCTGGCACCACCGGTAATGACGATACCGGTAGACATTTCTTCAAAACCGCTACGGCGCAGCTCTTGCTGCACCAGCTGGAACAGCTCTTCCACACGTGGCTCGATCACCTCGGCCAGCGTCGCACGCGACATCTGGCGCGGGCCGCGCTCGCCTACGCCCGGCACCTCGATCATCTGGGCGGCGTCGGCCAACCCTACCAGTGCCACACCATGCTGGATCTTGATGTCCTCGGCTTCTTTGGTCGGGGTACGCAGCGCCATGGCGATATCGTTGGTGATCTGGTCACCGGCAATGGGGATCACCGCGGTATGGCGGATGGCGCCGTTGATGTACACGGCGATATCCGTGGTACCCCCACCAATATCGATCAGGCACACGCCCAGCTCTTTTTCGTCTTCGCTCAGCACGGCACTGGCGCTGGCCATTGGCTGCAATACCAGGTCGGACACTTCCAGGCCGCAGCGACGTACACACTTGGCCACGTTCTGTGCAGCCGAAATGGCACCGGTCACAATGTGCACCTTGGCTTCCAGGCGTACACCGCTCATGCCCAGCGGCTCGCGCACGCCTTCCTGGCCGTCGATGCTGTATTCCTGTGTCAGGATGTGCAGCACCTGGTGATCGGGCGGAATCGACACCGCACGCGCGGTTTCGATCACGCGGTCGATATCCATCTGCGTCACTTCACGGTCCTTGATGGCCACCATGCCGTGCGAATTCACACCCTTGATGTGGCTGCCGGCGATGCCGGTAAACACCTCGTTGATTTTGCAGTCGGCCATCAGCTCGGCCTCTTCCAGCGCGCGCTGGATGGCTTGTACCGTGGATTCGATATTCACCACCATGCCGCGCTTCAGACCGCGCGAGGGCACTTGCCCCATGCCCACGATGTTGATCTGGCCTTCTTCCAGCACTTCGGCGACGATCGCGACGATCTTCGAGGTGCCGATATCCAGGCCCACCAGCATGTTTTTGCTTTCCTTAGGTTTGCTCACCTGTCGCTCCAACGCTTAAAGCTTGTTTGTTGCCGTAGGCGGTGCCTTGTAATCGGGCATCCGCACAGCGAATCCATTGGGATAACGCAAATCCACATACGTAATGCGGTATGGCAGCGTGGCCAGGCTGTGTGACCAGTGGTCGATAAAACGCGTCAACCGCTCAGCCACCGGGCCACGTCCCAGTTCCAGCGTTACACCGTTGTCCAGCTCCATTCGCCACGCCCTGCGCTCGGACAGCCACAAACGCACTGGCTGCAAGCGGGCGGGCTGCAAACGCTGCCGGAACTCCTGCAGCGCCTGCATCATTTCTTTTTCACTCGCTGCCGGGCCGTACATCACCGGCAGTGGCTGGTCACTTGCAGCATCAAACCAGCGCCCGGTGGTACTGATCAGCCCCTGGTCCCCCCAGCGCGCCAGCGCCACATGCTCGCTGACCGTAATATCCAGCCGGTCTGGCCAGGCACGCCGGACCTGTACCTGGCTTACCCAGGGCAGCTTTTCAAAGGCATGGCGCGTTTTGTTGATGTCCAGCGTAAAAAACGTGCCGGTCAGTTCGTTTTGCGCGATGTACTTCAGCTGCACCGGCGTCACCTTGGCCACTTGGCCAGCAATGTGAATCCGCTTAACCGGGAACAAGGGCGAGTGTGTCAGCCAGTAGCCCCCGGCATACAACAACATCAATAACGAGGCGGTCAGCAGCAGATTAGCCACTGCCCGCAATACCGCATGGTTATCCCACATGAGCGGCTGCCAGCACCTTGACGCACAGGTCCTCGTAGCTCAGGCCCTCGGCCCGCGCCGCCATCGGCACCAGGCTGTGGCTGGTCATGCCGGGGTTGGTATTGGCTTCCAGCAAGTAGATCCCGTTCTGTTCATCCATCAGGAAATCAATGCGCGCCCAGCCCTGGCAGCCCAGTACCTTGAACGCCTGCAGCGCCAGCTCGCGCGCGCGCGCTTCCACGTCGGCCGCCAGGCCGCTCGGGCAGCGGTATACCGTGTCGTCACGGAAATACTTGGCCTGGTAGTCGTAGTACTCGGTGGCCGGCTCGATCTTGATGGTGGGGTAGGCCTGACCGTCAATCACGGCACAGGTGTACTCGCCACCACCGATGAACTGCTCGGCAATCACGATGCTGTCGTACTGACGTGCTTCTTCGTAGGCGGCCTTCAGGCCACCGTGGGTTTTCACCTTGGTCACGCCAATACTGGAGCCTTCGGTGGAAGGCTTCACGAAGATCGGCAGGCCCAGCTGCTGTTCGATGGCGTCGAAATCGCTATCGTCGTTCAGCAGTTCAAACGCCGGAATCGGCAGGCCTGCGCCTTTCCACAGCAGTTTGGTACGCCATTTATCCATGCAGATGGCCGATGCCATCACGCCGCAGCCGGTGTACGGCATGCCAAGCGCTTCCAGCGCACCCTGCAGGGTACCGTCTTCGCCAAACGGGCCGTGCAGAATGTTGAATACGCGGGCGAAGCCCTCTTCTTTCAGCGCCGACAGCGGTTTCTCTGCCGGGTCGAACGCATGCGCATCCACACCCTTGCTTTGCAGGGCGGCCAGCACGCCGCTACCGCTCATCAGCGAGACTTCACGCTCGGCGGAGCTGCCACCCATCATTACTGCTACTTTGCCAAACTGCTTCATGCTGTCCTCACTACCGCACCATGTGGGCGCGGAATGCTATCTGTCAGGCCTTGGCGGCCGCTACCAGTTTGGCGGGGATACCACCAATCGACCCGGCACCCATGGTGATCACCACGTCGCCGTCACGCGCCATATCGGTAATGGCTTGCTGCATATCGGTAATCTGTTCCACGAACAGCGGCTCTACCTTGCCGCCTACGCGCACGGCACGCGCCAGCGCGCGGCCATCGGCGGCCACAATCGGTGCTTCGCCGGCAGCGTACACTTCGGCCAGCAGCAGGGCATCCACGCGGCCCAGCACTTTCACAAAGTCTTCAAACAGGTCACGGGTGCGGCTGTAGCGATGCGGCTGGAAGGCCAGCACCAGGCGCTTCTCCGGGAAAGCACCACGCACTGCGGCCAACGTAGCGGCCATTTCCACCGGGTGGTGGCCGTAATCGTCGATCAGGGTGTAGCTACCGCCATTTTTTGCCGGCAGCTCGCCATAACGCTGGAAGCGGCGGCCCACGCCAGCAAACTCGGCCAGGCCTTTCTGGATGGCGTCGATCTCGGCACCACACTCCAGGCCGATCACGGTCGCGGCCAGCGCGTTCAGTACGTTGTGGCGACCAGGCATATTCAGCGTGACCGGGAAACGCAGGCCTTCTGCCTTCACCACCACGTCAAAGTGCATCTGCCCGGCATCGGCTACCAGGTTGGCCGCATACACGTCGGCGCTGTCGTCCAGACCGTAGGTGGTCACCGGCTTTTTCAGCTGCGGCACAATGCTGCGCACGTGCTCGTCGTCGACGCACAGCACGGCACGGCCGTAAAACGGCAGGTGGTGGATGAAATCCACAAAAGCCTGCTTGAGCTTGTCGAAGCTGTGGTCGTAGGTGTCCATGTGGTCGGCGTCGATATTGGTCACCACCGACATCACTGGCTGCAGGTACAGGAAAGACGCATCCGATTCATCCGCCTCTGCCACCAGATACTCACCGCTACCCAGGCGGGCGTTGGTGCCGGCTGCGGTCAGCTTGCCGCCAATCACGAAGGTAGGGTCCAGGCCGGCCGCACCCAGCACCGAAGCGGTCAGGCTGGTGGTGGTGGTTTTGCCGTGGGTACCGGCAATGGCGATGCCCTGTTTGAAGCGCATCAGCTCGGCCAGCATCATGGCGCGCGGGATCACCGGAATATGGTGTGCTTGTGCTTCGCGCACTTCCGGGTTGTCGGCTTTTACCGCCGTAGAGGTCACCACCACATCGGCGCCCTTGATATAGGTAGCGTCGTGGCCAAAATAGATATGCGCGCCCTGCTCGGCCAGGCGCTTGGTCGCCGCATTGTCGGCCATGTCGGAGCCGGACACGGTGTAGCCCAGGTTCAGCAACACCTCGGCAATGCCGCACATGCCGACGCCGCCGATACCGACAAAATGAATGTGTTTGACTCTATGTTTCATCGTTCTTCTCACCCACTGCCCGCCACGCGGCGGCAGTTACTTAATCCTGATCAGCCAGTGCCTGGCACAAATCGGCGACGGCACGGGCCGCACCAGGCTTGGCCAGCCCCTTGGCACGCTCGGCCAGCTGTTGTAGCTGGCTGCGCTGCAAACCGCCCAGCAGTGCTGCCAGCTGTGGCGGACTCATGTCTTGTTGCGGCAGATGGATCGCTGCCTGCTCGGCCGCCATCCAGGCTGCGTTATCGCGCTGATGCGAGGTGGTGCTGACTACCAATGGCACCAGCACGCTGGCGACACCTGCCGCGCACAGCTCGCTGACCGTGATGGCGCCAGCGCGGCACACAATCACGTCGCAGGCAGCCAAGCGCGCCGGCATGTCATCGATAAACGGCAGCAGCGTTACGTCGCGGCCAACTTGCAGCCCGGCCGCTTCATACGCGGCCTGCACTGCGGCAAAATTCTTGTCACCGGTCTGGTGTACCAGCTGCGGGCGCTGATCCGCCGGCAGCAAGGCCAGCGCGGCGGGCAAGGTGTCGTTCAGTACCTTGGCACCCAGGCTACCGCCTACTACCAGCACTTGCAGCGGGCCGCTACGGCCAGCAAAGCGCTGCGCGGGTGGCGGCAGGTCTTCGATTTCGCGGCGCACCGGGTTACCGGTCACAACCGACTTCTTCACACTGCGCGCCGCCTCACCATCAAAACCACAAGCCAGATGATCCGCGAAAGGCAGCAAGGCCTTATTGCTTAACAACAAGCCGGCATCAGCATTGACCATCACCATCGGCTTCCACAGCAGCGCCGCGGCCAGGCCGGTAGGCAGGCACACATAGCCGCCCATGCCCAGCACCACGTCAGGGCGGTGCTGGAACATCAGCACCAGGCTGCGGACAAACGCCGCCACCAGCTGGAAGACGCCTTTGACCGAACCCAGCGCGCCTTTGCCACGAATACCGTGAAACGCCAGGCGAATCAGCTCGAAACCGGTAGGCGGCACCAGCTTGTTTTCCATGCCGCGCTCGGTACCCACCCACAATACTGTCCAGCCACGGCTTTCCAGTTCGCGTGCAACGGCGATGCCCGGGACAATGTGCCCACCGGTACCTGCTGCCATCACCATCACTGTACGCTTTGCCATCGTTTCACTTCTCTTGTTACCGGGCACGCTGGCCCTCTACGCTGTCTTGCCTTGCGGCCAACCTTGGCCGCCCTTGCCAACTATTTGGCGATTTACACCTTAAAGCCGCGCATCAGCCGGCGATTTTTCCTTCGCCGCCCTGCGGCTCGGACTGCTGCACCGGCTACGCTGCCCAGCAGCGTGCTGCCTGATGACAGCGGATACCCGGCTTCAAACCTTGAAGCCGCGCATCAGCCGGCGATTTTCATAATCCACACGCAACAACACCGCCAGCGAGGCCAGGTTGCACAGCATGGCCGAGCCGCCAAACGACATCAGCGGCAGGGTCAGGCCCTTGGTGGGCAGCAAACCCATGTTCACGCCCACGTTAAAGAAGGTCTGCACCCCCAGCCAGATACCAATACCCTGCGCCACCAGCGACTGGTAATAACGCTCCAGCTGTTTGGACTCGGTACCGATGTGGAAGGCCCGGCGTACAATCCAGGCGTACAAGCCCAGTACCGCACAGATGCCCACAAAGCCGAATTCCTCCGAAATCACCGCCATGATGAAGTCGGTGTGCGCCTCTGGCAGGTAAAACAGTTTTTCCACGCTACCGCCCAGCCCCACGCCCAGCCACTCGCCACGGCCGATGGCGATGAGCGAATGGCTTAGCTGATAGCCCTTGCCGTAGGGGTCGTCCCACGGGTCCAGAAAACCCAGTACCCGCTTCAGGCGATACGGCGAGGTAATGATCAGCACCACCACCGCACACACGGCCATCAGCGCCAGGCCGGCAAAGATGCGCAGGTTGATCCCGCCCAGAAACACAATGCCCATGGTGATGCTCATCACCACCATCAGCGCGCCAAAGTCCGGCTCCAGCAACAGCAGCATGGCCACGGCCACGATGGCCACCAGTATCGGCAAGAAACCTTCACGCACGCTGTGCAGCTTGGCGGCTTTGCGTACCGTGTAATCCGCGGCATAGATCACCGCGGCCAACTTCATGACTTCGGACGGCTGCAGGTTCAGCACCACCAGGTTGATCCAGCGCCGCGAGCCGTTTACCACCTTGCCAATGCCGGGTATCAGCACCAGCACCAGCAGGAAACCGGCAAACAGGAAAAACTTGCCCGCGTATTTCTGCCAGATGCTGGTGGGCACCTGGAAAGTTACCGCTGCCCCGGCAAGGCCAATGGTCATGAAGATCATGTGGCGGAACAGGTAGAAGTAGCGGTTATTGGTGGCAGCATCCGCCTCTGCATACGCAATCGACGCCGAGTACACCATCACCAGGCTGATGGACAGCAACAGGGCGATGGCCCACATCAGTGCTTCGTCCAGCACGGTGACGGGGGCTGCGTGGTGATGGCGCCGGCTAATGCTGCTCATCAGGCTGTGATCTCCGCCTTGACCGCGGCAACGGTCTGCACAAATACCTGGGCACGGTGCGCATAGTTCCTGAACATATCCAGGCTGGCGCAGGCGGGCGACAGCAATACCACGTCGCCAGCCTGTGCCAGGCTGGCTGCCAGATGCGTTGCCTCTTCCAGTGTGCTGCAACGGTGCAGCGGTACGCTGCTGCCGGCCAGCGCCGTGTGGATGGCCGGTGCATCACGACCAATCAGCACCACGGCACGGGCAATACGCTGGCAGGCTGGCGCCAGCGGCGCAAAATCCTGCCCCTTGCCATCGCCACCGGCGATCAGCACCACCGGGCGGGTCATGCCGTTCAATGCCGCTTCGGTGGCGCCCACATTGGTGCCCTTGGAGTCGTCGATGAACATCACACCGCCGAACTCGTCCACGTATTCCACCCGGTGCGCCAGGCCACGGAAGCTGCGCAGCGCAGCCAGCAAGGCCTCGCGCGGCAGGCCGATGGCCTCGGTCAGCGCCAGTGCCGCCAGTGCGTTGGCCGCATTGTGCAAGCCTTGCAGCTGCATCTCTGCGCTATCGAACGCCGGCGAGCCGGCGATGGTAAGCAGGTAGCGGCCATCTGTCTGTTGCAGTGCGTAATCTGCCGCCTCGCGCAGCGAGAACCAGGCCACGCGGCGGCCGGCACGCACCATGGCGCGGCAGAATGCGTCGTCGCGGTTCAGCACCTGCACACCGCTACCGGCAAAGATGGCCGTTTTGCTGTGCGCGTAGTCCAGCAGGTCGTTGTAGCGATCCAGATGGTCTTCGGAAATATTCAACACGCTAGCGGCGTCGGCACGCAGGCTGGTAGTGCTTTCCAGCTGAAAACTGGACAGCTCCACTACCCATACGTCGGGCTGCTTGCCGATGGCTTCGCGCTGCGACAGCGCGTCCAGCACCGGCAGGCCGATATTGCCGCACACCACGGTATCCTGGCCGGCCGCCTCGCACAGGTGGCCTACCAGGCTGGTCACGGTGCTTTTGCCGTTGGAGCCGGTAATAGCGATAACCTTGGCGCCGCTACCAGCAATGGCTCGCGCCCACAGCTCTACGTCACCCACGACTTCGCCGCCACGGCGGGCAAAATCGGCAATGGCCGGTGTGCGGATGCTGACACCCGGGCTCACCATCAGCATGTCGGCGTCGGCAAAGGTCTGCGCATCAAACGCCCCGAGGCGCAGGGTCACGCCCAGCTCGGCGGCCACGTTGGCCGCATTGGCCGGTTGGTCGCGGCTATCGGCGATGGTGACGCGCGCGCCATGCGCCAGCAGCCAGCGCGCGGCAGAAACGCCGGTGTCGCCCAGGCCGATAACGATGATGTGGCGGTTGTCGAATCGCATCACGTGGTTTCCTTAACGCAGTTTCAGGGTGGCCAGACCGGCCAGCACCAGCATCATGGTGACAATCCAGAAGCGCACCACAACCTGGGTTTCTTTCCAGCCTTTAAGCTCGTAGTGATGGTGCAGCGGTGCCATGCGGAACACGCGCTTGCCGGTGAGCTTGAACGACGCGACCTGGATCATCACCGACAGCGCCTCCATCACGAACAGGCCGCCCATGATCAGCAGCACGATTTCCTGGCGCACGATCACGGCCACGGTACCCAGCGCGGCACCCAGCGCCAGCGCGCCCACGTCACCCATGAACACTTGCGCGGGATAGGCGTTGAACCACAAGAAGCCCAGGCAGGCACCACAGATGGCCGCACAGAACACCACCACCTCGTGCGCACCCGGCACGAAAGGCATGCCCAGATACTTGGAAAACACCGCGTGACCGGCCACGTAGGCAAAAATGGACAAGCCCGCTGCTACCAGCACCACGGGCAGCGCGGCCAGGCCATCCAGACCGTCGGTGAGGTTTACCGAGTTGGAAGTACCCACGATCACGAAGTAGGTCAGTACGCAGAAGCCGATGCCACCCAGCGGGTAGATCACATTCTTGAAGAACGGCACGATGAATTCGGTAGAGGCCGGCAGTTTGGCGGTGGTAATCAGGAACACGCCTGCGGCGATGGCAATGGTGGATTGCCATACCATTTTGAAACGGGCGGATACGCCGTTCGGGTCCTTGTACACCACCTTGCGCCAGTCGTCGTAAAAGCCCAGCGCGCCGGTACCCAGCGTCACGGCCAACAGCAGCCACACGTACTGGTTGGACAAGTCAGCCCACAGCAGCGTGGTCACGGTCATGGCCAGCAGAATCAGCGTGCCGCCCATCGTGGGGGTACCGGTTTTCACCAGGTGCGTCTGCGGGCCGTCCTTGCGCACGGCCTGGCCCACTTTCAGCTCGGTGAGCTTGCGAATCACCCATGGCCCCATCCACAGCGAGATGGTCAGCGATGTCAGCGCCGCCATCACCGCACGCAGGGTGACGTAGTTCAGTACATTAAAAGCGCGGATGTGTTCGCGCAGCAGATCAGCCAGTAGCAGCAGCACCGGTCAGCCCTTTCCTTGTTCTTGTTGTTGAGGTGTTACCAGAGCGGCAACCACACGCTCCATCTGCATGAAGCGCGACCCTTTTACCAGCACGGTGCTGGCTGGCGATACCACACCACCCAGCCGCGCCAGCAAAGCGTCGAAATCGTCAAAATATTCGCCAGCCTCGCCATAAGCTGCCGCCGCATGGCGCGCCAGCTCGCCATGACACAGCAGGTGCTCGATGCCACGGGCACGGGCATGCGCCCCCACTTCGGCGTGCAGCTGCGGTGCGGTGTCGCCCAGCTCGCCGATCTGGCCCATCACGAATACGCGCGGCGCCGGGTAGGCAGCCAGTACGTCGATACCGGCTTTCATGGAATCCGGGTTGGCGTTGTAGGTGTCATCGATAACGGTGGCACCGCAGGCGGCTTGCTTCAGTTGCAGGCGGCCCTTCACGCCACCAAAGGCGGCCAGACCCGCGGCGATATCCGCCAGCGGCACTTGCAGCGCCAGCGCCACCGCGGCGGCGGCCAGCGCATTGCGCACATTGTGTTCGCCGGCAGCCGGCAGGCTGATGGCCTGCTCGCCCTGCGGGCAAACCAGTACAAAGCGGCACTCGCCCACACCCAGCTGGATGTCACGGGCGGTGACGTTGGCCGCAGCGCCCAAACCAAAGCGCAGCTGCACGTGGCTGGCAGCGGCAGCGTCGAAAATGGCCAGTTGCGCGTCGTCGGCGTTCAGTACCGCCACACCGTCTGCAGCCAAGCCTTCGAAGATTTCGCTCTTGGCGCGGGCAATGTCGGCCGTGCTGTCAAAACCACCGCCCAGATGGGCACGCATGGCGTTGTTCACCATGGCGACTTGCGGGCGCGCCAGGCCGGTGAGGTAACGAATCTCGCCAAAATGGTTCATGCCCATTTCGATCACGGCGTAGCGATGCGCAGCAGTCAGGCCCAGCAGGGTCAGCGGCAGGCCAATATCGTTATTGAAATTACCGGCAGTGGCGTGCACGGCGGCGTCGCCAGCGTGTGCGCGCAGAATGGCGGCGACCATTTCCTTGACCGTGGTCTTGCCGTTGGAGCCGGTAATGCCGATGCGCTTGACATCGAGGCGTGCGCACCAGTCTGCGGCCAAGGTACCCAGCGCCAGGCGAGTATCGGCCACACGAATCACACTGCCCTGCCCTGCCACGTCGCGGCTTACCAGCGCGTGGGCGCCTTTGGCCAGTACGTCCGGCACGAAGTCGTGCGCGTCGAATTTTTCGCCTACCAGCGCGACAAACAGATCACCGGCTTGCACGGTACGGCTATCGGTGACCACACGCTGAAAGCGGGCATCGCTGCCGTGCAGCTGGCCACCGAGCACGCGGGCGGCATCAGAGAGCATCAGCATGGGCAGCCCCCCATAGCGTCAGCGCGTCTTCTGCCACGCGGAAATCAGAGAATGGCTGCTTCACGCCGCCGATGTCCTGGTACTCCTCGTGGCCCTTGCCGGCAATCAGCACCACATCGCCCATGCGGGCTTGCAATACGGCCCAGTGGATGGCGGCCTCGCGGCTGATTTCCACGTGGCCTGGCTGCTGCATGCCCGCCAGGATGTCGTCCAGAATGGCTTGCGGGTCTTCCAGGCGCGGGTTGTCGCTGGTAACCACGGCCACGTCGGCAATTTTCTCGGCAATGCCGCCCATCAGCGGGCGCTTGCCTTTGTCACGGTTGCCACCGCAGCCGAACACGCAGAACAGCTTGCTGCCCTGCGGGCGGATCTCGGCCAGCGTAGCCAGGGCTTTTTCCAGCGCGTCCGGGGTGTGAGCGTAGTCCACCACCACCAGCGGCTCCAGGCCGTTGCCGATGCGCTGCATGCGGCCACGCGCTGGCTGGATTTTGCCCAACACGCGCACGGCGTCGGCCAGTGGCACACCGCCGGCGCACATGACCGCCAGGCAGGCCAGCATGTTGGCCGCATTGAAACGGCCCAGCAGCGGGCTCTTGATGTCGGCGTCGCCCCATGGCGTGGTGACGCTCAGCTGCAGGCCATCCAGGTTGGCCGCCAGGCTAAGCGGGCGTACATCGCCCTGCTCCAGGCCATAGGTGATGACGCGGGTACGGCTGGCGTCGATACCGGCAGCCAGCTGGCGACCAAACGCATCGTCGGCATTGATGACAGCGTGCTTCAGGCCTTCCCAGTGGAACAGCTTGGCTTTGGAGGCGCCGTACTCTTCCATGCTGCCGTGGTAGTCCAGGTGATCGCGAGTAAGGTTGGTGAACACCGCAGTGGTGAACTCCACACCGTTGACGCGGTACTGGTCCAGACCATGGCTGGACACTTCCATGCTCACCACGCTGGCGCCTTGGCGACGGTACTCGGCCAGCTTCTGCTGCACGGTAATCGGGTCGGGCGTGGTATGCGTGGTTTCGGTGAGGTGGCCGTAAAAACCGTTGCCGACAGTACCGATCAGCGCAGCTTTCTCGCCCAACAGGGCATACGCTTGTGCCAGCCAGTGCGAAATGGAGGTTTTACCGTTGGTGCCCGTGATGCCGACCACCTGCATGTCACGGCTAGGGTAGGCGTACACATGGGCCGCTACGATACCGGCGCGTTCGCGCAAACGGGCTACCGGCAGGTTGGGCACCTGCCAGGCTGCGTTCCACTGGAAGGCGTCGTCCTGGTCCCACACGACGGCGGCGGCACCTTTTTCGATGGCTGCCGCGATAAAGTCGCGGCCGTCGGTGTATTCACCACGGCATGCCAGGAACACGTCGCCTGGGAACACGCGGCGGCTATCGGCCTCGACGCGTGCCACGGAAACGCCAAGACCCGCCAAGGCGGCGGGGTCCCAGTCCGGCAAATCGATCAATGTGGTCTTCATGTTTCTTCCCGCACATCCGAAATCTTGTGTTCCGGAATCAGAGTGTTATTGGAGGGAGCATCAGGCTCGACCCCCAGAATGCGTAAACTGCCGGCCATGATGTTGGAGAAGGCAGGGCCTGCTACCGTGCCGCCGTAGTAATAACCGGCGCCCGGCTCGTCAATCATCACCGCCACAATCAGCCGCGGGTTGGTGGCCGGGGCAAAACCGACAAACAAGCCAATGTGCTTGTCTGCTGCATAACGCCCGCCCACCAGCTTGCGCGCCGTACCGGATTTGCCACCCACGTGGTAGCCCAGCACCTGCGCACGCACTGCCGTACCGCCCTCTTCGGTCACGGTAATCATCATGTCGCGCATCTTTTTGGCCGTATCCGGGCGAATCACGGGGCGGCCAGGGTTGGCCTGCGCCAACCGGGTAAACGACAGCGGCAACAGCGCACCGTCGTGGGTAAAAATGGTATAAGCCCGGGCCAGTTGCACTAGGCTTACCGTCACGCCATAGCCAAACGACATGGTGGCCTGCTCGATAGGCCGCCAGCCTTGCCAGTCACGCAGGCGGCCCGAGCTTTCACCCGGAAAACCCGACTGCGGGCTCTGGCCAAAACCCGACTTGCGATAAAACGTCCACATCTCTTCCGGCGAGAACATCGCCGCAATCTTGGACGAGCCCACGTTGGACGACTTCTGGATAATGCCGGTCACCGTCAGCGACGGGTTAGGGTGCGTGTCGCGCACCGCAGCCGGGCCTATCGTGTAAGGCCGCGTATCAAACCACGTCGTCGGCGTAATTTTGCCTGCGTCCATCACCATGGCTACCGGGAACGGCTTCATGGTGGAACCGGGCTCAAACATGTCTACCACCGCACGGTTACGGCGCATTTCCGGCTCCAGCACCGTACGGTTGTTCGGGTTGTACGATGGCGTATTGGCCAGTGCCAGCACTTCGCCGGTCTGCGCGTCCAGCACCACCACCCCCCCGGCCTTGGCCTTGTTGGCCACCATGGCAGCACTCAGCTCGCGGTAGGCCAGGTACTGGATACGCTTGTCGATGGACAGCGTCAGTGTCTGGCCGTCACGCGGTGGCTCAATCACCGCCAGGTCTTCCACAATATGGCCACGGCGGTCTTTCAGGACCGTACGGCTGCCGTGCTTACCCGCCAGCATTTTTTCGCGCGTCAGCTCCAGGCCTTCCTGGCCCTTGCCATCTACACCGGTAAAACCGATCACATGCGACAGCATTTCGCCGGCGGGGTAGTAGCGGCGGTACTCCTGCTGCTTGGCGACACCCGGAATTTCCAGTGCCAGCACCTGCTGCGCCAGCTGCGGGCTGATCTGGCGTTTCAGGTAGACAAACTCGCGCTTCTTGTCGGCGAACTTCTCGTTCAGCTCGGCGACGGGTATTTCCAGTAGCTTCGACAAAGCAGCCAGCTTGGCTGCCGGCACCGGGCTCATATCCACCGGGCTTGCCCAAATGGACTGTACTGGCGTGCTGATGGCCAAAGGCTCGCCGTTACGGTCGGCAATCACGCCCCGGTTGGCCTCCAGCAGCAGCGTGCGACGAAAACGCGCATCACCCTGGTTCTGCAGAAAGTCTTGTTGCACCACTTGCAGGTAAATCGCCCGCGTCAGCAGTGCCAGCAACATGGTGCCCAGCAAAACCAGTACGACCGTCACCCGCCCTGGCGCCAGGCGCATAGGCTGTTTCAGGTGCTGGCGCATCGGCGGGGTGTAAACGCGGTTCATCGCACCCCTTCCGGTGTAATCACGTGCACCTGACGCTGCGTAGGCGTCAACATGGCCATGCGCGCCACGGCCGATTTTTCAATCAGCGCGTGTGCCCCCCAGGTACTTTGCTCCAGCAGCAGTTGGCCGTATTCCACGTTCAACTGGCGCTGCAGCTTTTGTTCTTTTTCCAGCTCGCCATACAAGCGGCGTGATACGTGCTGCGAGGTCACCACGGACATCGCACAACCGATCACCCCCAGCAGCAGCACTGCATTGAGCTTATTAAGGCTCACACGCCCCCCTGCCACTGCCCGCCAGTACGCTCGGCTACGCGCATGATGGCGCTACGCGCGCGCGGGTTGGCCGACACTTCGGCCTCGCTGGCGCGTATTGCCTTGCCTACCGGTTTGATGGCCGCTTCGGCAATATCACAGGCACGTACCGGCACCCAGGATGGCAGCGTGTCGGTGGTGCTGGCATCACGCACGAAGTTCTTCACAATGCGGTCTTCCAGCGAATGGAAGCTGATCACCGCCAAGCGGCCAGCCAGCGCCAGGCGAGAAACAGTTTGCGGCAGCACCTCTTTCAGCTCGTCCAGCTCGCGGTTGATAAAAATCCTTATCGCCTGGAAGGTTCGCGTCGCGGGGTCTTGACCTTGTTCGCGAGTACGGACGTTTTTCCCAACGAGGACAGCGAGCTCACGCGTCGTTTCGAGGGGCTGTTCAAGCCTTTGCGCAACAATGGCTGCTGCAATCTTGCGAGCAAACCGCTCTTCACCATATGTCTTGATAACCTCTGCTATGTCCGCCTCGTCAGCACTGGCCAGCCACTGCGCCGCCGTCTGGCCGCGGGTGGTATCCATGCGCATGTCCAGCGGCGCGTCAAAACGGAAGCTGAAACCGCGGCGACCGTCATCAATTTGCGGGGAAGAAATCCCCAGATCCATCAGTACGCCATCTACCTGCTGCACGCCCAGGGCGTCCAGTTCTTTGGCAAAGTGGGCAAAACCGTTATGCACGATACTGAAACGCGGGTCTTCTGCAGCCAGTGCGGTAGCAACCGCAATGGCTTCCGGGTCTTTATCAAAAGCAATCAGCCGGCCCTGCGGGCCCAGCTGCTGCAAAATCAACCGGCTGTGGCCACCGCGGCCGAAAGTGCAGTCGACGTATACGCCATCCGGGCGAATGGCCAGTGCGGCTACGGCCTCGTCGAGCAACACCGTGCGGTGAGCAAATACTGCGTCGGTCAAAGTGTGAAATCTCCAAGGTGCTGAGCCAGCTCAGCAGGATCAATATCCAGTGCGGTGTTCGTTTGGGCGTCCCACTCTGGGGCGTCCCACAATTCAAAGCGGTTTCCTATCCCCACCAGCGCCACTTCTTTGTCCAGCCCGGTTAGCTCGCGCAGCCTGGCTGGCAGCAAGATACGACCGGCGCCATCCATTTCCAGCGTTTCCGCATGGCCTAGCACCAGGCGCTGATAGCGCTTCAGCGTAGGGTTGCCGGTGGGCAGTGCCAGCAAGCGTTGCTCAACCGGCTTCCAGTTGGGTTCGGGGTAAATCAGCAGGTGATCGGAGGATTCGAGGGTAACGACCAGACGGTGGCCAAACGCAGACAACAGGCTCTCCCGGTGTCGGGCCGGGATGGCCAGACGCCCTTTGGCATCGAGAGAGATATGACTTACGCCGCCGAACATATTGGATATTTCACCGCGCTGGAATTAGGAGCCGTCGCCCCACAATTACCCACTTCACCCCACTTTTCGCCACTATAGGGAATCAACTCTACCCGGTCAACATCACCATGGGGCAATTCGCCTTTGCCGACAAAGACTTACCGGAATACAACAGGACAGAAAGCAAGGGAAATCAGCGGCTTACAAAATGATCTGCAGAACAGGTATGAACTGTTATTCATGCCCCGTTTTTCACCACACAAAAAACAGCGGCACGCCATAAGGCGTGCCGCTTTTAATGCATTTTATCGAAACTAGGCTTGGGTCAGCTTTTGCTTCAGGATGTCCTGCACCTGCGCCGGGTTGGCTTTGCCTTTGGATGCTTTCATCACCTGGCCTGCCAGGGCATTCAGCGCCTTTTCCTTGCCGGCGCGGAACTCTTCCACCGCTTTAGGGTTGGCCGCAATGGCTTCCTCCACCATCTTTTCGATGGCACCCACGTCGGACACCTGTTTCAGGCCGTCGCGCTCGATGATGGCGTCGGCGCCCAGGTCTGACTCCCACAGTGCATCGAACACCTGCTTGGCCAGCTTATTGGACAGCGTACCGTCGGCAATACGCACAATCAGGCCAGCCAGACGTTCGGCGGCGATCGGGCAGCCGGCAATGTCCAGGCCTTCACGGTTCAGACGCGCGGCGATTTCGCCGTTTACCCAGTTGGCCGCCAGCTTGCCATGCCCGGTGGCGCTCGCCACGGCTTCGAAATACTGCGCCTGCGCCAGGCTGCTGGTTAGCAGCGCCGCATCGTAGGCCGACACGCCAAAGGCGTCGGCAAAGCGGGCCTTCATCTGGCCTGGCAGCTCCGGCATGGCCGCGCGGATGGTGTCGATTTGCTCGCTACTGATACGCACCGGCAGCAAGTCCGGATCCGGGAAGTAGCGGTAGTCATGCGCGTCTTCCTTACTGCGCATCATGCGGGTTTCGCCGCTATCAGGGTCGAACAGCACGGTAGCCTGCTGGATCTTGCCGCCATCTTCGATGGTATCGATCTGCCACTGGATCTCGTACTTGATGGCCTGCTCCAGGAAGCGGAACGAGTTCAGGTTTTTGATCTCGCGGCGGGTACCGAACTCGGCCTGGCCAAACGGGCGCACCGAGACGTTGGCATCCACACGGAAGCTGCCTTCCTGCATATTGCCGTCGCAAATACCCAGCCAGGTCACCAGCGTATGCAGTGCTTTGGCGTAGGCCACGGCTTCTTCCGGCGAGCGCATGTCCGGCTCGGACACTACCTCCAGCAGTGGGGTGCCGGCGCGGTTCAGGTCGATGCCCGACAGGCCATGGAAGTCTTCATGCAGCGATTTGCCGGCATCTTCTTCCATGTGCGCGCGCGTCACGCGGATGACCTTTTCTTCTTCACCCACCAGAATGGTCAGCTTGCCATGCTCGATGATGGGCAGCTCCATCTGGCTGATCTGGTAACCCTTGGGCAGGTCGGGGTAGAAGTAGTTTTTACGGGCAAAAATGTTCTTCTGGTTGATGGTGGCATCCAGCGCTAGGCCCAGACGGATGGATTTATCCACCACAGCCTTGTTCATCACCGGCAATACGCCCGGCAGCGCCAGCTCGACCAGCGAGGCCTGGGTATTGGGCTCGGCACCAAACGCGGTGCTGGCGCCGGAGAAAATCTTGGAGATGGTGTTGAGCTGCACATGCACCTCAAGACCGATTACGACTTCCCATTTCATTTGGAAAATCCTCTAAAAAGCTGGTTTTGCCACTGAAACACACAAAAGACACAGAAAAAACCAAAACACCTGCACAGTAGACAAGCTTACTGAAGACAACATACTGCTCCCAGGATTTATTCCGTGTTTTTCGTGTGCTTCCGTGGCGAAAAAGTGTTTACAGAGCCGGCGCCTTGCTGTGCCAGTCGGTCACTTGCTGGAACTGGTGCGCCACGTTCAGCATTTTGGCTTCGCCAAAGTAGTTGCCGATGATCTGCAGGCCTACCGGGCGGCCGTTGTCGGCAAAGCCGGCCGGCACGCTCATGGCAGGCAAGCCAGCCAGGTTGACCGACAGGGTGTAGATGTCGGACAGGTACATCTGCACCGGGTCACCAGATTTTTCGCCCAAGTTGAACGCAGCGGTAGGCGCCACCGGGCCCAGGATCACGTCGCAGCCGGCAAAAGCAGCGGCAAAGTCGTTGGCGATCAGGCGGCGGATTTTTTGTGCCTTGATGTAGTAGGCGTCGTAGTAGCCGTGGCTCAGCACGTAGGTGCCCACCATGATGCGGCGCTTCACTTCGCTGCCAAAGCCCTCGGCACGCGACTTCTCGTACATCTCCACCAGGTCTTTGTACTCGTCGGCGCGGTGGCCGTAGCGTACACCGTCAAAGCGCGACAGGTTGGCCGAGGCCTCTGCCGGGGCAATCACGTAGTAGGCCGGAATGGACAGCTGGGTGTTGGGCAGGCTGACTTCTACCACCTCGGCGCCCAGCTTTTTCAGCTCGGCCACCGCATTGTCGATAATGCGGCCAACGTCGCCGGCCAGGCCGTCGGCAAAGTACTCGCGCGGCAAACCCACGCGCAGGCCGGCCAGCGGCTGAGCCAGGTCGCGGGTATAGTCTTCGCGCTCGCGCTCCAGGCTGGTGGAGTCGCGCTCGTCAAAGCCGGCCATCACGTTCAGCATCAGCGCGCAGTCTTCGGCGGTTTGCGCCATCACGCCACCCTGGTCCAGCGAGCTGGCGTAGGCCACCATGCCAAAGCGCGATACCACGCCGTAGGTCGGCTTGATGCCGGTAACACCACAGTGGCTGGCCGGCTGGCGAATGGAGCCGCCGGTGTCGGTGGCGGTGGCCACCGGGGCCAGGCGCGCGGCGACGGCAGCCGCAGAACCACCGGACGAACCGCCCGGAATGGCGTTAACGTCCCACGGGTTTTTCACGGCACCGTAGAAACTGTTCTCGTTGGACGAGCCCATGGCGAACTCGTCCATATTGGCGCGGCCCAGCGTCACCAGGCCGGCGGCCTGGCATTGCTCGATAACGTGCGCGTTATACGGCGAGATAAAGTTGTCCAGCATTTTCGAACCGCAGCTGGTCTTCCAGCCCTGCTGGCAGAAAATATCCTTGTGCGCGATGGGCACGCCGGTCAGCAGGCCAGCCTGGCCGGCAGCGCGGCGCGCATCGGCAGCCAGCGCTTCGGCCAGGGTTTTGTCACGGTCGACGGTAATGAAGGCATTCAGCGCCGGGTTCAGCGCGTCGATGCGGTCCAGATAGGCAGTGGCCAGCTCTACGGCAGAAACCTGCCCGGCTGTCAGCTGCTGCGATAGTTGCTTGAGAGTGGCGTTAATCATCTTGTCTTGATGTCCGTCCAGAATGGCCTGCCCATGGCGGGCAGCCTGCGGCCAAGGTTGGCCGTGTTATTCGATGACTTTGGGAACCAGGAACAGGCCTTTTTCCACCTGCGGCGCCACCGCCTGGCAGGCGTCACGGCGGTTCGGCTCGGTCACCGCGTCTTCGCGCAGGCGCAGGGAAACATCCTGCGGGTGCGCCATCGGTTCGATACCGTCGGTATTCACTGCCTGCATCTGTTCGATAAGGCCAAGAATATTATTGAGCTGGCTGCCGACTGCCTCGATTTCTGCGTCGGTCACGGCGATGCGGGAGAGTCGCGCAATTCGCGCAACATCCTGATGGGTCAGCGACATGGCGTCCTCGTCAAAACCTTTAATAATTCAAGCGTTGTAGGGTATCATAACTGGTTTGTTTCGCCCAAGAATACAAGGGCATCGCGCCCTAAAAATGCCAGCGGTTTTACTGAAAAACCAGTGAACCTTTTGCTAGCGCGCTGTCCAAAACCGCCACCATTGCGATGCGGTAAACTCATGCCGCCGCACAAATACCATTCTCAGGACTGCCATATGTTTCGCTCGCTCACCGGCTACTTTTCCAATGATCTGGCCATCGACCTTGGCACGGCCAACACCCTGATTTACATGCGCGGCAAGGGCATTGTCCTTGACGAGCCTTCGGTTGTAGCCATTCATAGCGATGCACCGACCAACAAGAAATCCATTCTGGCCGTTGGCCTGGAAGCCAAAAAAATGCTGGGCCGCACGCCGGGCAGCATTCAGGCCATCCGCCCGATGAAAGACGGCGTGATTGCCGACTTCACCGTGACCGAGCAAATGCTGAAGCAGTTCATCAAGAAGGTGACGCCCAGCCGCTTCTTCTCGGCCAGCCCGCGCATCGTGATTTGCGTACCCTGCGGCTCGACCCAGGTAGAGCGCCGCGCCATCAAGGATTCGGCCCTGGCCGCCGGTGCACGCCGCGTGGAGCTGATCGAAGAACCGATGGCCGCTGCGATTGGTGCCGGCCTGCCGGTAGAAGAGCCAACCGGCTCCATGGTGGTGGATATCGGTGGCGGTACCACCGAAGTAGGCGTGATCTCGCTGGGTGGCGTGGTGTACTCCAACTCGGTACGGGTAGGTGGCGACAAGTTTGACGAAGCCATCATCAATTACATTCGCCGCAATTACGGCATGCTGATCGGCGAAACCACCGCCGAGGAAATCAAGAAGACCATCGGCTCTGCTTTCCCGGGTGCCGAGGTACGCGAGATGGAAGTAAAAGGCCGCAACCTGGCCGAAGGCATCCCGCGTGCGTTCACCGTGTCCAGCAACGAGATCCTGGAAGCGCTGACCGAGCCGCTGAACCAGATCGTCTCCGCGGTGAAGATTGCCCTGGAGCAAACCCCGCCAGAACTGGGCGCCGATATTGCCGACAAGGGCATGGTGCTGACCGGTGGCGGCGCGCTGCTGAAAGACATCGACCGCCTGCTGGCCGAAGAAACCGGCCTGCCGGTATTCGTAGCAGAAGAGCCGCTGACCTGCGTGGTTCGCGGTTCGGGCAAGGCGCTGGACAAGATGGACAAGACTGGCACCATCTTTACCAACGTACCGTAATTCACCGCTTCTTCAGGCGCCACGCTGCAAAGCGTGGCGCACGGCTGCATGAACTTCGCCAATACCCCCCGTTTTTCCAATCAGGGCCTGCGCCCCGGCTCGCAGCTGCTGCTGTGCACGCTTGCCTCGCTGGCCTTGCTGATTGGCGATAGCCAGTTCGGGCTGATGGACCGCACCCGTGACGCCCTGTCCGTGGTGCTGTACCCGATACAGCGTGCCGTGAACATGCCCATGGCCGCCGCCGCGCACATTGGCGAATTCTTTATTACCCAGACCGCACTCAAGCAGGAAAACGCCGAGCTGCGTAGCCGCGAGCTGGCACAGTCGGCACGGCTGGCGCGCCTGACCTCGCTAGAGCAGGAAGTGCAGCAGCTCAAGGCACTGAACGGCCTGCGCACCGGTAGCCTGCAAGCCGGGCAGCTAGGCGAGGTGCTATACACCGCGCGCGACCCGTTTTCCTACAAGATCATTATCGACAAAGGCCTGGACGCCAAGTTGGCCGCAGGCTTGCCGGTGGTGGATGAGCGCGGTCTGGTGGGCCAGATAACCCGCGTACAGCCGCTTACCGCCGAAGTCACGCTGATTATCGACAAAAACCAGATGGTGCCGGTGGTCAACCAGCGCACGGGCCAGCGCTCGCTGCTGTACGGCTACGGTGGCGGGGTAGAAGTACGCTACCTGCCCGCCGCCGCCGATATCCAGCCCGGCGACCTGCTGGTGACCTCCGGCATTGACGGCTTGTACAGCGAAGGCATACCGGTGGCACGAGTCACCCGGGTAGACCGCCCGGCCGGTGCCTCCTTTGCCCGTGTACTGTGCCAGAGCATTGCCGGTGTACAGTCCAGCCGCTACGTACTGGTACTGCCGCCGCGCGCCGCCATGCCCCCGCGCCCGGAGCCGGCGCCGCAGCCTGCCAAGCCGAAAAAGAAAAAAGACACCGAGGATGAAGGCTGATCCATGAGCTACGACCGCCCGCAAGAGCTGCTCAAGCCGGTGAAGCGCCGCTTCATCACCCTGACCTTCGCCCTGGCACTGATGATGGAGCTGCTGCCGCTGCCGGTAGGCTCTACCCGCTGGCTGCCGGACTTTGTCGGCCTGCTGATTTTGTACTGGGCCATCAACCAGCCGCGCCGCATCGGTATCGGCATGGGCTTCCTGATTGGCCTGATTGTTGATGTCAGCACCAACAGCCTGTTTGGCCAGCATGCGCTGGCCTACTCGGTTACCACCTATCTGGTGATGCTGCGCCAGCGCCAGCTGATCATGTTCAACCTGGGCCAGCAAGCGCTGGTCGTGCTCACGCTGATGCTGGCCAACCAGCTGATCATGGCCCTGGTGCGCCTGGCGCTGGGCTCGGCCTTTGTCGGTGCCAGCTATTTCCTGCCGCCGCTGATGGGGGCGTTGCTGTGGCCGCTGCTCACCAAGCTGCTGCTGCTGCCCTACCGTCACCACACCCTTTGAGCATGCACCGCCCTACCCGACTGAAAGACGCTCAGGCCGAAGAAAGCCAGTTCCAGCTACGGCTGGTGATTGCCTACGGCTTCATGGTGCTGATGCTGCTCACCCTGGCCGCACGTTTCATCTGGCTGCAGGTGATGCAGTACGAGCACTTTGCCACCCTGGCGCAAAACAACAGCATCTCGCTGGTACCGGTACAGCCTAACCGCGGCTTGATCATGGACCGCAACGGCGTGGTGCTGGCGCAAAACCACGCCGCCTACACGCTGGAAATCACCCCTGCCAAGATGGCTGATATGGAAGCCACCATCCAGGCGCTGCGTGCACTGGTAGACATCAGCCCGCGCGACGAGCGGCGGTTTCGCAAGTTTCTGTCCGAAAGCAAGGACTTCGAGCCGGTACCGCTCAAGCTACGGCTGAGCGAAGACGAAGCCGCGCGCGTGGCGGCCAACGCCTGGCGCTTTCCCGGCGTAGAAGTCAAAGCCCGGCTGTTCCGCGACTACCCCTACAAAGAGCTGACCAGCCATGTGCTGGGCTATATCGGCCGTATCAACCAGCGCGACCAGCAAAAGCTGGAAGAAGACGACAAGCTGGCCAACTATCGCGGTGCCACCCACATCGGCAAGCTGGGGCTGGAGGCGGTGTACGAGGCCGAGCTGCACGGCACCAACGGTTTTGAAGAAGTGGAAACCGATGCCGGCGGCCGTGCCGTACGCAGCCTGCGCCGCACCCCACCGCTACACGGCAACAACCTGAAGCTGGCGCTGGATATCCGCCTGCAAGAGGTGGCCGACAAGCTGTTCGGCCAGCGCCGCGGTGCGCTGGTGGCCATCGACCCGCAAACCGGTGGCGTACTGGCCTTTGTGTCCAAGCCCGGCTTCGACCCCAATCTGTTTATCGATGGCATCGACAGCGCCACCTGGAAAAGCCTGAACGAAGACTGGCAAAAGCCGCTGGTAAACCGCGCCGTGCGCGGCCTGTACCCGCCCGGCTCCACCTTCAAGCCCTTCATGGCCATGGCCGCCCTGCAGTCTGGCGCCATCGGCCCGTATGATCTGCGCCCAGCGCCGGGCTACTTTACCCTGCCCGGCTCCAGCCACCAGTTCCGCGACTCCAACCCGCGCGGCAACGGCATGGTCAATATCAGCAAGGCTATCGCCGTATCCAGCGATACCTTCTTTTACCGCGTCGCCTGGGATATGGGCATAGACCGCATCCACCCGCTGGTGGGGCAGTTTGGCCTGGGGCAGAAAACCGGCATCGATCTGGATGGCGAGGCCAGCGGCGTGCTGCCCTCGAAAGAATGGAAAGAAAAACGCTTTGCCCGCTTCAAACCCGAGGTACGCCGCTGGTACCCGGCCGACGTGGTGAGCGTGGGCATCGGCCAAGGCTTTAACGCCTACACGCCGCTGCAAATGGCCAACGCCACTGCCATTCTGGCGGCCAACGGCAAGGTGTTCAAACCGCACCTGGTGCAGGAAATCACCCAGGCCGGCAGCGGCAAGGTGCGGTTGGTAGAACCGCGCCCACAGCGCACCCTGGCCTTCCGCCCCGAGCTATACGCCCACGTGAAAGACGGCATGGTAGCGGTAATGCGCCCCGGTGGTACCGCCGCCAGGTTGGCCGCAGGGCTGACCTACACCATGGCCGGCAAAACCGGTACCGCCCAGGTGGTGCAAATCAAGCAGGGTGCCAAGTACAACGCCGCGGCGCTGGCAGAACAATACCGCGACCACTCGTGGTTTATTGCCTTTGCCCCGGTAGAAGCACCGCGCATTGCCATTGCCGTGATTGTGGAAAACGCCGGTTTCGGTGCCGCCAGCGCGGCGCCGATCGCCCGTGCCGTGAGCGATTTTGCCCTTACCGGCAAGGTACCACCCGAGCTGCAAGGCAAGATGATGACCATGCCGCAAGCGGCACCGGCAGGAGACA
Organism: Vogesella perlucida; assembly: GCF_979366545.1. NCBI lineage: Bacteria > Pseudomonadati > Pseudomonadota > Betaproteobacteria > Neisseriales > Chromobacteriaceae > Vogesella > Vogesella perlucida. The sequence goes on from NZ_CEETRO010000003.1 coordinate 225,046, forward strand.
AGCACGATGCAAGCGCCGCTCGCTAAACGAATCTGGGATGCCATAGCCGCCCCGTTTGACGGCTGGCTGATGGCGTTTCTGGCCGGTATCTTCGTCATGAGCATGCTGGTGCTGTTTTCTGCCTCCAACCAGAGCTGGCACAAGATAGACAACAAGCTGGTCTATACCATCATGGCCCTGGCGGTGATGTGGATCATGGCGAACGCCCGCCCGCAAACCGTGATGAATTTTGCCCCGCCGCTCTACGCAGCCGGGGTGCTGATGCTGGTAGGGGTAGAGCTGTTCGGCATTACGGTCAACGGCTCTACGCGCTGGCTAAACCTGGGTATCGTGCGTATCCAGCCCTCGGAAATCATGAAGACCGCGCTGCCCATGATGGTGGCGTGGTACTTCCAGAAATACGAAAGCACGCTGAACTGGCGGCATTATCTGGTGGCCGTGGCGCTGATTGCCGTGCCCGGCGCGCTGGTACTGAAACAGCCAGACCTGGGCACCGCCGTGCTCATCATGGGGGCAGGCTTTTTCGTGCTGTTCTTTGCCGGCCTGTCGTGGAAGATCATCATCGGCGGCCTGGTCGCCTTTCTGGCCAGCCTGCCGGTGGTGTGGAACCTGCTGCACGACTACCAGCGCCGCCGCGTGCTGACACTGATCGACCCCATGCAAGACCCGCTGGGCGACGGCTACCACATTATCCAGTCCATGATCGCCATCGGCTCGGGCGGCGCGTGGGGCAAAGGCTGGCTCAATGGCAGCCAGACGCACCTGGACTACATCCCCGAGCGCACCACCGACTTTATCTTTGCCGTGTACTCGGAAGAATTCGGTCTGGCCGGCAACCTGCTGCTGCTGGCGCTGTATCTGGGGGTGATCACCCGCGGCATGCTGATTACTGCCCGCGCACAAACCCTGTACGGGCGCCTGCTGGCCGGTGCCATTACGCTGTCGTTCTTTGTGTACGTGTTTGTGAACATGGGTATGGTGGCCGGCATTCTGCCGGTAGTCGGTGTGCCGCTACCCTTCATGTCGTACGGTGGTACCGCCACCGTGTCGCTGGCCGTGGCGCTGGGCATGCTGATGAGCATCGGCAACACCAAACGCTAAACCCGCCTGGCCAGCACCACATTGCGGCCAACCCTGCCCGGGGTTGGCCGCATTTTTATACGTGGTACTTTGGGTACACCGCGCTGGTTTGATACCACCATCATTCAAACGATCGTTGCAAAAGCCACCGCACCCTCCGCAAGATAGAGCCGCGACTCTAGAGAGCGCAGCACAAGGACCACACCGCCACGACGGTGCGGCCAGACACGAGGAGGCAATATGGATTTCAGCATCGATCTGCTACTACTGGCGCTGGCGCCACTGTTTGTCGGCTGCGTAGCCGCCGAGGCCTGGTACTGGACCAAACGCGGCCGCCACGACATCTACAGCTGGCGCGACACGCTGTGCAATATGGGCCTGGCGCTGCTGCACCAGGGCGCTGACAAGCTGGCCTGGCTGCTGGTGATACCGCTGTACCAATACGTTTACCAGCACTACCGGCTGTTCGACCCCGGGCACGGCTGGGGCAGCTTTGTGCTGCTGTTTCTGGCGCAAGACCTGCTGTACTACGGGTTTCACCGCGCCAGCCACCGTGTGCGCTGGCTGTGGGCGGCGCATAGCGTGCACCACAGCTCCACCCGCATGAACCTGTCCACCGCTTTTCGCCAGAGCCTGATGTACCCGCTGGCCGGCATGTGGGCGTTCTGGCTGCCGCTGGCCTGGCTGGGCTTTGCCCCGCAGCTGGTGGTGGGCGTGGTACTACTGAACCTGGCGTTCCAGTTTTTTGTGCATACCCAGGCCATCCCCAAACTGGGCTGGCTGGAGTACGTGTTCAACACGCCGTCCATCCACCGCAGCCACCACGCACGCAACCCCTGCTATATCGACCGTAACTACGCTGGCGTACTGGTGATCTGGGACCGCCTGTTCGGCAGCTACGTTGCCGAGCGCGAGAACACACCATGCGAATACGGCACGCTCAAGCCGGTAAACAGCGTGAACCCGCTATGGGTGAGCGTAGTGGAGTGGCGCGACATGCTGCGCGAAACCCTGGCCGCACGCAGCTGGCGCGCGCGGCTCGTGCTACTGTTTGGCCCACCCGAGGTGGCCGAGCGTGTTGCCGCTCAAAACAGCCAGCGCCACACCCCGTAAACCGCAAAACCCAGCAGGATAGCCGGCAGCGTCTGGCGGCTGAAAAATGCCACCGTCGCCGCCGCCAGGGTGCCCGGCAGGTAAGCGTTGGCCGCACTCAGGTCGATATTCCCTTGCGGGGCCAGCGCCATCGGCACGATCAGCGCAGTCAGCACCGCCGCGGGTACGTAGTGCAGCGCACGCTGCAACAGCGGCGGAAACACCAGGCGGTGGCCAAACACCAGAAAACTCAGGCGGATGCCGTAAGTCACCACCACCATACCGGCGATGGCCAGCAACAGGTTCATCGTCATGCAGCCTCCCCCAGTGGCTGGCTTGCGGCCAACCTTTCTGCCAGCAAACCCGCCAGCACCCCGGCCAGCGCGGCCAGCATCAGCCCCAGCTTGTACGGCAGATGGCGCGCCAGCAAGGCCACACCCCCCGCCGCCAGTGCCGCCGCCAGCACCGGCCGCTGGCGTAACTGTGGCGCCACGATGGCGGCAAAGGTAGCCACCATGGCAAAGTCCAGCCCCAGCTCGGCCAGGCCCGGCACGCTTTGCCCCAGCAGCACCCCGGCCACGGTCCATAGCTGCCAGTTCAGGTACATGGCCAGCGACGAGCCCAGCCAGTAGGCCGCGCCGCCATCCGCCACCCCCTGGGTGCGCAAGCGGTACTCCACCACGGCGTAGGTTTCATCGGTCAGCCAGAACGCCAGCAACCAGCGCCAGCGCGCCGGCAGCTCCCGCACGGCGGGCAGCAGGCTGGCGCTATACAGCGCATGGCGCAGGTTCACCACAAAGGTGGTTAGCCAGATCACCGGCAAGGCGGCGCCACCGCCGATCAGGCTCACCGCCACAAACTGCGACGAGCCGGCAAACACCAGCGCCGACAGCGCCAGTACCGCCCACACGGGGATGCCACTGGCAATGGCCAGGGTGCCAAAGATCACGCCAAACGGCGCAGCCCCCACCAGCATGGGCACCGTATCGCGAACGCCCGCCAGCAAGGCGGCACGGTTGAGGTTCATGCAAGACTCCACAGGTTCAAGGTTGGCCGCAGGCAGCGGCGTGGTCGCGCCAGGCCTGCAGCAAGGGTTCCCACGTCGGCGGGTTACCCGGGTAACACAGCGCCCCGGCGGGTGGCTGCCAGCCTGCCTGCGCACTGGCAGTCCAGATATGGGCTACCGGCTGCCACACCGGTGCGTCGTCCAGCGTGCCGGGCTTGATGCTGAGTATGTCCCCGTTACCCGAGGTACGGTGGAACAGGCGCGTACCGCACTGCGGGCAGAAATCGCAATCCATCACGCGCCCGGACGGCGTGTGGCGCTGCCAGCGCTGCACGCTACCCTGCAGCAGGGTCAGCTGCGCCTGGCGTACCCACAGCGCCATACCGAAAGCGCTGGCCGACTGGCGCTGGCATTCGCGGCAATGGCAGGCAAACACGGTGGCCACCTCGCCCTGCACGCGGTAGCGCACCGCGCCACACTGACACTGGCCGTGAAAGGTGTGCATAGACTGCCCCCCAAGTAAAAAGCCATTCTGGCACGCGCCACGCAGGCAGCAATGGAACAGCTTGTTCATGCCCCACTATGCACGCAGATGACGCGGCTGGCTTGAACGATCTTGCGCCGCTAGCGGCCGCGCACCGTGCGCTGGTAGGCCGCCGGCGTAATGCCCAGCGCGGCGCGAAAGGCGCGTGTCAGCTGCGGCTGGTCGGCAAAGCCCAGCTGCGCGGCCACCAGCACCGGCGCCACGCCCTGCGCCAGCAGGCTGCGGGCGCGCGCCACGCGCAGCTGGTTGCGCCACGCTACCGGTGGCAGGCCGAACTGCTGGCGAAAGCGGCGGTTGAGGTGCCACGGTGACAGCCCGGCCTCGTCGGCCAGCGTCTGCAGGGACAGGTTGTCGGCCAGGCGGTCGGCCAGCAGGCTGCGCACGCGCTGCAGGGCCGGGTGGGCGGCGGACAAGGCCGCCTCGCGCACGCCCATGTGGCGGGTCAGTACGTCGGCAAAAATGCCCTGCTGCACGCTTTCGCGCAGCAGGCGGTCCTGGCTGTCGCGCAGTAGTGGCTGCAGCTGCCACAGCCGATGCCACAGCTCGGGGTCGTACACCACCGTATCGCGGAAAAAGGGCTGCACCGGCCTGCCGGCCATCTGGCTGGCCAGGCCCTGTATCAGCTGCGCCGACGGGTAGTAGCCGTGGTAGCCCCAGCCGGCGTCGTGCGCCGAGCGGCCGGTGTGCACCTCGCCGGGGTTGATCAGGATCAGCGCGCCCGGCCCGGCCACGTGGGTACCGCCGCGCCAGTGGTAGGACTGCGCGCCCCAGTGCACGGTATTAACCACGTACTCCTCGTGGAAGTGCGGGGCAAACACCTGGCGGGTATAAAAGGCGTCCAGCAACTCCAGCGGCGCAATGTCGTCGGCGCGGAAGAAACGGGCGTGTTCGGGGCGGGCAGCGGTCATGGTGCAACGGCAGCGGGGTGATGCTGCATTCTGGCACAGCGCCGCCGCGCCGTTTTGAACGATCTTGTCAGGAACCGGCCATGAAGGTGCGGATGCCGGAGCCGATAAACTGCACGCCCACGCAAATCAGCAAAAAGCCCATCAGCCGCCCCAGTACCTCGGTACCGGCGCGGCCGATACGCTGCGCGATCCAGCTGGCCGAGCGCAATAGCAGGAAAATACCGGCGCAAGTAGCAAAGATGGCCAGCGTCGTCATGCCCAGCGCCAGCAGGCGTGCGGTGTGGTTGCCCAGCTCGGCGATTTCGGTGGCCATGCCGATCACTACGGCGATGGTCCCCGGCCCGCTGATACCCGGCATGGCCAGCGGAAAGAATGCGTAATCTTCGCGCCGCTTGGTGCTAGGTGCCATGCCGGGGTCTTGCGACAGAAACAGCATGCGGTAGCCCAGTGTGGCCACCACAAAGCCGCCGGCAATACGCAGCGCGCCATAGCTGATGCCAAACGCCCCCAGAATCACATTACCCGCCAGCAGCGACACCAGCATGATGGCCGCCGCGTACACGCAAGCCATGCGTGCCTGGTGCGCACGGCGTAGCTCGCTCATGCCCTGGGTCAGGCTGACGAACAGCGGAATCTTGGACAACGGGTTGGTAATCACCAGCAGGCTCACCAGCCCGCCAAAGAAAAACTGCAGATACAACGCCTTGATCATGATGCTCTTCAGCAATGGGTTGGCCGCCATTGTAGCCAGCTGACACCGCCCTGCACGCCGCGGCCATGAAAGACAATAAAATTGCGGCGGCGGCGCATCCAGGCGCACAGGCTGCCGCGCGGGCAGGCATGGCGGGTGCGGCATTTTGTCGCAGGACAATGTGCCGCAGGCGCGGCAGTGGTAGCCTTGCGGCCAACCTGTCTGCTTTACATTTTTGCAAAGGAATCCGTATGCGCAAACTCGCCGTCCTGGCCCTGGCCTCCCTGCTATCCCTGCCTGCCCTGGCGCACGACTATACCGCTGGCGCACTGAAAATCGGCCACCCGTGGAGCCGCGCCATGCCGGCCACCAGCCCCACTGCCGGCGTGTTCATGACCATCAATAACACCGGCAAGGATGCCGACAAACTGGTGTCCGCCACCAGCCCGCAGGCTGGCAAGATCGAGCTGCACACCCACGTTAACGACAACGGCGTGATGCGCATGCGCGAAGTAGCTGGCGGTATTGCCGTCCCGGCGGGTGAGGCCACCAAGCTGGCCCCGGGCGGCCTGCACGTGATGCTGTTCGACATCAAGCAGCAAGCCAAGGTGGGCGACAAGTTCCCGCTGGTGCTGAAGTTCGAAAAAGCCGGTGAAGTAAAAGTAGACGTGAAAGTGGAAGCCGGCGCCCCGGCCGCCCACGCGCACTAAGCTTTTGCACCACATGAAAAAGGCTGCCCGAAGGCAGCCTTTTTTTGTTACCCGCCGCGTTGCTTATTTTTGCAACAGGCGGCGCGCGGCCACGGCGGTATCGGTGTAGTCGGTAAACACGCCATCCACACCCAGCTCGAAGTACGCTCGGTATTCTTCCAGCGGGCTGTCCTGGAAGTTGGCCGCCAGGTGTTTGGACTCGTTACGGAAGGTATACGGGTGTACCAGCAGGCCGGCTTTGTGCGCGTTTTTCACCACGTCGCTCGGCTCGATCATGGTCATGTCGCGCTGGTCGACTACCTTGTCGCCATCTACATCGGCGGCTTTGCCGGTCTTCGGGTCTACCATCGCCTGCCAGCTGATCAGGTACGGCTTCCACGGGCCGATGCCGTCGGCAAAGGTCTTGATCTCTTTCAGGCTGGCCGGGGTCAGCATGTCGGCGTAAGTGCGTTTGTCGCCGGATACCACGTGGTCGTACGGCACATTGGCATCAATGGTGCCATCCGGGCGCACATCGTTGGCGTCCAGCAGGTACACCAGCTTGTTGGCGGTGAGCTTGCGCAGCTGCTTGAGGTTGGCCGCTTCGAACGACTGGATAAATACCGGTGCGTCCTTGCGGTTCAGCTTGTATTTCTGCAGCAGGTCGACCAGCGGTTTTTCCAGGCCCAGGCCCAGTTGCTGGTGGTAGGTGGGGTGTTTGGTTTCCGGATAGATGCCGATCTGGCGGCCGGTTTCCTTCGATTTGGCTTCGCGCAGTGCCAGCACTTCGTCGAAAGTCGGCACCTGGAACTGGCCATCAAACGCCTTGCTACGGTCGCCACGCGGCTGGATGGCACGCAGGGTCTTGATCTCTGCCAGGGTAAAGTCGCTGGCAAACCAGCCCTCTTCCTCGTGGCCATCCACCTTCATGGCGCGCTTGCGGCTGGCAAACTCGGGGCGCTTGGCCACGTCGGTGGTGTCTTTCAGGTTAGGCTCGTGGCGGGCAATCAGCACGCCATCCTTGGTGGCTACCAGGTCCGGCTCGATAAAATCGGCCCCCAGCTCGATCGCCTTGGCGTAGCCTTCCAGCGTGTGGTCAGGCATGTAGCCGGATGCGCCACGGTGGGCAATCACCAGCGGTGCCTTGCCATCCAGCGTCGGGAAAACAGGCTTCTGCACGGCCCAGGCCGGTGCGGCCAACGTAGCAGACACCGCCATGGCGATAATGATCTTCTTGTTCATTGCTACCCCCTGAGAAATACACGTGTCGATGAAAGCCACCAGTCTGGCACACGCATGTGATGCTTTTTTGACAGGGCTGCGGCTTTACCTGCAAGGGCAGGGTGCAAACTGCTATGCTTTATCCCTGTCCTATGTTGTCTGCTGCCATGAGCCCGTTCTTGCAAAAACCCTTCCGCCCCGCACTGCTGCTGGTACTGATTTTCCTGTCCGGGGTACTGGGTATCTGGTGGCTGGCCGCTTCAGCAGCGCGCGATGTAGACGACGAATCACGGCGCATCAGCCAGCTGGCGCTCAGCCAGGAGCTGGCCCGCGAGCGCCGCCAGCTGGCCAACACGCTGCAGGACTACGCCAACTGGGACGAAATGGATGACAAGATCAACCGCGCCAAACCGGACCTGGCGTGGCTGGCCGACAACCTGACCGCCTCGGTGTACCACAACCTCAATATCCACCTGGCCTTGCTGGTGGACCCTGGCGAAGGGGTACTGCTGGCACGGCGTAACGGCATGCTGGTCACCCCGCCAAACCGCGCCCTGCCGCTGCCGGACCAACAATGGCTGGCCCTGCTACGCCAAACCGACCGCTACAGCCAGGCACGGCCCGGCGCCATGCCCAGCCAGCTACTGCGGGTGGATACCGTCAACCCGCTAACCGGCCACCCCGAGCCGCGCATCCTGATGCTCTCCATCCAGCGCATCACCCCCGAACTGAACAAGACCACACACAGCACGCAGCAGCGCTACCTGATTTTTGCGCGCTATATGGACCAGCAAAGCCTGCAACAGCTCAGTGCCGACTTTCTGCTGCCGCAGATGCGCCTGTATTTCACGCCGCAAAGCCCGCCAGACCTGACCGCCCTGCCACTGCAAGACAACAATGGCCAGACGCTGGCATGGCTAGGGTGGCCCGGCCGGGCCCCGGGCAACAACATGCTGGAACGCATCCTGCCGCAAAGCCTGCTGCTGCTGGGCATTATCCTGCTACTGGGTGCCGCCATCGTGCGCATGGCAGAGCGCTGGCAGCGCCACAGCTTGCGCCAGGCCGAACGGCTGCAGCAGCAAGGACAGGCACTGCAAAACCTGGTGACCAGCCGCCGTGATGACCAGCAGGAACTACGCGAATACCTGGAAGAAGTCATCCCGCTTTTGAGCCAGACCCTGAAGGTGAACCGCATCAGCGTGTGGCAGTTCAGCCCGGACGGTAAAGAGCTACTCTGTCTGGCCAGCCTGAACGCCATCAGCGGGCAATTCAGCCACGGCGAGCAGCTGGAGCAAAGCCAGCACGCCGACTATTTCCAGGCCATGCGCCAGCAGCGTTGCCTGGCCAGCCACCATGCGCAGCAGGACGAGCGCCTGGCCTCGCTGCGTACCTATCTGGTGGCACGCGATGTCAGCGCCATGCTGGATGCGGCCATCGTGGTAGGCGGGCTGCACCACGGCATCCTGTGTGCCGAGTCGCAAACGCCGCACCGCCAATGGCAGCAGGACGAAATCAACTTTGTCTGCTCGGCAGCCGACATCCTGGCGCTGGTGATGGAATCGCGCGCACGCCTGCACGCAGAAGGCGAGCTATACCGCCAGTTCTACTACGACCGTTTTACCGGCCTGCCCAACCGCAGCCGCCTGCTGATGCAGCTGGACGAGCTGATCCAGCAAAAAGAAAGCCAGAGCCCGCAAAACAGCGAGCCGCTGGGCTGCCTGATGCTGGCGGTAGAAGGCCTGACCAATATCAACGAACTCTACGGCCGCGATAATGGCGACCTGGTTATCCGCGAACTGGGCCGGCGGCTGGAAGGCGTTACCGGCCACGGCGAAATGGTGGCACGCAATGCCGACAACCGCTTTGCCCTGCTCATTCTCAGCCGGGACGAAGAAAGCCTGTGCCACCGGGTAGACCACCTCAGCGGCCTGCTGGCCCGCCCGCTGGAGATTCAGGGCCAGCAGCTCTATATCCGCCTGAGTATTGGCCTGGCGCTGTACCCGCACGACACCAACGACGCCGAATCGCTGCTGGAACACGCCGAGATGGCACTGCAGATGTCGCGTGAAGGCCCGGGCGACTGGGTGCGCTTCCACCCCGACATCAACAGCAACTGGCGCCGCCGCAACCGCCTGCAAACCGAGCTGCGCCAAGCCATCGCCCGCAATGAGCTGGTGCTGAACTACCAACCCTACATCTCGCTGAAAAGCGGCAAGGTCGCCGGTGCCGAGGCGCTGGTACGCTGGCAACACAGCGAAATGGGGCTGGTATCGCCCGCCGACTTTATCCCCATGGCCGAAGAAACCGGTGCCATCCACGCCATTGGTGCCTGGGTGCTGGAAGAAGGCATACGCCATGCGGCCAGCTGGCGGCTGCGTTTTCTGGAAAACTTCACCATTTCCATCAACGTGTCACTGCTGCAGCTGGAAGACCCGCACTTTGCCGAAAGCGTTACCGCCCTGCTGGCGACCCACCACATGCCTGGCGAAGCACTGGAGCTGGAGGTCACCGAGGGCCTGGCGCTGCGTAACACCCCCGAAATCGACAACAACCTGCACAAGCTGCGCGCCCAGGGCATTGCCATCGCCATTGACGACTTTGGCACCGGCTACGCCTCGTTCAGCTATCTGCGGCGCTTCCCGGTAGAAAAGCTCAAGATCGACAAATTGTTCCTGGACCGCGTGCCCGATAGCGAAGCCGGCAGCAACCTGGTACGCATGATTGTGGCCATGGGCCACACCCTGGGCGCTTCCGTTACCGGCGAGGGCATAGAAAACATCGAGCAAGCCCGCTTCCTGGCACAGCACGGCTGCGACTACGCCCAAGGCTACCTGATCAGCAAACCGCTGGCGGCGGGGGCACTGGAACGCTTCCTGGTGGATGCAGAGCCACTACCGATACGTTAAGTGCATGACCTTTGTCATAATTCAGGCTTATTGAAACCAAATTGCGAGCAATAGCAAACCAAACGTTGCTTGGATGTAACATGCTGCGCCGCAATATTGTCCGACAAGCAAGCACTACGCTGGCTTGGCATGCCAACTTGATGCAAACTGGCCCCCACGTTGCACCCTGCCTCCCAAGCATTGCGCCAGGTTTCCAAAGAAGACCGGGTGATGGAGGAGAGACGAGCTCCACAGGAGCCACAACACATACAACACAGAAAGTAGCGGATCAAGGCGGCGGTGCAACGTCCCCCCACCCTGCAGTTTGCAAGCCCCCCCATCAGCATTACCATGGCCCTCTTCACCCTTTGCGGCCAACCTTCATGACGACCCCTGCCCTGCCCCGTATTGCCATTCGCTATTGCACCGGCTGCCGCTGGATGCTACGCGCCGCCTGGATGGCGCAAGAGCTGCTCACTACCTTTGAAAAAGACGTCGGCGAAGTCGCGCTGCAACCCGGCAATGGCGGCGTATTCACCGTCCACGTCGACGACGTGCTGGTCTGGGACCGCGCTGCCGATGGCGGTTTCCCCGACATCAAGGTGCTGAAGCAGCGCGTGCGCGACCGCATCGCCCCCGACCGCCACCTGGGCCACAGCGACCACAGCGCCGCCGACAACGGGCAGTAAGGCCGCGCCTTGAGCGTACAACGCAAGATCATCCACATCGACTGCGACTGCTTTTTTGCCGCCGTGGAAATGCGCGACCAGCCCGCCTGGCGCGGCATACCGCTGGCAGTGGGCGGCCAGCCCGGCCAGCGCGGGGTGATCGCCACCTGCAACTACGAAGCACGGCGCTTTGGCGTGCGCAGCGCCATGCCCTCATCGCTGGCGCTACGGCAATGCCCGCAACTGCTGATCGTGCCCCCCGACTTTGCCCGCTACCGCGCCGCCAGCCAGGCGGTGCACGCCATCTACCAGCGCTACACCACGCTGATCGAGCCGCTCTCGCTGGACGAAGCCTATCTGGATGTCAGCGGCCAACCCCACTGCCAAGGTAGTGCCAGCCTGATGGCACAAGCCATCCGCGACGCCATCCGCAGCGAGGTCGGCATAACCGCCTCGGCCGGTATCGCCCCCAACAAATTCCTGGCCAAGATCGCCAGCGACTGGCGCAAGCCGGACGGGCAGTTTCTGGTGCGGCCCGAGGAGGTCGCCGACTTTGTGCGCGTGCTGCCGGTAGAAAAAATCTGGGGTGTAGGCGAAGTCACCGCTGCCAAGCTGCGCCAGCAAGGTTTTTATACCTGCGGCGACCTGCAACAGCTGCCGCTGGCCGACATGCTGCGCCGCTTTGGCAAGCTGGGCAAAACGCTGTACGAGCTGTCGCGCGGCCAGGACAGCCGCGCGGTAGAGCCGGAACGCGAGCGCAAATCGGTGAGCGTGGAAGAAACCTACACCCGCGACCTGCCCGACCTGGCCAGCTGCGAAGCCGAGCTAGCCGGCCTGCTGGCCACGCTGGCGCAGCGGCTGGAACGCACCGGCAGCCCGCGCTTTCGCGGGCTCACCGTCAAGATCAAGTTTGCCGATTTCACCCAGACCACGGTGGAATGCACCGGCCACAGCCTGGATGCGGCCAACTACCGCCAGCTGCTGCACACCGGCTACGCCCGTGGCGGCAAGGCGGTACGCCTGCTGGGCGTAGGGGTGCGGCTGCAGGAAGCCGACCCCGCCATGCAGCAGCTGGAGCTGCCCTTACAGCACGGCCTGTTGCCACCGGGCTAGGCTGCGCTATTGCGCATCGGTCTGCTGGCGGTCTGCCGTGACAGCAGGCGCTTTGCTGCCGCCGCCCAGGCTGCCCCAGTCGATGCGGCGGGTCAGGTACATGGTGAGCGCCAGCAGGGCAAACAGGCTGAGGCTACCCATCAGCAAGGCCATGTCCTGCGACTGCAGAATCATGAACAGCAAGCCATACAGTGCGGCCAACATGCCGGCAAATACCCCGCCGCTCTGCCAGCTGCCCAGCACACTGCTGCCGTACGCGCCCTGCAAGAGTACCGATGCCAGCGCCGCCAGCCAGTAGGCCATGGCAAAACCCAGGTGCTCGGACAAGGACAGGGTCAGCAGGAAGAACATGGCCAAACCCAGCATCACCAGCGTGTACTGCACCGGGTGCACCGACACGCGGTTGATCACCTCCAGCAAGAACACCCCGCCCATCATCAGCAACACAAACAGTTCGGCGTATTTCATGGTGCGTTCGTTCAGCACGTAGCGGTCTACCGGATCCAGCAGGCGCAGGCCTACCCAGTTCTGCTCGCAGCCGCTTTTGCCCTGCAGGCAGGGGTTGCCCCCGGTGGCCAGCTCGCTGGTCTGCCAGCGGGCACGGAAGCCCTGCGCGTTCACGCTACGGCTCTGCGGCGCAAAATTACCGGCAAAGCTGGGATGCGGCCAGTTACCCGCCAGGTTCACCGTACTGCTATCGCCAGCGGGCTCCACCAGCAGCGCGCTGCTACCCGCCAGCTGCAAACCCAAACGGAACGACAGCCCCTGCCCCTGGGCGTGCAGCACGTCGCTGGCAGCCAGTGCCACCACCGCGTGTACACCACGCGGGCTGTGCGCCAGACCCGCACCCGGTACAAACGCCAGCGCCTGGCCACCAGCTTGGCCAGCCAGCTGCTGAATGCCACGCACATCGCTTAGCCCCAGAGCCAGATACGGCTTGCCCCAGCGCGTACTGCGGCGCTCGGTATCGTTACTGAGCATTTCTTCGTACGCAGCCAATGCCGGTATGTGAAACTGCCCGCCCAGCTGCAGCTGGCTGCGATAAACCGGCGCCTCGAACAGGCCACGCTTGAGCAGCTCGACCGCCAGCTTGCCGTCTACCGTGAGCTGGCTTGGGCTGAGCAGCAGCTGTTTGCTTTCTTCGCTTTGCGCCCAGCGCCCGCTCTTGCCACCCTCCGCCGGCTGCCACTTGTCCACCCTCACGGTGTAGGGCAGCACCAGATAGGGGCCGCTCAGGTTTTGTTCGCCCGCACTGAACTGCGCAATCTCGCGCTGTACTTCCTCGGCGCGGCTCTGCCGCTCGTCCAGCAGGCTGCGCACCAGGCCCAGTGCCAGCAACATCAATAAACCCATGCCGGCCAGTACCAGCATTTTCCATCCCATTTTCATTGTGTGCTCCCTCAAGCAGTCAGCGTGAGGGCAGCATGCCGCCCGAACATGGAGGCAGCATGGACACCCTGTGCAGATTGTGTGAAGACGGCCAGCGACTCAGCCCAGCACCCGCGCCAAGGGGTTGGCCGCATCGGCGGCCGGTAGCTGCAGCGTGACGCACACGCCCGGCGGCTGGTTGGCCAGCGTGATGTCGCCACCGTGCAGCTGCACGATGGTGCGCGTCAGCGCCAGACCCAGCCCGCTGCTTTTCGGCCCGTGCGGGCGCGGCAGCGAGTAGAAGCGGTCGAACAGCCGCCCCAGCGCGTAGTCCGGTACTGGTGGGCCGTCGTTGGCAATGTGCAGCTGCCAGCCTTTGGCCACCGGCTGTAATTGCAGGGTGATGGCACCGTCGTTAGCGGTGAAGTCGATGGCGTTTTGCAGGATATTGCGCAGCGCCTGGCGCAACAGAAAAGCATCGCCCGCCACCGTGGCCTGTGGCAGCGTGGCCACGGGCGTCACGCGGCGTGCACCCAGCTGCGTTGCCAGCGCCTGCAATTCGCCAGCCAGCAGCTCGGTAAGCAGCAGCGGCTGCGGCTGCTGCAGCCGGCCGGCGGCCTCCAGCGAGGCCAGCTGCAGCAAATGATCCACGATCTGCTGCAGTCGAACACTCTCACTTTCGATATGGTTCAGAAAGCGGGCGCGCTCGGCTGGCGGCAGGTCGTCCTGCAACAGCTCGGCCGAGGCACGCAGCCCGGCCAGCGGCGACTTCAGCTCGTGGGTCAGGTCGTGTACGTAGTGCTCCACGTAGGCCTTGCCGTCCAGCTCGCTACGCATGCGGCCCAGCGCCTGCGCCAGCGTGTCCAGCTCGCGGTTGGCGGCAAAGTGCGGCACCGCTTCGCTGCCCCCGGCGCTCACGCTGTCGGCAAAGCGCGTGAGGCGGGTAATGCCGCGGCTAAGCCACCACGAAAACAGCGCGCCCAGCAGTAGTGCGGCCAACAGCACCACGCCGATCAGCCGCCCCAGCTTGGCTTCGCTGCGTTCGATATGCGGCTGCATGGCCAGATTGGGCCGGCTCACGGTAAGCACCCCGATAATGCGCTGGCCGTCGCGCACTGGTGCCGCCACATACATCACGGTAGACAAGGGGTTGGCCGCATCGGCCTGCGTGGTGCGCGCACCGTACTGGCCGCGCAGCGTCAATGCCACATCGCGCCAGCGGCTGTAGTCCTGGCCCACTGCCTGGCCGGCGGAATCCAGCAGCACCACGCCGCGCGCGTCGGTCAGGTAGACGCGCAGCTGGGTCTGGTCATGGCGCACGCCCCATACCTCGGCCTGCGGCTGGCGCGCGGCAAAGCGCTGCAGCGTGGCTGCCAGACGGCCGTCATCCAGCCGGCCCGCTACCATGTCCGGCTGTACCATCTCGGCCAGCAGGTTGGCGGTGTCCAGCAGCACGGCCTCGGCCGAGCGCCGCATCGCCGGCTTGATCTCGTCGCGCACTACGCTCACTACGTAGGCGGCCAGCAAGCCCAGCAGCAGGAAGTAGCCGGCAAAAATGCGCCAGGAAAAGCGCATCAGCCCTGCTCCAGCGCGTAGCCGAAGCCACGGTGGGTGACGATGGGGTCAAGGTCGGCGCGCACCTGGCGCAGCTTGGCGCGCAGGCTCTTGATGTGGCTGTCGATGGTGCGCTCGAAGCTGTCTTCCGCTGCCTCGCCCAGCGCGTCCAGCAGCTGGCTGCGACTAAACACCTGCCCAGGCCGCGACAGCAGCAACGCCAGCAGACGGTATTCGGACGGTGTCAGTGCCAGCACCTGCCCGGCAAAGCGGATGCGCCGCGCCGCGGCCTCGTGGCAAAACAGGCTGTCAGGGTTGGCCGCAGGTACCGCAGCGGGCTGGCTGCGCTTGAGGATGGCCCGCACCCGCGCCACCACCTCGCGCGGGCTGAACGGCTTCACCACGTAGTCGTCGGCACCCAGCTCCAGCCCCAATACGCGGTCCACCTCGTCGGCGCGGGCGGTCAGCAGCATCACCGGCAGCTCGCTGTGGCGGCGCAAACGGCTCAGCAGCGCCAGGCCGCTATCGTCCGGCAGGCCGATATCCAGGATAAGCAGCTGTGGCGGCTCGGCCGCCAGCGCCGCTTCGGCGTCGCGCGCCAGCGTGCAGTGGCGCACCTGCCAGCCCTCGCGTTGCAGGGCGAACAGCAGGGTATCGGCGATGGCCGGCTCGTCCTCGGCCAGCAGAATGCGGTAAGCAGACATGGAAACGGCATGCGGTAAGGAAAACGGCAGCTTGCCCGACGGGCCCGCTGCCGTAAAGCCCGCACTTAACGCAGGCGCTGCTGCCAGGCGGCAATGGCGCGGCGAATGGCGGTAATGCCTTGCTTGCCCACTTTTTCGCCTTCGCGGATAGCGCGGCTGCGCTGGTCGAAGTCGGCGGCACCCAGGCCCAGCACCTGCGGGCGCAGGATCACGTCGGCACCTTTGAGCTCATTGGCCAGGGCGGCCTGGGTCATGATGGACAGGCTTTGGTCGAAGGTGCCCAGTACGCCGCTTTTGCGCTGCGCCGGCTTGGCGGTGATGTCCACCGCGATGACGATATCCGCGCCCAGCTCGCGCGCGGCGCTGACCGGCACGGGGCTCACCAAGCCGCCGTCTACGTAGCGGCGGCCACGGATGGTGACCGGCTGGAACACATTGGGGATGGCGGCCGAGGCGCGCACCGCGGTGCCGGTGTCACCACTACGGAAAACCACGCGCGCGCCGCTGTCAAAGTCGGTGGCCACTGCAGCAAAGGTGCGCGGCAGCTGTTCGATGCGTTTGCGGCCAACCTCGCGGTTCACCATGGCGGCCAGCTTGTCGCCCTTCAGGAAACCACCACCGGACAGGCTGAAATCTTTCAGCTCGTCTTCGTTCAGCGCCAGCGCACGGCGGCGCAGCTTGTCGGCGCTGATGCCGCTAGCGTAGATAGCGCCCACCACGCTGCCGGCGCTGGTGCCGGTGATGATATCCGGCACGATGCCCTGCTGCTCCAGCACGCGAATCACGCCCACGTGGGCAAAGCCCTTGGCGGCACCGCCACCCAGCGCCAGGGCGATGCGCGGTTTGCGCACCACTTTTGGCGTAGCTGGCTTGGCCGGGGCAGGGTTGGCCGCAACGGGTTTGGCGGGCGGCAGCGGGACAGCTGGCGGCACCTCGGCCACCGGCGCACTGGCCGGGGTAGCAGGCAGCGTACCAACAGGCAGCTGGGGCGCGGCTGGCAGCGTGACGCTCGTACACGCGGCCAACAGCAGCGGGGCCAGGGCGCGCAGGCTGCGCTGCAGGGGCTTAGGCAGCACGCTTGCGTTTTACCCAGTTATCGATAGCGGTTTTCACCTGCGGCAGCATGGCACGGGCCACCTTCTCGCCTTCGGCAATGGCGCTGGCACGTTCGTCAAAGTCGGCCGCGCCGATATGCAGCACGGCCGGGCGCAGCACCACGTCGGCCTGTTTCAGCTCCAGGTTCAGCGCGGTCAGGTTCATGATGTTCAGGCTGCGGTCCAGCAGGCTCAAAAAGCCGCTGCTGGCCTTGCCGGTGGGCTTGGCCGAGATGTCTACGGCGATAACGATGTCAGCGCCCATTTCGCGGGCGGCCATCACCGGTACCGGGCTCACCAGGCCACCGTCCACGTAACGGCGGCCGTTGATGGTGACCGGCTGGAACACATTGGGGATGGCGGCCGAGGCGCGGGCGGCGGTACCGGTATCGCCACTTTTCAGCACCACGCGCGCGCCGCTATCCAGGTCGGTAACCACCGCGCCGAATTTGCGAGGCAGCTGTTCGATGCGCTTGCCGTCTACCTGTTGGTTCACCAGGGCGGCCAGCTTCTCGCCCTTGAGGAAACCGCTGGTGGAGAAGGTGAAGTCTTTCAGGTCGTCTTCGTTGATGCGCATGGCGCGAAAGCGCAGCGCTTCGCCGTCCACACCGCTGGCGTAGATGGCGCCCACGATGCTGCCGGCGCTGGTGCCGGTGACGATGTCGGCCTTGATGCCGTTTTGCTCCAGCACGCGAATCACCCCCACGTGGGCAAAGCCCTTGGCGGCACCGCCACCCAGCGCAAAGGCAATCTTGGGTTTGGGCACGGCTTTTGGCACTACCGGGGCAGAGGTCGGCGTGGTGCAGGCGGCCAGGCCTGCCAACAGGGACAGGGCGGCAAAACGGCGAACAGACAACATAAAGGCTTTTCTCAGCGCTTGGGCGCGTTACGGGTAAATTCGATAACCTGCCTGCCGTCGGGCAGGATGGTCGGTTTTTTCTTTGGCTCACCTTTCCAGGCGTGGCCGTACAGCACTTCGTAGGTGGCCGGCAGCTGGCCGTGCTGGCGGCGCTGCTCGTAGGCGTCTACCACGCGCTGCCAGGCGTGCTTGCCCATCAGGCCACGGCCACGGCCGGCGGTGGCGTTGTGCGCGCCGATGGCCTTCAGGTCGTGCATGACATCGCGGGCCGTATCGTAGGTAAGTACGATTTTTTCCATGTCCATCACCGGCTCGCTGAACTGTGATGCCATCAGCGCATCGCCCAGATCGTGCATGTCGATAAACTGGTTCACGTGGGTGGCACCGTCGGCCTGGCCAAAGGCCTGGCGCAGCTCGTACAGCGTGTCCGGCCCCAGAGTGGCAAACATCAGCATGCCGCCCGGCTTGAGCACGCGCTGAAACTCGGCAAACACCTGGTCCGGCACGTTCACCCACTGGATAGCCAGGCTGGACCAGATCATGTCCACGCTGTTATCGGCCAGCGGCAGGCGCTCGATGTCGGCACACAGCTGCCACGGGTTTTGCGGCTTGAACAGGCGCGACAGCATGCCTTGCCCGGCGCGCTGTTTTTCGCGCGAGGCCGCCAGCATGGCGTGCGCCAGGTCCAGCTCCAGCACGCGCGCGTCCGGGTAGCGCTGGCGCAGGGCGGCGCTGGCGTAGCCGGTACCGCTACCTGCGTCCAGCACCACTTGCGGTTGCAGCTTGATGTAGTCCAGGCGCTCGGCCATGCGGTCGCATACTTCGCGCTGCAGCACGGCGGCCGAGTCGTAGCTGGCGGCGGCTCGCTCGAACGAGGCGCGGACGCGGGATTTGTCGGTGTAAAACGCTTCGCTCATGCGTGTTGTTCCAGGTGGTGGCGCAGGTGGTCGATAAACACGTTCTCATGCGACAAGAACGGCGCATGCGAGGCCTGGGCAAATTCGTACAGGGTAGCATCCGGCAGGGCATCGGCCAGCCAGCGGCCAGCACCTATCGGCGTAATCGCGTCACGCGCACCGAAGAACAGCCCTGCAGGACAATGAATATCCGCGGCAAGTTCCCGCGCATCCGCCGCCAGCAGGCAGTCTAGCGCCGGCAGCAGGCCCTGCGGGCGGCCGTGCGAGAACAGCTGCGCCTTGAGGTCGGCCAGCGTTTGCCGCGCCGCCGGTGCGCCCAGCATCTGTAGCGCCAGAAAGCGCTCCAGCGTGAGCTCGAAGGCAGTGTCCAGGCTGGCGCCCACACCCTCGATGGCGCTGCGCTGCTGCGCATGCGGCCAACTGTCGTCACGGACAAAGCGCGGGCTGGTGGCAATCAACGCCAGGCTTTTTACCTGCGCCGGGTAGCGCGCCGCCCAGTGCTGGGCAATGAGGCCGCCCAGCGACCAGCCCACCACGTGTACCGGCAGCACAAAGTGCTCGGCCAGCGTGGCGGCAATGGCGTCGGGGTGAAAGTGGTCGACAGCGGCGCTGGCGCCGTGGCCGGGCAGGTCGACGCAGTGCACACAAAAATCGGTGGCCAGGTTGGCCGCAACGCGGTCGAATACGCCACCGTGCAGGCCCCAGCCGTGCAGCAGCACCACATCCGGGCCGCGACCGTGGGTTTCAATAAACAGGCTCATGGAACAGCCAAGTGGGGGCAAAGGCGTATTTTCGCAATAAGCGCGGCGGAAAGATACCGCCGCGCTTATTGGCATCGCCGTATTGCAGCGTTGCGGCCTAGGCGCTGCGCGCCAGCTCGGCCGGCATGCCGGCCAGGCGCATCCAGTCCAGTTCGGACGCGGGTGCCGGACGGGCAAAATAGTAGCCCTGCAGGCGGGGGCAACCCAGCTCGCGCAGAGCGCGTACCTGGACTTCGGTTTCCACGCCTTCGGCCACCACCTCCATGCCCAGCGCCTCGGCCAACGCCACGATGGCACGGACAATGGCGATGGATTCTTCCTGGCAGTGCACCTCGCGCACAAAGGCCTGGTCGATCTTGAGCACGTCGAAATGGTAGCGGTGCAGGTAGGACAGCGCCGAGTAGCCGGTGCCGAAGTCGTCCAGCGCCAGGCAGATGCCGTGGGTCTTGAGCTGGCGCATCACCTCGATAGCGACGTCGGGCACGTCGATCAGCGCGCTCTCGGTCACTTCCAGGTGCAAGGTACCCGGCGGCAGCTGGTGCTCGCGGATCAGGCGCAGCATCCAGTCCACCAGCTTGGTGTCGTGGAAGTGGGCACTGGACAGGTTGATGTGCAGGCACACTTCGTGGGTGATGGTGCCATCGGCGTACCAGGCGGCCAGCTGGGCGCAGGCGCGCTCGATCATGTAGCGGTCCAGCTTGAGGATGAGCCCGCTTTCCTCTGCCATCGGCAGGAAGACGCCAGGGGCGATCATGCCCAGCTGGGGGTGGTGCCAGCGTACCAGGGTTTCGAAACCGGCCAGGCGGCCGCTATGGCTGTCCACAATGGCCTGATAGTACGGTACCAGCTCGCCACCGTTGGTCAGGGCATGGCGCAGCTCGGCTTCCAGCGCCAGCTGGTCGGCCTGGTTGCAGCGCAGGGCGTGGTTGAACAGGGTGTAACCGTGGCGGCCATTCTGCTTGGTGCGGTACATGGCGTGGTCGGCGTCGCGCAGCAGGTCTTCGGCGCGGCTGTAGTGCTCTTTGCTGGCCAGTACCACGCCCACGCTCACCGTGGAGAATACCTCGCGCCCGGATAGCACAAAGGGGCGCTCGAAGGCGGCCACCAGGTCACGCGCTACCTGCTCGCACTCGGCCATATCGTCTACCGAGGCCAGCAGCACGGCGTATTCGTCGCCGCCCAGGCGCGCCATGAAGTCGCCAAAGCGCAGGCTCTGGCGCACACGCTGCCCGGCTTCGATCAGCAGCTGGTCACCGATGAGGTGGCCCAGGGTGTCGTTCACCAGCTTGAAGCGGTCCAGGTCGATCAACAGTACGGCAAAGCGCTGCTCGGGCGCCAGCTGGAAGTGGTCCCAGCTGCGCTTGAGCACGCGCGAGAAATGGTTGCGGTTGGGTAGCTTGGTAACCGGGTCGTGCAGGCTGTCGTGCTGCAGCTGGGCGTTGGCCGCATCCAGCGCGTCGCTACGCTCGCGTACACGCTGCTCCAGGTCGACATAGGCACGCTGCAGGTCGTCCAGCGCCTGCACGCGGGCCAGGGCGCTGCCGATATGGTTGGCCACAAACTCCAGGATTTCCTGGTCGCGCCAGCTATAGCGCGTGTCTTCCTGATAGCTCTGTACCGATAGCACGCCGCGCAGCATATTGCCGCTGTACAGCGGCACGCCCAGCCAGCTGTGTGGCGGGCTGCCGCCATCATGTTGCATGCCGAACAGCGGGTGGCTGTGCATGTCTGCCAGCAGCAGCGGGCGGCCGCTATGCAGCACCTGCTCTACCGGGCCACGCCCGGGCGAGCGCGGGGACAGCTCGGCCAGACGCAGGTCGGAGCAATACGGAAAGCTCAGCTCGTCGCGGCTCTGGTCGTACAGCGCCACCATGCAGTTGCTGGCATCGATAAATTCGGACAGCAGGCGATGCAGGCCGACAAAGAAGGCTTCCATCGACAGGCTGGTATTGGATAGCTCGGCAATGCGGAACAGCATGTGCTGCAGCTGCTCGCTGCGCTGGCGCTCTACGACTTCGGCGCGCAGCCGCGCGTTGATGCCTTCCAGCTCGCTGGTGCGCTGCCATACTTGCTGCTCCAGGTGGGCGCGATAAAGCAGGCGGTCCAGTGCGCAAGAAATGTGGTGCCCCACGTACAGAAAGGTGGATTCATCTGCCAGCGCAGGCGTATAGGCGGGGTCATAACCCTGAATGACCACCGCGCCCATCACCTTGCCCGCACCGCTGACCAGCGGCATGCCCATCCACCAATGCGGCTGTGTGCCCATGAAGCGGATGCGCTCGCGCTGGCACAGCACGCGCACTTCGTCGCCCTTGAGCAGCAAAAAGTGGTTTTCGCGAATCAGCCAGGCCGTCAGCGAGGCGCTGGGGCCGCGCAGCGGGTAGGCGCGGCCAACGTCTGGCGGCTCGCGGTCCAGCTGGTCAACAAAATAAGGGAAGCGGATCTGCCCGGCTTCTTCGTCAAACAGGGCAATGTAGAAGTTGTCGGCCGGCATCAGGCGGCTGACTGCGCGGTGCATGCGCGGCAGGAAGTCGTCCACGCTATCGGCGTGGTTGGCCAGACGGCTGATTTCCAGCAGGGTTTCGTGGGTGGTGCGGGCGATGGCCAGCTCGCCACGCATGCTGCCTGCCACCAGGTGGCCCGATAGCAGTACCGCCAGGCGCCGGGTAAGCTCGTCGGCCTCGCGCGCGCCGTGCCACAGCAGCCAGCCCAGTGGCTGGCCGGGGCTACCCAGCGGGTGGCACTGTACCGGGGCCTGCCAGGACAGCTCGCCCGACAATGCCGTAGGCACTGGCAAGCCAGTGCAATCGCCCCGGCTGGCAAGGCATTGCCAGACGGTTCCCGGTTTTCCCCAAACTGCTGCACCTTCAGGAGCCTGCAAGCGGAACAGAAAGTCCAGTGCCGCTTCGGCAGCTTCTTCTGGTGTAAACAGAAAATCAGCCGTACTGTTCATACAGTCTTTATTGACCCACTCGTCATCATTAGCGCGCGGTGGCTATTATTCTCGTGTGGTCTTACTGCTTGGCACTTTGGGCGGCCGCTTTATCGCGCTACCTGCTGTAGCGCAGCCAACAACGCCGCCAAATCGCCTGCGGTATGACCCGCCGACAAGGAAACGCGCAGTCTTGCCGTTCCTGCCGGTACCGTGGGAGGCCGAATGGCTGGTATCCACACACCCTGCTCGCGCAGGGCGGCAGCCATTCCTACCGCAGCCTCGTTATTGCCAATAATAATCGCTTGAATTGGCGAACGGGAAGAGAGCAATCGCAAAGATTTATCCTGCATAAATTGTCTTAATGTCAAAATATGCTGCTGCACTTGCTCCCGCCGCCAGCCCTCCTGCTGCATCACCTGCAAACTGGCCAGAATGGCCGCCGCCTGCGCAGGCGGATGCGCCGTGGTGAAAATATACGTCCGTGCGGTATTGACCAGCCACTGCACCAAAGCATGGCTTCCGGCCACAAAGGCCCCCGCTACCCCGGCAGCCTTGCCCAGCGTGGCCATGTACACCACGCGCGGGTGGTGCAAGGCGTATTCCACCAGTGCACCACGCCCCTCGCCCAGCAGGCCAAAACCGTGGGCATCGTCCAGATAGAGCCAGGCGTCGTAACGCTCGGCCAGGGCGAGCAGCTCGCGCAGCGGGGCTTCGTCGCCATCCATGCTGTACACCGCGTCTACCGCAATAAGCCGTGTTCGGGCTGGGGTTTTTTGCAACAGTGCTTCCAGATGGGCGAGATCACCGTGGCGAAACCGTTGAAAATCGGCCCGCGATAGCACGCAGGCGTCATTGAGCGACGCGTGGTTGAGCTTATCGGCAAACACCGCATCGCCACGGCCCACCAGGCTGGTGATCACCCCCAGGTTGGCCGCATAGCCGGAGCCGAACACCAGCGCAGCCTCGCAGCCTACCCAGTCGGCAAGCGCCGCTTCGGCCTGCTGCTGGATGGCAAAGTGGCCGGCCACCAGCTCGGAGGCCCCGGCGCCCACGCCCCATTGCTCGATAGCCTGTTGCATGGCGGTTTTCAGCGCGGGGTGGTTGGCCAGGCCCAGGTAGTCGTTGCTGGCAAAGGCCAGGTAATCGCGGCCATCGATGGTGACGCGTGGCCCTTGCGGGCTGTGCAGCGCGTGGCGCTGGCGCAAACGGTGCTCTGCCGCCAGCGCGGCCAGGGCGGGTTCAAGCTGGTCTGGGTGCATGCGGCCAACCTTTCTGCAAGATCATGAAAAAGAGCACCGGCGTCGTGCACGGTGCTCTGCATTTAACCAGACGGTCAGGCGGGGTTACAGTGGCTGCAGGCCCAGCTTGTCCATCAGGGCGCGGTCTGCGTCCACATCCGGGTTGCCGGTGGTGAGCAGCTTGTCGCCGTAGAAAATGGAGTTGGCACCGGCCAGGAAGCACAGCGCCTGCATGGCTTCCGGCATCTCGCGACGGCCAGCAGACAGGCGCACGTAGCTCTTGGGCATGGTGAGGCGCGCCACGGCGATGGTACGCACGAATTCGGTCCAGTCCAGCGCGTCGGCATCGTCCAGCGGGGTGCCGCTGACCTTGACCAGGTTATTCACCGGCACGGATTCCGGCTGCGGCTCCAGGTTGGCCAGCTGCAGGATCAGGCCGGCGCGCTGCTCGCGGGTTTCGTTCAGGCCCACAATGCCGCCACAGCATACCGACAGCCCGGCACCACGTACCTTGCCCAGTGTGTCCAGGCGGTCTTCGTACTCGCGGGTCTGGATAATGTCGGCGTATTTGTCCGGCGCGGTATCCAGATTATGGTTGTAGAAGTCCAGGCCAGCGTCTTTTAGCTTTTCGGCCTGGCCGTCTTTCAGCAAGCCGAAGGTGGCACAGGTTTGCAGGCCCAGGGCTTTCACCTGTTGCACCATGTCCAGGGTTTTTTCCAGGTCGGCATCTTTCGGGCCACGCCAGGCGGCGCCCATACAGAAACGGCCCGCACCGTTAGCTTTGGCGTTACGCGCCGCCGCCACCACCTCGTCCACGGTCATCATCGGCTGGTTTTCTACCGGGGTATCGTGGTGTACCGACTGCGGGCAGTAGCCGCAGTCTTCCGGACAGCCGCCGGTCTTGATGGAGATCAGTGTGGACAGCTGCACACGGCTGGGGTCAAAGTGCTGGCGGTGTACCTCGGCAGCACGGAATACCAGCTCCATGAACGGCAGGTCGTACAGCGCCTCGATCTCGGCCTGCGACCACAGCGTGGTTTCCGGGTGCGGCGTAGCAGGGCGGGTGAATTGGATGGTGGCCTGGCTCATGGTGGGCAATCGCTCGTCATTAGAGTAAAAACATGAAACGAATCTTGCGGGAGCCAGCCCATGCTGTCAAACCTGTGCAGACACATAATTGACAGCTGCCCATTATTTGAGCAGCACTGCCAGCTATGCGGCCAACGTGCCACCCGCCACGGCCTATGCCCGCCCTGCCACCAGCAGCTGCCGTGGCGCCTGGGCCATCGCTGCCCGGTATGCCAGGCCCCCGCCGCCAGCGCCCAGGCCCCCTGCGGCGATTGCCAGGGCAAGCACCCCGCCTTCGCCCACCTGTATAGCGCCTACGATTACGACTACCCGCTGGAAGGCCTGATCAGATGCTGCAAATACGCCCCGGCACCCGCGCTGCAGGGCGTGCTGGCCAGCCTGATGCCACAAGCCCTGGCACGCCTGCCGTGCGGCGCAGACCGCCCTCTGCCAGACCTGATCATCCCGGTACCGCTGGCGGCGGCCAGGCTACACGAGCGGGGCTTTAACCTGCCCGATGCCCTGGCGCGCGCGCTGGCTGATACAATGCGCGTCCGATTTGACGACCAGCTGTGTTGGCGCAAACGCAACACAGCGCAGCAAGCCGAGCTGAACCGCCGCGAAAGGCTGAAGAATGTGCGCGATGCATTCGGCGTAAAACGCCGCTGTGACGGGCTTCACATTGCCATTGTGGACGATGTCGCCAGCACTGGCGCCACCCTGCACTCCCTGGCCAAAACCCTGAGAAAATCAGGGGCAAAACAGGTAGATGCCTGGGTGCTGGCCAGGGCCATTGCTCGTCATGCTTGACCAACCTGTTGATTCATTGGAATATTCGACCCGCAACGATGTTTACCGTTGTTCTCTACCAGCCGGAAATACCGCCTAATACAGGCAATATTATTCGACTCTGTGCCAACACCGGCTGTGAATTGCACTTGGTCAAACCGCTAGGTTTTCCGCTTGAGGACGCCAAACTGAAGCGCGCCGGGCTCGATTATCACGAGTACGCACGCATGGTGGTTCACGAGAACTGGGAAGCCTGTCTGGCCCATCTGGCTGGCCGCAGAATCTTTGCTGCCACCACCAAAGGTGCCACGCGGCACGACCACATCGCCTTCCAACCCGGCGATGTATTGCTTTTCGGCCCCGAATCCCGCGGCTTGCCAGCAGATGTTCTGGCAACCCTGCCAACGGAACAGCGGGTTAGGCTGCCCATGCAGCCCGAATCGCGCAGCTTGAATCTCTCCAACGCCGTCGCCGTGCTCGTATTCGAAGCCTGGCGCCAGCATGGTTTTGCCGGAGGGATTTAGCAATTCACGGTTGGCACAACAGCATAAGGAGAGGTCATGAAACCTTTTTACCGATGGCTGTGGCTCGTGTGTGCCAGCATTTTTCTGGTAGCTTGTACCACTGTCAGGCCGGCAACTGCGACGCAGTCTGCCAAGGCCAATGTGAAGAAACCGGGCAGCAATACTGGGGCTTTTTTCCAGAATGACGGCCCGGCAGACCGGATTCCGGTCAATCTGGACCTGGTGCCAGATGCCATCCCGCAATCGGAACCGCTGATTGCTTCGGCCAACAAACCGTACTCGGCGCTGGGCATGAGTTTCCGCCCGGACCCCTCCGAGAAGCCTTATCGCCAGACTGGCAAGGCCTCGTGGTACGGCAAGCAGTTTCATGGTCGCAAGACCAGTTCTGGCGAGCGCTACGATATGTTCGCCATGACGGCAGCGCACCCTACGCTCCCCATCCCGAGCTATGCCCGGGTAACCAATGTGAAGAATGGCGAATCCGTCATTGTGCGCATTAACGACCGCGGCCCGTTCCACAAGAGCCGCCTGATGGACCTGAGCTACGCCGCAGCCCATAAGCTGAATATCGTGCGTAGCGGTTTTGGCAGCGTGGTAGTAGAGCGCGTGTTTCCGGTAGAAGGCAGTGACCGTATTGCCACCAAGCCGGCCACGCTGCAAAAGCCGGACAACAACGGCGAGCCCTACTTTCTGCAACTGGGTGCCTACGACCGCCTGGCCACCGCCGAAGCCCAGCTCAAGCAGCTGATTCGCGACGAGGCCAGTAGCTATAACGACAAGCTGGCCATCGTGAACCAGCAGGGTTTGTACCGTGTCCGCATCGGCCCCTTCCATGAAGACGACGATGCCATCCAGGCCGCGCTGGCGCTGGATGTACCACCGGTGATTACCCGCTAGGCTGGTTGCTGGCTACAAACAAAACGCGAGGCATCTGCCTCGCGTTTTTTATTGCCGCACCCGGCTTAGTCCTGCTTGGCAGGCACCTTGCAGGTGTTGATGCCGAAGATGGCATAGGGTGGGCACCAGCCCATCAGGCCGGTGGCCAGCGGTACCAGACCCAACAGCGCCCACGGGGTTTGCGGGCCGACAAATGCCAGGGCAGTTATGCCCAAGCCAGCGACGATGCGGATAACACGTTCTGTACTGCCGATATTGCGTTGAAACATGATGGCCACCTGTTGATGAGATAATAATCAATATATTATTAAATATATTGAAAAACAATATCAGATAAACAAGCACATCATAAAAACGCCCCGCTGTACCCTGGCTGCCACAGGGATACCGCTGTGCATCCTGCACGCGGCACACCACCCAAAACAAAACACCCCTGTGCGCCCGGCGCAAAGGGGTGTTTTGTTTGCCCTGGCAGCCTGTTGGCTGCGGGGTCTTACTCGGCCAGCTGGGCCAGTAGCTCGGCCTGTTGCTCGGCCACCAGCGCGTCGGTCAGCTCGTACAGGTCGCCGTCCATGGCGTAGTCCAGCTTGTACAGCGTCAGGTTGATGCGGTGGTCGGTAATGCGGCCTTGCGGGTAGTTATAAGTGCGGATGCGCTCGGAGCGGTCGCCAGAGCCGATCAGGCTCTTGCGCTCGGCGGCTTCCTTCTGGTTTTTCTCGCGCAGCTGGATATCGTAGATACGCGCGGCCAACACCTGCATGGCGCTGGCCTTGTTGGCGTGCTGCGAGCGGCCGTCCTGGCACTCGGCCACAATGCCGGTAGGCAAGTGGGTAATGCGCACAGCGGAGTCGGTTTTGTTGATGTGCTGGCCACCCGCGCCGCTGGCACGGTAGGTATCGATACGCAGGTCGGCCGGGTTCAGCACCACCTCGGCGATCTCGTCGGCCTCGGGCATTACCGCCACGGTGCAGGCACTGGTATGGATACGGCCCTGGGTTTCTGTGGCGGGCACGCGCTGCACGCGGTGGCCGCCGGACTCGAACTTCAGGCGCGAGTAAGCGCCCTGGCCGATCAGGCGCACGATCACCTCTTTGTAGCCGCCCAGGTCAGACTCGCTGGCGGACACGATCTCGGCCTGCCAGCGGTTACGCTCGGCAAAGCGGGTGTACATGCGCAGCAGGTCGCCAGCAAACAGCGCGGCCTCGTCGCCGCCAGTGCCGGCGCGAATTTCCAGGAAGATGTTCTTGTCGTCGTTCGGGTCTTTGGGCAGCAGCAGCTTTTGCAGCTCCACGTCCAGCGCAGCCAGCTTGTCTTTGGCTGCCGCGATTTCTTCCTGGGCAAACTCTTTCATGTCCGGGTCGTCCAGCAGCTCGCTGGCGGTAGCCACGTCGGCTTCGCACTGGCGGTAGGCGTTGAACGCCTCTACCACCGGGGTCAGCTCGGCGTGCTCGCGCGTGAGCTTGCGGAAGGCATCCATATTGGACGTGGCGTTTTCTGCTGCCAGCAGGTGGGTAACCTCTTCCAGCCGTTCTACCAGCTGGGCGAGTTTGGCCGCGATCGACGGTTTCATTACTGCTCCGGGTGTAAGCGATACAAACGCGCGATCAGCTCGACCTGCGCGTCGTGCGCCGCGCCGCTGCCGCTAGACAGCGCCTGCGTCGGCGGGTGCATCAGTTTGTTGGTGAGCTGTAGCGACAGGGCTTCCAGCACTTTTTCGGGGTTGTCGCCACGCGACAGCTGTTTCATGGCTGCCTCCAGCGCGTGGCGGCGAATGCGCTCGCTTTCGTCGCGCAGGGCGCGGATCAGCGGTACCGACTCGCGGCGTTTCAGCCAGTCGGTAAATTCGGCGACGCGGTGGCCAATGATCAGCTCGGCCTCTTCTGCCGCCTGGTTACGCGCCTGGTGGCCTACTTCCACAATGCCGGCGATATCGTCCACCGTGTACAGGTACACGTCGTCCATACGGCCAACTTCGGCCTCGATATCGCGCGGTACGGCCAGGTCCAGCATGAAGATGGGGCGGTGGCGACGCGCCTTGATGGCGCGCTCTACCATGCCTTTGCCGATAATCGGCAGCTGGCTGGCGGTGGAGCTGACCACCACGTCGTAGCGCTGCAGCTGGTCTGGCAGCTCGGACAGGGTGATGGCGTTACCGCCGAACTGCGCGGCCAGGCGTTGGCCGCGCTCCAGCGTGCGGTTGGCCACGGTAATTTGCGCCGGCTGGCGGGCGGCAAAATGGGTGGCCACCAGCTCGATCATCTCGCCGGCACCGATAAACAGCACGTTCAGCCCGGCCACGCTGGCAAAAATCTGCTCGGCCAGCTTCACACCCGCTGCGGCCATAGACACCGAGCTGGCGCCTACCGCCGTCTGGCTGCGTACGTCTTTCGCCACCGAGAAGGTTTTCTGGAACAGGCCGTTGAGCAGGCTGCCCAGCGTACCGGCGCGCTCGGCTACGCGTACCGCGTCCTTGATCTGGCCCAGAATCTGCGTTTCGCCCAGCACCATGGAATCCAGGCCCGAGGCCACGCGGAAAGCATGGCGGGCGGTCTCCGGCGCATCCAGCAGGTACAGGTAGGGCCGCACCTCGTCCAGTGTCAG
This sequence comes from Vogesella perlucida, assembly GCF_979366545.1. Lineage (NCBI taxonomy): Bacteria > Pseudomonadati > Pseudomonadota > Betaproteobacteria > Neisseriales > Chromobacteriaceae > Vogesella > Vogesella perlucida. The sequence goes on from NZ_CEETRO010000003.1 coordinate 254,252, forward strand.
GCCGTGGTAGCCGGCCAGCCAACGCAGGGCGTCTTCCGGGCGCTGCGTGGCGCAGTACAGCTCGGTGCGGTTACAGGTGGACACAATGGTGGCTTCCCGCGCGGCTTGCGAATCCACCAGCTGCGCCAGCGCATCCGGCAGGGTTTCTGCAGGAAAGGCCAGCCGCTCGCGTATCGACAAGGGCGCGGTGTGGTGGTTGAGTCCGATGGCTACCAGCTGCATGGTGGCGAGGAAAAATCCGCTTTGGGAAACGGGCTATTCTAGCCGAAAACCCGGCGCGGGGCAGCGCGGCTGGCCACGATCAGCGTTGATCGTGGCCAAAACATGGCCGGAAAACTCAGGCCCGCGCCAGATGGGCCGCGTGAAAGCGCAGCTGCGCCTCGATAAAGCTGGCCACAAAGTAGTAGCTGTGGTCGTAGCCCTCATGGCGGTGTAGCTGCAGCGGGTAGCCGCTGTGTGCGGCGGCCGCTTCCAGCGCCTGCGGCTGCAGCTGGCTATCGATAAAGCCATCCGCCAGCCCCACGTCCACGCGGCACGGCAGCGCCGTGGCAGGGTTGGCCGCCGCCATCAGTACACTGGCGTCCCACGCCTGCCAGGCGGCGCTATCGTCGCCCAGGTAGGCGGTAAACGCCTTCTGCCCCCACGGCACGTTCACCGGGTTGGCAATGGGGCTGAACGCCGATACCGACACATAATCCTGCGGCCGTTTCAGCGCACACAGCAGCGCGCCGTGGCCACCCATGCTGTGGCCGGCAATGGCCGCGGGGCCAAAGTCAAAATGGGCCGCCAGCAGCGCGGGCAGCTCCTGGCTGATGTAGTCGTACATGCGGTAGTGCGCGGCCCACGGCGCCTGGGTGGCGTTCAGGTAAAAGCCCGCGCCCTGTCCCAGGTCGTAGGCCGGGTCGTCGGCGACGCTGCTACCGCGCGGGCTGGTATCTGGTGCCACAATGGCCATGCCCAGCTCCGCGGCCACGCGCTGCGCGCCAGCTTTTTGCATGAAGTTTTCGTCGCTGCAGGTCAAGCCGGACAGCCAGTACAGCAGCGGCACGCGCGCGCCGGCTAGCGCTGCCGGCGGCAGGTACACGGCAAAACGCATGCTGCAGCCCAGTACCGCCGAGGCATGGGTGTACTGGCGGTGCTCGCCGCCAAAGCTACGGTTGCAGCTGATCTGTTCGATGGTCATGGTGGTTTCCTGACGGCGGCCAACCCGGGGCTGGCCGCATGGTGGTAAGTTACTTGTAATGCACGACGCTACGGATGCTCTTGCCTTCGTGCATCAGGTCAAAGGCGGTGTTGATGTCGTCCAGTGGCATGGTATGGGTGATGAAGTCGTCCAGGCGGAACTCGCCCTTCAGGTAGCGTTCAACAAAGTGCGGCAGCTCGGAGCGGCCACGCACGCCGCCAAAGGCCGAACCGCGCCATACGCGGCCGGTCACCAGCTGGAACGGACGGGTGCTGATTTCCTGACCCGCGCCGGCCACGCCGATAATCACCGACTCGCCCCAGCCCTTGTGGCAGCATTCCAGCGCCGAACGCATCACGTTCACATTGCCGATGCACTCGAACGAGAAGTCCACGCCGCCGTCGGTCATTGCCACGATTACGTCGTGAATCGGCTTGTCAAAGTGCTGCGGGTTGATCACGTCGGTAGCGCCCAGCTTCTGCGCCAGCGCGAATTTGCTCTCGTTGATATCAATACCGATGATGCGGCTGGCACCGGCCATGCGCGCACCGATGATGGCCGACAGACCAATGCCGCCCAGGCCGAAGATGGCCACGGTATCGCCCGCTTTCACCTTGGCGGTGTTCATTACCGCGCCCATGCCGGTGGTGACGCCGCAGCCCAGCAGGCACACTTCTTCCAGCGGGGCCGCCGGGTTCACCTTGGCCAGCGAGATTTCCGGCAGCACGGTGTACTCGGCAAAGGTGGAGGTGCCCATGTAGTGGTAAATCGGCTGGCCGTCTTTGGAGAAGCGCGTGGTGCAGTCCGGCATCAGGCCCTTGCCCTGGGTGGCGCGAATCTTCTGGCACAGGTTGGTCTTGCCCGATTTGCAGAACTTGCACTCGCCGCATTCCGGCGTGTACAGCGGAATCACGTGGTCACCCACCGCCACGCTGGTCACGCCCTCGCCTACCGACTCCACAATGCCGGCGCCTTCGTGGCCCAGAATGCACGGGAAGATGCCTTCCGGGTCATCGCCAGACAGCGTGAAAGCGTCGGTGTGGCACACGCCGGTAGCCACCAGCTTCACGCGCACTTCGCCCGCTTGCGGCGGCATCACTTGCACGTCTTCGATCGTCAGCGGCTGGCCGGCAGCCCAGGCAACGGCGGCTTTACAGGTGATGGTGGTGGCAGTCATGGTGGTTTCCGTCAGTAAAAAGGTTGGCCGCATTGTATTAGGCTTTGATTGCGGGATAATCCACCCTATCGGCAAATGATTTTTTACAGGGTGCAACAATGCTGGCATGGGAAGGGGTGTGCGAATTTGCCGCCGTGGCGGAACACGGCAGCTTTACCCGCGCCGCGCAGGCGCTGGGGCTGTCGGTATCGCAGGTGAGCCGCCAGCTGACGCGGCTGGAAGCGCGGCTGGGCACCCAGCTGCTGTACCGCAGTACCCGCCACGTCACGCTCACCGACACCGGCCAGCTCTACCTGCAGCACTGCCGCCAGTTGCTGGACTCGCTGGGCGAGGCCGAGCGCGCGGTGTCGCAGCACCTGTCCACGCCGCAAGGCAGCCTGAAAGTGACCGCGCCGCTGGCCTACGGCGAAAGCCATATCGCGCCGCTGCTGCTGCAGTTCGGCCAGCGCTACCCGGCGCTGGACATCAAGCTGCAGCTCAGCAACGAGGTGCTGGACCTGGTGCACGACGGCTACGACCTGGCCATCCGCATCGGCCAGCTGGCCGATTCCAGCCTGATCGCGCGCCGGCTGGCCGGCCGCCACCTGCATATTTGCGCCGCACCGGCCTACCTGGCGGCGCACGGCTCGCCGCACACCCTGGCCGCGCTGGAGCAGCACAACTGCCTGCTGGGCAGCCACGAGCACTGGTTTATCGGCGAACACGGCAAGCGCCGCCCGCTGCGGGTACACGGCCGCCTGCGCTGCAACAGCGGCCACGCACTGACCCAGGCGGCGCTGGCCGGCCACGGCATCGTGCAGCTGCCCGATTATTACGTGGCCGCGCACCTGGCCAGCGGCGCGCTACAAGCGCTGCTGACCGCCTGGCAGCCGCCGGAAGAAGGCATCTGGGCGCTGTACCCGCACAACCGCCAGCTATCGCCCAAGGTGCGCATGCTGGTGGATTTCCTGGCCGACAGGCTGGGCCTGCCGGCGGCCACCGGCGTATGATGGCGGCCAACCCCGTGCGGCGCCAACGCCGCCCTCATGCCTGTGGAGCCCGACCATGTCGCTGAACCTCGCCGATATCCGCCTCGAATACAGCAAGAAAGAACTGTCGCCCGACGATTGCCTGCCGGACGCGGTAGCCCAGTTTGAAGTGTGGCTGAACGAAGCCATCGCCTCGCAGGTGCACGAACCCACCGCCATGCACATCGCCACCGTAGACGATAGCGGCCGCCCGTCGGCGCGCATCGTACTGCTCAAGGGCGTGGAAAACGGCCAACTTGTGTTCTACACCAACTACCTCAGCCGCAAGGGTCGCCAGCTGGCGGCCAACCCCTATGTGGCGGTGACCTTCTTCTGGCCGGAGCTGGAACGCCAGGTACGCATCGAAGGCCGCGTGGCGCAAGTGGCGCCCGAGGTGTCCGACGCCTACTTTGCCAGCCGCCCCTACACCAGCCGCATCGGTGCCTGGGCCAGCGAGCAAAGCACGGAAATCGACAGCAAAACCGTGCTGGTGACCCGCGCGGCCAGCTTTGGCCTGAAACACCCGCTATCGGTACCGCGCCCGCCACACTGGGGCGGCTACGCCATCGTGCCGGACCGCATCGAATTCTGGCAGGGCCGCCCCAGCCGCCTGCACGACCGCGTGCTGTACACGCTGGCGGGCGACGCCAGCTGGGCGCGCAGCCGCCTGGCCCCCTGAAACCCCCCGTTGGCCGCACCCTGCGGCCAACCTTGATGGCGATACCACCATGCTTAACAACGACATCCTGCGCAGCGTGCGCTTTATCCTGAACATCAGCGACAAGCGCATGCTGGCCATCCTGCAGCACGTCGAGCCCTACGCCGACGACGACTTTGCCGCACTACTGAAAAAAGATGAAGAAGACGGCTTTGCCAGCTGCAGCGACGAGCTGCTGTCGTCCTTTCTGGACGGCCTGATCATCGAGCGCCGCGGCCGCCGCGACGACGCCCCGCTGCCGCCACCGGCGCTGCGCCTGAACAATAACGACATCCTGAAAAAGCTGCGCGTGGCCTTCGAGCTCAAACAGGAAGACATCGAGGCCCTGATCGCGCGCACCGGCTTTAGCGTCTCCAGCGCCGAAGTAGGCGCGCTGTTCCGCAAGCCCGGCCACAAGAACTACCGCGTCTGCGGCGACCAGTTCCTGCGCTACCTGCTCAAAGGCCTGGCCATGAAGCATCGCCCGGACATGGCGCACAAAACGGGGGCATGATGCTGCCACTGCGTTGTCTGTTTGCCTTCCACGGCGCTGCCGGCAGCCTGCTGGAAATCAAGCGTCTGGACCAGCCGGTGGGCAGCCCGCCCGGCCAGGTGTATAGGGTCTGTTAACGCTATTTTTGATGCGGCGGCGCTTGTCAGGCGGTGGCAATGCGCGAAAAACCGGGCGCAGCAGGGCGCGATCCCTGCCAGCACGGTTTAACAAAGCAGTGCCCCGCAGCAAGAAAAGTGTTAACAGGCCCTGCTGGCTATGGCAACCAGCCGCCAGCCACGGCTGGCAGCGGCTGGATTTCGCCGCCATGCAAACCGAGCCGGTGCAATACCGCCGCTTTGCCCAGGGCGAGCTGTGGTTCGACGCCAGCCAGGCACGGCTGCAGCTGGCCGATGGCGAACACATACTAGCGGCCGGCGAGCCTGATAGCTGGCACGCCAGCGTCAGCGAATGGCTGGCGGCGCAAGCCTGACACCCGCCCGCAACGCGCACCCGCTGGCCCAGGCCGCTCACGCCCCTCGTCAGCGCGCCTACCCTGCTGCATGATGCGGCCAACCTGCCAGGAGCCCGCCATGTCTACCCTGCCGCTGTACATTTTTCGTAGCCTGCAACGCCAGCGCCTGGCGCGTGTGCCGGTGCTGTCCACCCTGCTGGTGGCCGTCGAACACGGCGAAAAGCAGCTGCTTACCCGCCACGGCAGCTGGCACTGCCCGCCCGGCAGCTGGCTGGTGATCCCCGGCGGGCAGGAGGTGGACATCATCAACCAGCCAGATCACCACGGTTACCGCGCCTGGACGCTGGTGCAACCGCAGCACTGGCTGCAACGCCTGCTGGCGCAATACGGCAGCCAGCTGCCGGCACCGCCGTGGCAGGAAACCACCCCCGTGTTCCGCCCCCACACCGACGCCGTCGCCGCCTTGCAACAGCTGCAAACCCTGCTGCCGCAAGTCGAGGCCGGCACGCTGGGCGAAGCCCGCGCTGAGCACGCCTGGCAGGGCCTGATGCTGGCGCTGGCCGCCGCAAGGCAGGGCGCCGACCTGTTCCGCCAGCCGCGGCAGGATGTACGGGCACAGATCCAGAGCCTGCTGGCCTTTGACCCCGCCCGCGACTGGCAGGCTAGCGATATCGCCCGCCACCTGGCCATGAGCCCGGCCACGCTGCGGCGCAGGTTGGCCGCAGAGCACACCTCGTTTTCCACCCTGCTGGGCGAGGTGCGCATGGAGCGGGCGCTGGGCTTGGTCAATAGCGGCAACCAGCCGCTGGCAGACGTCGCTGCGGCTTGTGGTTATCTGTCGCCATCGCGTTTTACTGCTGCCTTCCGCCAGCGCTTTGGCGTGACCCCCAGCCAGCTGCGCCAGCAGCGCGATGTGGCGGCCTGAGCAACTTGAGCGTTTCGGCACAGCCCGTGGTGCCCACCGGCGCGCCAGCCCCCTGCAGGGCTGCCACACTGGCCAGGCTATTCCCTACCTGGAGACACCTGATGAAAACCCTGCTGCTTACCACCCTGCTGGCCTGCGCCAGCCTGCCTGCCACGGCCTTTGACCTGAGCAGCCCGCAGCTGCGCGACGGCCAGGCCATGAGCAAGGCCCAAGAGTTCAACGGCTTTGGCTGCGACGGCGGCAATGTATCCCCCGCGCTGGCGTGGAAAAATGCGCCGGCCGGCACGCAAAGCTACGCCGTCACCGTATACGACCCGGACGCGCCCACCGGCAGCGGCTGGTGGCACTGGCTGGTTTTCAACCTGCCCGCCACCACCCAGGGCCTGCAGGCCAGTGCCGGTAACGACGCCACGCTGCTACCGCCCGGTGCCCTGCAAAGCCGCACCGACTTTGGCCAGCCCGGCTTTGGCGGTGCCTGCCCGCCGCCTGGCCACGGCAAGCACCGCTATATCTTTACCGTGCACGCGCTGAAAGTGCCGCGCCTGGATTTGCCAGCCGACGCCAGCCCGGCACTGGTGGGCTATATGCTGTGGGCCAACGGCCTGGGCAAGGCCAGCTTCACCGCCACCTACCAGCGCTGACACGCGGGGCGGGCTGGCGGCGGCAGGCACCGTCGCGGTCCGGTTTTACCGGGCCAGGCCACATGCGCCGTTGAATCCGCAGCCCGCCCGTTTGCAACACCCCGCCTGTTTGCACTGCAAACAGGCGGGGTGTTGCCTATCAAGCTCGCCAGAGCGGGCTTGACAGTGCCGCCACCGGCCACGCAGCATGCCGCCATGTTTGCGCCCGGAGCTGCCATGACCCGCCCCACCCTGCACCCTGATACGCTGGCCGTCCGCGCTGGCGAAGACCCGTTCCGCCCGCACGACGCGCTTGCCGTACCGGTGGAGTTTGCCATTGCTCACGGCTACCCCGATGTGGCCAGCTGGGAACAGGTGGCCCGTGGTGACGCGCCCGGCCCGCTGTACAGCCGCAATACCGCACAGCCGGCCACGCTGGCGCTGGAAGCCAGGTTGGCCGCACTGGAAGGCGCCGAGGCTGCGGTAGCCTTTAGCAGCGGCATGGCCGCCATCAGCAGCACCCTGCTGGCGCTGCTGCACCCCGGCGCGCGCGTTGTAGCCGGCAAGGACACCTACGGCGGCAGCCATTACCTGTTCCAGCACACACTGCCGCATTGGGGCGTGCAGGTGACGCTGTGCGATACCACCGACGCCGAGGCCTTTGCCGCCGCCATGGCACAGGGCTGCGACCTGCTCTATCTGGAATCGCCCACCAACCCGATGCTGAAAGTGCAGGACATCCGCCAGCTGGCCGCCGCCGGCCACGCGGCGGGGGCGGTGGTGGTGATCGACAATACGTTTGCCACGCCAGTGAACCAGCAGCCGCTCACACTGGGTGCCGACCTGGTACTGCATAGCGCCACCAAGTTTCTGGGCGGCCACGCCGACGCCATGGGCGGCGTGGCCTGCGGCAGCCGGGCACTCACCGACAAGCTGCGCCACTACCGCGAGATCCACGGCGCCTGCCTGGACCCGATGAGCGCGTTTCTGATCCTGCGCGGCATCAAGACGCTGGCGCTGCGCATGCGCCAGCACAACGCCAACGCGCTGGCGCTGGCGCAGTGGCTGCACACCCACCCGGCAGTAGCGCAGGTGAACTACCCCGGCCTGCCCAGCCACCCGCAACACGCGCTGGCGGCCAGCCAGATGCAGGGCTTTGGCGGCGTGCTGAGCTTCGAGCTAGCCGGTGGCTTTGCAGCCGTACAGGCCATGCTGCCGCGCTGCCAACTGCTGATCCGCGCCGCTACGCTGGGCTCGGTAGACACCCTGCTGGGCATCCCCAGCACCACCAGCCATGTGGAATGCAGCGAAGCCGAACGCGTGGCGCTGGGCATTCCGGGCGGGCTGGTACGCTGTTCGGTCGGCATAGAAGACGTGCGCGACATCATCGCCGACCTGGCGCAGGCGCTGGGGTGAGCGGCGGGGAGGCTGCGGCCAACCCTGGCCGCCCGTGGTACCTGTACCTGTTGCACTGCCGCGGCGGCAGCCTGTACACCGGCATTACCACGGATGTCGACAAGCGCTACGCGGCGCACGCTGCCGGCAAGGGTGCGCGCTACACGCGCAGCTTTCCACCGGAGCGCATTGCGCTGGTGCTGGCTTTTGCCAGCAAAGGGGAGGCGTTGGCCGCAGAGCATGCGGTAAAAGCCATGAGCGCGGCACAAAAGCGCGCCTGGCTGGCTGCGCACACGGTATGACAACCCTGCTCAGGCGTCGATATGGACTAGCTGCTGATACAGGGGAAAGTGTAAAAACTGCTGTAGTGGCATAGCGGGGGAAAACAGGTAACCTTGCGCCAGGTCGACACCCAGCTCGCGCACGCGCGCCAGATCGTGCCGGGTCTCGGTGCCCTCGGCTACCACCCGCGCACCGCTACGGTGTGCGACCTCTACCGCCAGGGCAATGAAGCTGCGCGATTTGCGGTTGTCGATGGTGGCAATCAGCGACTGCTCCAGCTTGACCTCGGCAAAGGCAAACTGCGTCAGCAGCATCAGGGTGGAATAACCCACACCAAAATCATCCAGCGACAAACACACCCCTGCCTGCACCAGCAGCGCCATGTTTTGCTCTACCTGTGGCATCTGCAGCACGTCGGACCACTCCACTACCTCCAAACACAGCGCGCTGCCGGGCACATTGTGCTGCTGTAGCAGCATATTCACCTGCAGGCCAAAATCAGCCTTGCACAGCGACTCGGCAGACACATTGACCGAAATGCAGCAGCCCGGAAAGCGCGACAATACCTGTGGCAAGACCCCTACCACGGCACAGAGAGATACCCACTCGAATTCGGCCAAACGCCCGCGCTGGCGAAACAGGGAGATGGCGCGCATGGCGGCTACCGGCTGGCCAAAAGCATCGTGCAGGCGCAATAGCGCCTCGCCCCCCGCCAGCTGTCCATCCTGCAGCCTGACCTTGGGCTGGTAGGCCAGCGGCATGCTGGCCGGATCTACCAGCCAGGCATCCAGTGCCAACTCGATATAGCCGTCCAGCACCGCATCGCGGCGCAGCAGGTCGTTGAAATACGCCACCCCCGCATCGTGTGCATTCAGCGCCAGGGTGATATTGCGATACGGCAGGCCGTCCTCGCCCTGCTGGTAGTCGTTGTCCAGCTCCACCACCGCGCAGCGGAAGACCGGGCTGAAGCTGTGCCAGTCGGCAGATATGTCTTGTGACAGCTGCTGCAAAAAGGCTTCGACTTCGCCACTGTGCTCCAGGTCGACCAGCTGTGCGCCACGCAGCACGATAGCCAGCGAAAAATCACCATACTGGAACACCCGCGGCTGGTAGCAGCGGATAGCCTGCATCGCCGGCATGGCGTGTTCTATGTCGTTCACCCTGCCCCACAGCCGGCTGCCGTTCTGCAAGCCATAGCGCAGCAAAAAATCGCGCAGATTGCTGAGCTCCAACACCGCCAGGCAGCCGACACTGCGTACTCCCAACGCGTGCAAATCCGCCAGATACACCCCCAGCGCCTTGCGGTTGGGCAGGCCGGTCAGCGCGTCGGTGTGGCTAAGGTCGTATTCGCGCGTACGCTGCCGGTCTATCTGGGCGTCCAGCGCCACCATTTGCAGCGCCAGGTACAAAATCCCCAGCGACAAGGGCAACACCAGTAGCCGCAACACCACAAACTGCTCTACCAGGTCTGCCGCTACCGGGGTGATCTGCAGCGCCAACACCAGCCCCAGATAGGTAGCCACCACCCGGGCCAGCCAGATGTACAGCAAGGTGCGCCAGCGGAAACCCGCCAGCAGGGCCGGGTAACACCAGCGCCGCAGTAACAGGCCGGCCAGTACCGGGATAGCCGTATCAACCATGCTGCCCAGCAGGCGCTCTACGCCGGAAAACTGGTAACGCGCCAGGGTATTGAGCAGATAGCAGGCCAGGCCACCTGGCCCGCCCCCCAGCAGGCCGCTGAGCAACAGCAGGTCGGTACTCAGGTTCAACTTGACCGGGCCTTTCATCGAGCCGGAAACAAACCAGGCAATCACATAAATAGCCATACCCATGATCAGGCCCAGGTACGCCTCACGGTGTGCAATGGCGTACCCGCGGCTGCGTGTCAGTACCAGCATGGCGCCCAACATGCCAACGGCAGCAGCAGCCTGCAGCGCAAACAGCGGCAAGCTGCCAAGCGAAGACTGGAACAGCTCGGCAAAACGGGTGTGAGTCATGGCAAAGGGGCACGAAAATGATCTGTCATGTCTGCCAGCATAGTGCGCCCGGCATGGCCCCTATAAATCACTTCTTGGCGCAAGCGGGGAAAAGTGTGCCGTGCTACCCAGTGATTAGCCTGGCTAATCAGCTGCAACAGCCATGCTGGTTTGTCACGCAGGCCTGCGCGCGACACACTGCGGCCATTGCCAAAGGAGACACCATGACCGCGACCTTGCTCCCCTCTGCCCTGCTGCAGGGCCAGCCACTGCTGTGGCACAACCCCGCCAGACAGCCTGCCGCCCAGGCGCTGGCCACGCTCCCCTACGGCGCGGCCGATATCGCCGCCGCCATCGCCCGCTGGCAGCGTTTTGCGCCGCTCTTGGCACACTGCTTTCCCGATAGCGTGGCGGCCGATGGCCGCATCGATTCGCCGCTACTAACCCAGGCGGGCCCCGGCGCTACGGTGTGGGTCAAAGCCGACCACGCCCTGCCCGTTACCGCCTGCATCAAGGCCAGGGGCGGGGTATACGAGGTGTTGTGCCAGGCCGAAACCCTGGCCCGCCGCGCCGGCCTGCTAGCCGAAGGCAGTAACTACGCGCTACTGGCCGGCGATGCCGCGCGGGCGCTGTTTGCCCGCCATACCATTCTGGTGGGCAGTACCGGCAACCTGGGGTATAGCGTGGGCGTGATGGCGCGCGCGCTGGGCCTGCAAGTGGAAGTACACATGTCCAGCGACGCCAAAGCGTGGAAGAAAGACCGCCTGCGCGCCCTGGGTGCCCGCGTGGTAGAGCACGCCGGCGACTACGCAGCGGCAGTGGCCAGCGCCAGACTGTTGGCCGCAGCGGACCCGCAGGCTTATTTCATCGATGACGAAAGCTCGCTATTGCTGTTTTTTGGCTACGCCGCCGCCGCACACGACCTGAAAGCCCAGCTGGACACCGCCGGGCTGCAGCCTACCCCGGCCTGCCCGCTGCGGGTGTTCTTGCCCTGCGGCGTGGGCGGTGCCCCCGGCGGGGTGGCATTTGGCCTGAAGTGCCTGTACGGCGACGCGGTGCAGTGCGTGTTTGTGGAGCCGGTCGGCTCGCCCTGCTTCCTGCTGCGGCTGGCCAGCGGCGATGACGCGCTGTCGGTTTACGATATCGGCCTGGATAACCGTACGCTGGCCGATGGGCTGGCGGTGCCACGCGCCTCGGCCACGGTGGCTGGCCTGGTGCAACATCTGGTGGACGCTGTGGTCACGGTCAGCGACGACAGCCTGCTGGCCGAGGTGCGTCAGCAGTGGCAGCAGCACGGCTTGCGGCTGGAGCCCTCGGCTGCCGCGGGGTTTGTTGCGCAAAGGTTGGCCGCAAGCCAGTGGCCGCAGCAGGTGATCCCGCTGGTCTGGACCACTGGCGGCCATGGTTTGCCGGACGAGGTATTTCTGCCGCTGCTGGCCAGCTAGCTGCCTGCGGCCGGGTCAACCGCCAGCTCGGCAGCCAGCCAGGCGGCCAGCGCTGCCGCTGCGTCGCCCTGCCCGCCATACAGGGCGTAATAGCCCAGTAGTAGCGGCGGGGCGTCGTCACAGCGGCACAGGCTGCCTTCCTGCAAAGCGGCTGCCACCAGACGCTGGCGGCCCAGTGCCACCCCCTCGCCCGCCTGGGCGCTGCGATAAGCCAGCTGCGCCTGGTTGAAATGCCGCTCTGCCGGGCCACAACACACCGGGCGGCCGTGTGCGGCCAACCAGCGCGCCCATTCGCTGCCCGGGGCGCTACTGGTACCCCACGGGCTGTCATCGTGCAGCAATGCCAACCCGGTGCCGGCTTGTCTGACCGCCGGTGACAGCACAGGAAAGCCATACTCCGGCCAGTGCGGCACGCCCGTCTCTGGTGGCTGCGGCAGATAGCACAACCGTAGCTGCAAGGGGTCGGCAGGGTACTGCGGCGGCAGGGTATCGGCCTGCAGGTCGATCGCAATATCCGGATAGCAGCGGGAAAACTGCCCCAGCCGGGGCAAGAGCCAGCCCAGCGCCAGTGAAGGCGGCGCCACCAAGCGCAGCGTGATGGTGCCGGTCTGCACCGCCGCCAGGCCCTGGCCCAGCGCAGCAAAACCCTGCTGCGCGGCGGCGTACAGCTGTTCGCCCGCAGCGGTCAGCACAAAACCGCGTGGCCCGCGCTGCATCAGCACCAGACCCAGCCGCCCCTCCAGCCGCAACATGCGCTGGCTAACGGCGCCCTGGCTGATGGACAGCTGCGCCGCCGCACGGCGGAAGCCACCAGCCGCCGCGACGGCGTGAAAAAACCATAGGTCGGCTAGCAGGCTGGCATCGAGGCGGCGCGGCAGCATGGCAGCGGGCTCAGTAGGCGAAGCGTTCGCGCAGGTCTTCCAGGTTTAGCTCGCGCAGGATGGCTTCCTGGCGTTCGCGCGCGGCCTTTTTGCCCCCGCCGACTTTCTTGGCAATGATCAGCTCGTTTTTCATCGAGTGCTCCCAGCCCACCAGCTCGGTCACGGTCACCTGGTAGCCACGCGCCTCCAGCTGCAGGCAACGCAAGACGTTGGTGAGCTGGCTACCAAACTCGCGGGTGTGGATGGGGTGGCGCCACAGCTCGGACAGCGGGGTTTTGCCGAAGGTCTCGTTCTTTTTCTGGCGCAGTACGGCGGCCACTTCGGCCTGGCAGCACGGCACCAGCACGATATAGCGGGCGTCTTTGGCCAGCGCAAAGCGGATGGCGTCGTCGGTGGCGGTATTGCAGGCGTGCAGGGCGGTAATAATGTCCACCTGCGCCGGCAGCGCGTCCGAGGTAATGGACTGCTCGACGGTCAGGTTCAGGAACTGCATGCCATCGAAACCCAGGCGTGCCGCCAGCTCAACCGATTTATCCACCAGGTCCTGCCGTGTTTCCACGCCGTAAACGGTGGCACCGGCTTTGTCTTTCAGGAACAGGTCGTACAGGATGAAGCCCAGATAGGATTTACCGGCACCGTGGTCGGCCAGGCTCAGGCTGCCTTTTTGCGCCAGCACGTCGGCCATCAGCGGTTCGATGAACTGGTACAGGTGGTACACCTGCTTCAGTTTGCGGCGGGTGTCCTGGTTGATCTTGCCGTCGCGGGTCAGGATGTGCAGTTCTTTGAGCAGCTCGATCGACTGCTGCGGTTTGATTTCGGGGATCAGGCTCATGACGGCCTCCACAGATTGGGTTGCCGTTATTGTAGCAGTGCCGTCAATCTGCCCACTCGGTCCGGTTACGCCCCAGCGCCTTGGCACGATACAGGGCACGGTCGGTGCGCTGCTGCAGTTGCTCGGGTGTTTCGCCGCGGCGTAGCTGGCCTATACCGATGCTGGTGGTGAGCTGCACGATATGGCCGATACGCATGTCGGCTACTGCCTGGCGCACCAGCTCGGCCAGCGCATGCAGGCGCTCGTCCTCCGTGGCAGGCATGAGCACGGCAAACTCTTCGCCCCCCAGGCGCGAGGCATACCCCCCTTTTGGACAATGCAGGTTCAGGATGCGCCCCAGCTCGCGCAGCACCTGATCACCCACACTATGGCCAAAGGTATCGTTTACCGACTTGAAATGGTCCAGATCCAGCAAAATCAGCGACAAACCCTGCGGCTGCATGGCTTTGCTGAGCTGGTTGAAATAACGGCGGTTATACAAGCCGGTCAGCTCGTCGGTATGCGCCAGGGCATTGAGCTGCTGGTGAACACGCCGGGCATGGCGCATCAGGCTGAACACACCGCAGGCCACCAGCGACATGCCGAACACGCGCATCAAGTCTTCGCCAAAGGCAGACAGCCAGCGCGGCTGCTGTACCAGCTCGTCCATCACGTCGGCTACCGCACTCACCAGCCACAAACCCAGGCCACAGGTCAGCCAGTTATAAGCGGTGACCGGCAGCTCGTCACGCTGCACACCCCAGAACATGATCAGAATGATCAGCAGCACCGTTAGCTCGGCAAAACCGCCCACACTGAATAGCCAAGTCTCAGGCAAAGCCGGTAGCCACAACACATGGCTGGCCACTTCCACGAATAGCAGTACAGCCAGGATCAGCATGAAACTACGGCGGTGTTGATGAAGATAGGGTTTTTTAGCGGGAAATTCAGGCATGATAATGACAAAAGCCGTGTTTGCTTGCGGATAGCATCGCCGTTTATGCACAGGCCGGCAAGCAGCAAAAGTGCTTTTCCCTGCACTGGTTCCACTGTCAAAATTGAAACCATCCAATTAACCACAGGATTCTATATTCATGGCTTTACAGCTAAAGGTCATTCCCGTCACACCCTTCCAGCAGAACTGCTCGGTGATCTGGTGCGACGAAACCAGCAAGGCCGCGGTGGTCGATGCCGGTGGCGACATCGGCCGTCTGCGTGCCTTTATCGATGCACAAGGCCTGACGGTAGAAAAACTGCTGCTGACCCACGGCCATATCGACCACGCCGGTGGCGCGCGCGAGCTGGCCGACGCACTGGGTGTCGCGATAGAAGGCCCGCACCCGGCAGAAAGCTTCTGGCTGGACCAGCTACCCAGCCAGGGCACCATGTTCGGCTTCCCCCGCGCCGAGCCGCTTACCCCCGAGCGCTGGCTGCACGAGGGCGACACCGTCACGGTAGGCCAGCAAACACTGGCCGTGCTGCACTGCCCCGGCCACACCCCGGGCCATGTGGTGTTTGTCAGCCATGCGGCCAACCTCTGTATCGTCGGCGATGTGCTGTTCCAGGGCAGCATCGGCCGCACCGATTTCCCCATGGGCGACCACGAGCAGCTGATCGATGCCATCCGCAGCAAGCTGTTTGCCCTGCCGGACGACATGACCGTGGTACCCGGCCATGGCCCGTTTACCACCATCGGGGATGAGCGCCGCAGCAACCCCTTTGTGGCCGACCGCCGCTACGGCTGATGAACGCTGATTTCGAACGCGCCGTATTGGCCCAGCTGCTGGCCATCCCGCCCGGCCAGGTCAGCAGCTACGGCGTGCTGGCGGCGCTGGCCGGCTACCCGCGCCACGCCCGCCACGTGGGCAAACTGCTGGCCAGTGCCCCCGAGGGGGCGGGCTGGCCGTGGTTTCGCGTGGTGAGCAGCAGCGGGCGCATTGCCCGCCCCGGCACCCCCCAAGCCGACTACCAGCGCCTGTTGCTGGAAGAAGACGGGGTAGAGGTTGGCCGCAACGGCCGTATTGACCTGTGCCACTACGGCTGGCCAGCCAGCCATTTCATGCGCAAATCATGACCCAACGTCATGTTATGACGGCAAACGTGCAGGAATAACACAACATTTGTCCTAAACGGTCGTTTCAATCTGTATTCATGGCGCTTTCTGCTATCCTCCGCGTCCCCGTTTTGCAGGCAGCCTGCGCCAGGCGTAGCGCTGCGGGCAAAACGGTGTGCTTTCTTAACGACTTGCAGCAGAAAACCCATGAAAACTCGCACTACCCTCATCGCTCTGGCACTGGCCTCCTGTGCCGGCTTTGCCCACGCCGACTACACCTTCAGCAACGTAAGCGCCAACTGGCTGGACTGGTCGTCCAACACCCAGGACCGCACCAATAAAGGCCCGTTCGGCGGCAAGGCAGACTTTGCCTACCTGGAAGCCGAAGGCGGCATGGGCGGCAACTGGGGCGACCTGTACGGCTTTGTTGACGTAGAAAACGCCGACCAGAACACCCGCGAAAACGGCGGCCAGAACCGTCGCTACGCCTCCAAAGTGGTAGCTCGCGTGAACGTGGCACAAATCGGCAACCTGCCGGTACAAGCCTACGCCCACGTTTATGACTTCCGCGAAGGCAAGTTCTACGACCAGAACCGCGTACTGGGCCTGGGTACCAGCCTGTCCGCCGGCAGCCTGTGGGTGAAACCGTTCCTGGGCGCGCACCAGGAGTTCAAGCAAGGCGTGGGTGCACACCGCAACGGCATGATGGCCGGCTGGGTACTGGGCTTCCCGTTTAAGGCCGCCGGTCAGGACCTGATGGTGACCCAATGGCACGAAATCGAATTCGATCGTGAAAACCGCTACCTGGGCATGGCCAAGGATGGCAAAGTCGTGAATGCGCGCAAACTGGCTAACAACGGTGCGGTATCGCTGTGGTGGAACGCCACCAAGAGCGTGACCGGTGGCCTGACCTACCGTTACGCCGACCAGAAACTGGGCTCCGCCACCTACCAGCGCGCCCTGATCACCACCATCAAGTACAACTTCTGATACGCGTACCGCCTGCCGCGACAGGCTGACCGCCAGCGGTGCAGCGCCCCTGCGCTACCGGCCAGCGGGCAATCTGACGGGCAGCGGCAGTACCGTACCAGCGGGCACTTGGGCAAACGGCCGCAGCACCGCTGCCTGCCATTTGTCAACAATATCCAGCGCCAGTGCCACCGCACTGGCGTTTTTTCATCATCAAACATTCGTTTATGACAAGGTGAAGTTGCCGCCAGCGCCGGAAATATGTTAAAGACTCAGGGTAATTTTCGATTTCGAACTTGCTACCCCATGAGCCGATCCCCTAGACACGACAAAATCCTGCAGCTGGTCCGCGAGAACGGCTTTATGCCGATCGAAGAGCTGGCACGCATTCTGGATGTGACGCCACAGACCATCCGTCGCGACATCAACCAGCTCTGTGAAGCCAACCTGCTACGCCGCTATCACGGCGGGGCGGCGCTGGGTAACAGTGTAGAAAACGAAGACTACTTCTCGCGCAAGGGCAAGCTGCAAAGTGAGAAAGCCCATATTGCCGACATGATTGCGGAGAACATTCCCGACCATGCCTCGCTGTTCATGAGCATCGGCACCACCATCGAAGCCGTAGCCCAGGCGCTGACAGCCAGCCACAAAGGCCTGCGCGTGATCACCAACAACATCCACGTGGCGTCCATCATGTCGGCCAACCCCGACTTTACCGTGATGATTACCTCGGGCGTGGTACGCGCCTCGGACGGTGGCATTACCGGTGTGGCCACGCTGGATTTCATCAACCAGTTCAAGGTGGACTACGCCGTCATCGGTGTCTCGGGGATAGAGACCGACGGCTCGCTGCTGGATTTCGACTACCGCGAAGTGCGCGTGGCACAAGCCATGATGAACAACGCCCGCCACCGTTTCCTGGCGGCTGACCACAGCAAATTCGGCCGCAACGCGCTGGTACGCATGGGCCACATCAGCGAGTTCAACGCCATCTTTACCGACGCCATGCCGCCGGAAAGCCTGAAAAAGCTGCTGGACGACCACAACGTACGCATGTACCTGGCCGACCCCGTATAAGGTTGGCCGCAGTACAAAGCACAAGGGCGCCGTAGGCGCCCTTGTGCTTTGTACTAGATCACGGGTGGCAAATGCCCCCCGGCATCGGCAGACCATGCCACCACCAGGTTACGACCCAGCTCCTTGGCACGGTACAGCATGGCATCGGCGCGCTGCACCAGGGCCACCACGTCGGTAACACCCTCGGCACCGCACAGGCCGGCGCTGAAGGTCTGGCGGAAACGCCCGCGCGGCGACTGCTGGTCAAGCAGCTCGAAATCGCCACGAATCGCCTCCAGCAAGCGGTACGCCTGGTCTACCGTCATGCCCGGTAACACCAGCGCGAATTCCTCGCCACCGTAGCGGCCGATCAGGTCGCTGCGGCGTAGCCGCTCGCGCAGGAAGCGCGCCAGGTTGACCAGCACTTCGTCACCGGCCTGGTGGCCGTAGTTGTCATTGATACGCTTGAAGTGGTCCAGGTCCAGCATCACCATCGCCAGCGGCAGCCGTTCGCGCTGGGCGCGGGCAAACTCGTACTCCAGGCGCGCAAACAGGTGGGTGTGGTTCAGTAAGCCGGTGAGGCTGTCGGTACTGATGTAGGAGCGCAGCTTGCGGTAACGGCGCGCGCGGGTTGTTACCGTGACCACCAGCTCGTCGCTGGATACCGGCTTGGTCAGGTAGCCATCCACCCCCAGCGACAACGTGTCCAGCTGGATGTCCTGCCGCTTTTCCATGGACAGGAAAATGATGGGTATGCCATCCATCAGACCCTGCTGGCGGATGATGCGCGCCAGCTCTTTGCCGTCGCACTCCGGCATGTACATGTCCATCAGGATCAGGTCGGGGCGAAAGCGCTCGATCGCTTCCAGCGCACGGCTGGGGCGGGTGACTTCTTCGGTCAGGATGCCGTGCTGGTTCAACACGGCCGAATACAAGCCGGCCAGCGAACCCATGTCTTCAATCAGCAAGACACGTAGCGGGTTGCGGCGGTCCTGTTGCTGCGGCACGACCAGCGCATCCAGCAGCTCGCGCACCTGTAATGGCCACGCCAGAAAACCCTGGCCGCCACTGCGTACAGCCTTCAGCCTGGCCTCGAAATCGCGGCGCGGGCTGGCGTACAACACCGGGCAGGGCATGGGCATGCCGGGGGGAAACAGGCTGGCCTCCCCCACAAAATCGCTGTACACGATCAGCGCGCCGGGTGTGTGCTGCCGCAAAGCTTGTTGCAGCAGCAAGGCGTCGCGAAACACGTCCATCTGGTAGCCAAAACACGCCATCTGCTCGACAAGATAGCTATCCACATCGCGCTCGCCGGCCCACAGAAACAGACGGTGATTCTGTCGCAACGCAGCCGTGCTGGCGGAGTGTTTTACCGGCGCGGGCATGCTGGCCAGCTGGGTAACCAGAGACAGCTGCTGGCGCAAACCCAGAATATCGTCAGGAGCGCGGCGCCGTTTTAGCCACGAGCGCAGCTGTGCGGCCAACTCGTCATTGGCGCGCAGCAATTCGCCGGCCCCGCCTTGCTCGGCCACGCCCTGCAAGCACTGGCTTAGCGCAGTAAAGCGCCGGGCGAGCTCTGGGTCCCAGCGGTCTAGCAGCTGGCGGCCAACATGGTCCATTTCCTGGGAAAGGCCCAGCAGGGTTTGGGGAATGGTCTGCGCTGACATGGCTAAATTAAACAAACATTTATACAAAGAAGCGCAGTATACCGGCAGTAAAGCGGTGTGACGCAGCCTGCTGCTATAATCTTCCGTTTCATTCATAGCACGGGGCAGACTTGGTCCCGCCAGAGGCAGTATGAACGTCTTTTACGAAGAAAGCGGCAGCTTCAAGGTAGGCAGCGTGGTGTCGCGCGCTGATGCCAGCCTGCAGATTGACACTCAGCACGGTAAGCGCACCAAACTGAAAGCGGCCAACGTGTTTCTGGAGTTCAGCAGCGCACTGCCAGACTTTCTGCCCGCCGCAGAGGCGATTGCTGCCGATATCGACGTGGATTTCCTGTGGGAATGCTGCGGCGACGACGAGTTCGGTTTTGATGTACTGGCCGCCGACTACTTTGGCCACGCGCCAAGCGCGCTGGAAAACGCCGCCATCCTGCTGCGCCTGTACGCTGCGCCGATGTACTTCTACAAAAAGGCCAAGGGCCGCTTCAAGGCTGCACCGGAAGAAACCCTGAAAGCCGCGCTGGCGGGTATCGAACGCAAAAAGCGCGAGCAGGAGCAGATCGACGCCTGGGCCGCCGAGCTGGCCGCAGGCACCCTGCCGGATGCCATCCGCAGCCACCTGATGGCCATTTTGTATCGTCCCGACAAAAACACCCTGGAATTCAAAGCCTTCGACCAGGCCAGCCGCGCCACCAGCCTGCCGCCGCTGCGCCTGGCTGACAAGGTAGGCGGTATCCCGTCGGTGCCGGACTACATGATGGCCGGCTTCCAGATGGAGCACTTCCCCAAAGGCCTGGGCTTTGGCCACTACGCGCCAGCCACCCAGCCGGACGCGCTGCCACTGGCCGATGTACAAGCGTTTTCCATTGACGACGCCGCCACTACCGAAATCGACGATGCGCTGTCGGTACAGTGGCTGGCCAACGGCCATATCCGCGTCGGCATCCACATTGCCGCCCCCACGCTGGGTATTGCGCCGGGCAGTGACCTGGAAAAAATCGTGCACCAGCGCCTGTCTACCGTGTATTTCCCCGGTAACAAGATCACCATGCTGCCGGACGACGTGGTGGCACAGTTCACCCTGCAGGAAGGCCAGGCGTGCCCGGCACTGAGCCTGTATGTGGAAGTGACGCCGTCGTTCGAGCTGGTGGACTTTGAAAACCGCGTGGAGCGCGTACACATTGCGGCCAACCTGCGCCACGACCAGCTGGAGCAGGTGTTCAACGAAGAGACGTTGGCCGCACCCGGCTTTGGCCCCGACTATGCCTTCAAGCGTGAGCTGGTCTGGCTGTGGCAATTTGCCAACGCCCGCGAAGCTTTCCGTGGCAAGACACCCGACCCAAACCGCCCGCCGCAAGTGGACTACAACTTTGCCGTGGAAGACGGCAAGGTGCGCATCACCATCCGCAAGCGCGGCTCGCCCATGGACAAGCTGGTTTCCGAACTGATGATCCTGGCCAACAGCGAATGGGGCCGCATGCTGGCCGAGGCCGATATCCCGGCCATGTACCGTGCGCAAAGCATGGGCAAGGTGCGCATGACCACCCGCCCCGAGCCGCACATCGGCCTGGGGGTGGCACAGTATGCTTGGAGCACCTCGCCGCTGCGCCGCGCGTCGGACTTCGTCAACCAGCGCCAGCTGGTGGCCATGATCCGTGGCGACGCGCCGCAGTACCCGCAAGGCGACGCCATGCTGTTTGCCCTGCTGCGTGATTTCGACGCGGCCTACAGCGCCTACCTGGGCTTCCAGGACAAGATGGAGTACTTCTGGTGCCTGCGCTGGTTCAGCCAGGAAGGCATCAGCGAGCCAACCGCCACCTTTATCAAGGAAGACCTGGTTCGCCTGGATGGCGTGCCGGTACGCATGCGCATTCCGGGCTTGCCGGAGCTGGAAAACGGCGACCGCATTCAGCTGCAGATCATCCGTATCGACGAGCTGATGCAAGAGCTGGAGTGCCGCTTTGTCTCGGTGATCTCGCGCAAGACCCCGCCGGCAGAGCCTGCCGACCAGCCGGCCTGAGGCCGCTAAAGCACAAGGCCCCGCAGTAGCGGGGCCTTGTTGTTTGTGCTGCGGCTTGGCTGCCTATAACAGGCTGTCGATCTGCGTGCTCATCTCTTTCAGATGACCGATGGCGTCTTCCAGCTGTTCGGCGCTGATACCCAGTGCCGACACCACCCGCTGCGGCACCGTTTCCAGCATATCCTGCTCGCTCATGCCGCGGTTAAAGCCTGCCACGATATACGAGGCCAAACCGATCAGCAGCGCGTAAGGCGAGGCATCGGCCGGCGGCACCAGATTGTGCTGGTTGCGGATCGCATCCTGAATGGCGTCGGGAAAGCTCCAGCGCCGCGCCAGCTCTGCGCCCACCTCGGTCAGGTCCATGCCCAGCACCATGCGCTCGGTGGCCAGCCGGTCGGCACCACCGTCCACCACACGGTCGATCTGCACCGCTTTTTCCGGCTCGGCCACGTGCAACACCAGTTCACCGATATTGGACATCAGGCCACAGGTATAACCCAGCTGCGGCTCCAGCCCCGCCAGCTTGGCGAGTGCCTTGCTGGTATTGGCCATCTCGAAACTGCGACCCCAGAAGCTTTTCATGTCAAAACCGGGGATATTGGACGTCGCCCCACTGACACCCGAGGCAATCACCAGCACACGCAGGTTGTCAAAGCCGAGCATCACCACCGCGTCGTCCAGCGAACCTATCTTGCGGCTGCCACCAAAGCGCGCGGTGTTGGCCAGGCGCAGCACGCGCGCGCTCAACACCTGATCGTGCGCTACCTTATTGGCCACGTCGTCCATGTTCACGTTGTTGTCGTTGAAGCTGGCAATCAGCTCCTGCACTACTTTGGGCACCATGGGTAATTTGCCGGATGCCTTGTCGAACAGCTCTGCCACTTGCATAGTCGGTCTCCTTGTCGTGTGCGCTGGCGCATAAAGTGAGCTTAGGCAAGGAACGGCAAAAAAACAGCCGGTATTTTCCCTGCGGCAAAAAATGTCGTGAACATGGCCAGTGCCTATCCGGGCCCGCCCCACTTTTTGCCGCAGGGCCCATACCGGCCCAAGTACATAACAACTCAGCACTACCTGCTGCTCAACTACCACGGGCCGGGCAGGCTCATGCCCGGCCCGTGCCTTACACCAGTGTATCGATCGTGCCGCCTATTGCCTTGGCAATGGCTTCACCACCTAGTGAGATACCTTCCATTACCGCATCGCCTGCTTCTTCCACACCGCTGGCGACACCACTCGCTACCGACACCACGCCGCTGGCAATGTCACTCACCCCCGACGCAATTTTGCCTGCCCCACTCCCTACGGTGCTAAAGCCACCGTAAATGGTAGAACCGGCTGCAGAAAGGCCTGAAATACTCATATCGTGCACCTCTTCGCCATGCCGGTACACCGTGTACCGGCATGCCTAGGCTAGCGCAGCCCATGCGGCGAAATGCAGTCAGTTTGTATCTTCACGGTATAAAGACTGACACAAAGCATGTCATTTTCTATAAATCCATGTCGCATTAATAATGCACTCATCAAACATAAATGACATAGCATGGCAACTCGCCAATATGACAGTGCTGTGACAGCCGCACAAATAACAAGCGCCGGCGACGCCACAAAGGAGAAAACATGCCGTTTCACCGTACTCTGCTCGCCCTGAGCTTGGCCACCCTGCTAGGCACCCAGCCCGCCCTGGCCGCCCCGCTGCTGGACGCCGCCACCGCGGCACGCAGCGAAGCCACCGCCCCCGCCAGCAACGCCTGGGTGGAAATCGACAAAGCCGCCTTCGAACACAATATCCGTCAGCTGCAAACCCGCCTGGCCGGTAAATCGCAAATCTGTGCCGTGATGAAAGCCGACGCCTACGGCCATGGCATCGCCCTGCTGGTGCCGTCCATCATCGCCACCGGCGTGCCCTGTATTGGCGTAGCCAGCAATGAAGAGGCCCGCGTCGTGCGCGAAAAAGGCTTCAACGGCCGCCTGATGCGCGTGCGCACCGCCACGCTGGGCGAAATCCGCGGCGCACTGCGCTACAACATGGAAGAGCTGACAGGTAACCTGGCGCACGCCCGCGCCGCAGGCCAGCTGGCACAAAAACAGGGCCGCACCCTGCGCATCCACCTGGGCCTGAACTCCTCGGGCATGAGCCGTAACGGCCTGGAAATGGGCACCGAACAAGGCCGCCAGGACGTGCTGGCGCTGGTGAAACAGCCAGGCCTGCAACTGGTGGGCATCATGACCCACTTTGCCGTGGAAGACGCCGCCGACGTACGCAAAGGGTTGGCCGCATTCAAGGAACAAAGCCAGTGGCTGATCGACACCGCCGGCCTGGACCGCAGCAAGCTCACACTGCATGCGGCCAACTCCTTTGCCACGCTGGAAGTGCCGGAAAGCCACCTCGACATGGTGCGCCCCGGCGGCCTGATCTACGGTGACACCATTCCCAGCTACACCGAGTATCGCCGCGTGATGGCGTTCAAAACCCGTGTCGCCGCCGTCAATGCCTACCCGGCCGGCAATACCGTGGGCTACGACCGCACCTACACCCTCAAACGCGACAGCCTGCTGGCTAACCTGCCCATGGGCTACTCCGACGGCTACCGCCGCGTGTTCACCAACAAAGGCTATGTGCTGATCAACGGCCAGCGCGCGCCGGTGGTAGGCAAGGTCTCGATGAACACCACCATGGTGGACGTTACCGATGTTCCCGGCGTGAAGCCGGGCGACGAAGTGGTGCTGTTCGGCAAACAGGGCAACGCCGACATCACCCAGGCCGAAATGGAAGACATCAACGGTGCCCTGCTGGCCGACCTGTACACCGTATGGGGCAACAGCAACCCGCGCCGGCTGAAATAAGCGCCTAGTCATTACACCAGGCTACGGCAGGCGGCCACTGCGTTACACTGGCCGCCTGCCCTGACTGCCTGCCCATCGCCATGACCGCACCTGCCCTGCTGCTACACCGTTTTCACAGCCCACTGGGGCCCATGTTTGTCTGCGCCAGCGAACAGGGCGTATGCCTGCTGGAGTTTGCCGTCAGCCAGCGCAACGAGCGCGAGTTTGCCGAGCTGCAGCGCCTGCTGGGTAGCCGCATTTTGGCCGGAGAAAACAGCCACACCCGGCAGGCCGAGCATGAAATCGGCGAATACTTTGCCGGCACGCGGCAGCAATTCGGCGTGGCGCTACACCTGCCCGGCACCGCCTTCCAGCAGCAAGTGTGGCAAGCACTGCAAACCATCCCCTATGGCGACACCACCAGCTATCAGCAACAGGCCGACCGCCTGGGCAAGCCCGCCGCCATCCGCGCCGTGGCCGGCGCCAACGGTGCCAACCGCGTGGCCATCATCGTGCCCTGCCACCGTGTTATCGGCAAAGACGGCAGCCTCACCGGCTACGGCGGCGGCCTGCAGCGCAAGGCCTGGCTGCTGGCCCACGAGCAACGCAGCCGCTTTGGCGACACCCAACCGCAGCTGTTCTGAGCCTGCGGCCAACGTTGGCCGCAACCAAGCTGGTTACATGACAACGCCGCCCCGAAGGGCGGCGTTTTACTGGCGGCAACTACCTAGCCCTGGCCGGGCAGCACCAGGTCAAGCCGGCGGCAGCAGGCCGTCGGCGCGGAACATGGTCTTGATGCCGCGGATGGCCTGGCGGATGCGGCTTTCGTTTTCGATCAGCGCAAAGCGCACGTACTCGTCGCCGTAGTCGCCAAACCCCACGCCGGGCGATACCGATACCTTGGCCTTGTCCAACAGCAGGTTGGCAAAGGCCAGCGAGCCCAGTGCGCGGTAATGCTCTGGAATACGCGCCCAGATGTACATCGACGCCTTGGGCAGGTCCACCTGCCAGCCCGCTTCCATCAGCCCCTTGTACAGCACGTCGCGGCGCTTCTGGTAGGTGGCGGCGATGTCGCGCACGCATTGCTGGTCGCCTTCCAGCGCGGCGATGGCAGCAATCTGCAAGGGGGTGAAGGTGCCGTAATCGTGATAGCTCTTGATGCGCGCCAGCGCGGCCACCAGGTCGGGGTTGCCCACCATGAAACCGATACGCCAGCCGGCCATGTTGTAGCTCTTGGACAGGGTAAAGAACTCCACCGCAATGTCCTTGGCGCCCGGCACCTGCATGATGGACGGCGCTTTCCAGCCATCGAACACGATGTCGGCGTAGGCCAGGTCGTGCACCACGAAGATGTCGTGCTTCTTGGCCAGTGCGATCACGCGTTCGAAGAAATCCAGCTCCACGCACTGCGCGGTGGGGTTGGACGGAAAGCCGATCACGATCATCTTGGGCTTGGGGTAGCTACCGCGGATGGTTTTTTCCAGCTCGGCAAAAAAGTCCACGTCCGGTGCCATCGGCACGCTGCGGATATCGGCACCGGCAATCACCGCACCATAGATATGAATGGGGTAGCTCGGGTCCGGCACCAGCACGGTGTCGCCACGGTCCAGCGTGGCCAGCATCAGGTGCGCCAGGCCTTCCTTGGAGCCGATGGTGACGATGGCCTCGCTGTCCGGGTCGATATCCACCGCGTAGCGCTGCTGGTACCAGCGCGCAATGGCGCGGCGCAGGCGCGGAATGCCCTTGGATGCCGAGTAGCCGTGGGTATCAGGCCGCTGCGCGGCTTCGGTGAGCTTGGCCACGATGTGCGGCGGCGTGGCCCCGTCCGGGTTGCCCATACTCATGTCGACGATATCGTCGCCACGGCGGCGGGCAGCCATTTTGCGTTCGGCGGTGATGTTGAAAACGTAAGGGGGGAGACGATCGATGCGCGCAAAGCGGCGCTTGCCGGTAGACGACATGGGAAACCTTTCAACGTAAGCGCCCGGAACCGTCCGAGCGACGTTCCCCCGACACAGGGGAAGGGCCATCGTAAGCGGCTGGCATGGTAGCTGTCCAGCTTGTTGCAGCATAAAAAAAACGGCCCGAAGGCCGCGCAAGCAACGTACAACACAACAACCAACATCACGGTACAACAGAGAAATCAGGCCACCTCGTGGCCGCGCGCGGCTTGCAGCAAGGCAAACCACTGCTGGCGGCTGAGCTTGAGGCGGCAGGCCGCTGCCGCGTCGTCCAGCGAGGCCAGGCGGCGCGAGCCGATGATGGGCAGCGGCTTGCACGGGTGCTGCAGCAGCCAGGCCAGCGCCACGGTGGCCACGCTGACATCCAGCTCGCCAGCCAGCTGTTGCAAAGCCACGTGTAGCGCAGGGTTGGCCGCAGCGTCCAGCACGCGGCCGCCAGCAAGCGGCGACCACAGCATCGGGCGTACCCGCAGCTGCTGGCACTGGTCGAAGGTGCCGTCGAACAGCGGGTCCAGGTGCAGCAGCGAGGCCTCCACCTGGTTGGTCACCAGCGGAAAGCGGCTGGCCAGCAAGGCGTACTGCGACGGCGTAAAGTTGGACACCCCGAAGTGGCGCACCTTGCCGGCCTCGAACAGGCGGCGGAAGGTATCGGCCACTTCATCCGCGTCCAGCAGCGGGTCCGGGCGATGAATCAGCAGCAGGTCGAGGTAGTCGGTACCCAGCTGGCGCAGCGAAGCCTCGACACTGGCGGTGATGTGTACTGCCGAGGTGTCGTAGTGCTTCACCTGCCAGCCACGCTCGGCGATGGGCGGCTTGATACCGCACTTGCTCACCAGCTGCAGTTCATCGCGGCGCGAGGGGTGGGCCTTCAGCCAGCGGCCGAACAGCGCTTCACAGGTGAAGCCGCCGTACAGATCCGCGTGGTCGAAAGTGCTGATGCCCAGCGCCAGGGCGTGCTCTACCCAGGCGGCCAGCGCGGCGTCGTCAAATCCCCATTCGTCCAGACGCCAGACGCCGGCCGCTACCGGTGACAGCAGCGGCCCCGATGCGGCCAACCTTTGCGTGCCCAGCGCGGTCATTACACGATCCGCGCTTCGGTTTTGGGGTCGAACAGCACGGCCTTGGACACGTCGAACACCAGCTCCATGCTCTGCCCCGGGCGCTTGGCCTCGGTGGGGTGGGTACGGCAGCACACTTTGGTGTTGTTCAGCGACACGAACACCAGGGTGTCCGGGCCGGTGGGCTCGATCACGTCGATGTGGCAGCTCATCACCGGCAGGCCTTCGCGGTGCGCGGTGCGGGCGTCGGTGATCTGCTCCGGGCGGATGCCGAAGATCACTTCCTGGCCAACAAACTTGGCCAGCTTGACCTTGTCATGCGGCAGCGGCAGCACCACGCAGCCTTTGTCGTCGCAGATCTTCACGCCGATGTCGCTGCCGGTCTGGATGACGGTAGCCGGAATGAAGTTCATCGACGGCGAGCCGATGAAGCTGGCCACAAACAGGTTGGCCGGGTTGTCGTAGATGTCCTGCGGGCTGCCAAACTGCTGCACGATGCCGTCTTTCATCACCGCGATCTTGTCGCCCAGCGTCATGGCCTCGATCTGGTCGTGGGTCACGTACACGATGGTGGACTTCAGGCGCTGGTGCATCAGCTTGATTTCGGTGCGCATCTCTACGCGCAGCTTGGCGTCCAGGTTGGACAGCGGCTCGTCGAACAGGAAGATGGACGGGTTACGGGCCAGGGCGCGGCCCATGGCCACGCGCTGACGCTGGCCACCGGACATCTGGCCAGGCTTGCGGTCCAGCAGGTGGGTAATCTGCAGCATCTCGGCAACACGGTTCACCGTAGCGTCGATCTCTGCCTGCGCCACCTTGCGGATTTCCAGGCCAAAGCTGATGTTCTGGCGCACGGTCATCGACGGGTACAGCGCGTAGCTCTGGAACACCATGGCGATGTCGCGGTCTTTGGGCGACAGGTCGTTCACGCGTTTGCCGCCGATCTCGATATCGCCGCTGCTGATGTCGTCCAGGCCGGCAATCATGTTCAGCAGCGTGGATTTACCGCAGCCGGACGGGCCGACCAGAATCAGGAACTGGCCATCTTCGATGGCGATATCGATGCCCTTGAGCACGTCGGTGCCGTTGGCGTAAGTCTTGTACACATTGTTGATGGAAAGAGCGGCCATCGCATTAACCTTTCACGGCACCGGCTGTCAGGCCACGCACGAAATAGCGGCCAGCAACCATGTAAACAAACAGAGTCGGCAGCGCAGCAATAATGGCTGCGGCCATGTCCACGTTGTATTCCTTCACCCCGGTAGAGGTGTTCACCAGATTGTTCAGCGCCACAGTAATGGGCTGGGCTTCGCCGCTGGCGAATACCACGCCGAACAGGAAGTCGTTCCAGATCTGGGTGAACTGCCAGATGATGCACACCACGAAAATCGGGCCGGAAATCGGCAGCAGGATACGGAAGAAAATCGTCCAGAAGCCGGCACCATCGATACGGGCGGCTTTCACCAGCTCGTCCGGTACGGTGATGTAAAAGTTACGGAAGAACAGCGTGGTAAACGCCGTGCCGTACACCACGTGCACCAGCACCAGGCCGGTGGTGGTGTTGGCGATACCCAGCATGCCCAGTACCTGTGCCATCGGCAGCAGCACGACCTGGAAGGGGATGAAGCAGCCGACCAGCAGCATGGTGAACAGCGCGTCAGAGCCGCGGAAGCGCCACATCGACACCACGTAGCCGTTGACGGCCCCCAGGATGGTGGAGATGGCCACTGCCGGCAGTGTCATCTTGATGGAGTTCCAGAAGAAGCCCTGCATGCCGTTGCATTCCACCCCGGTGCAGGCCTCGGCCCAGGCTTTCACCCACGCCCCGCCCTGCCAGGCTTGCGGCAGCGACAGCATGTTACCGGCGCGGATATCGTCCAGGCTCTTGAACGAGGTGGTCAGCATCACGTACAGCGGCAACAGGTAATAGATGGCCATCAGGAGCAGCGCGGCGTACACCAGCGCGCGGCCAACGGTGAGGTTCTTAAACACGTTTGGCACTCCTTGTTTCCATATACATCAGCGGCACCAGCACGGCGACGATGGTGAACAGCATCATCATGGCCGACGCGGCACCCTGGCCCAGCTGGCCACGGGTAAAGGCAAACTGGTACATGAAGATGGCGGGTACATCGGACGAGGTACCGGGGCCGCCACCGGTCAGCGCCATCACCAGGTCGAAGCTCTTGATGGCAATGTGCGACAGGATCAGCAGCACGCTGAAGAACACCGGGCGCAGGCTAGGAATCAGGATGCGGCGGTAGATGGTAGGCAGGCTGGCACCGTCTACCTGGGCGGCTTTGATGATGGAGTCGTCAATGCCGCGCAGGCCGGCCAGGAACAGCGCCATCACAAAGCCCGAGCTTTGCCATACACCGGCAATCACCACGGTGTAGATGGACATGTCGGGGTTCACCAGCCAGTCGAAAGTAAAGTTGGCAAAACCCAGGTCGTTCATCACCTTTTGCAGGCCCATGTCCGGGTTCAGCATCCATTTCCACGCGGTACCGGTCACCACGAAGGACAGCGCCATCGGGTACAGGTAAATGGTGCGCAGGGCGCCTTCGGCGCGGATCTTCTGGTCTAGCAGCACTGCCATCAGCAGGCCTACCAGCAGGCAGAACAGAATGAACAGGCTGCCGAAAATGCCCAGGTTGGCCGCAGCGGTCCACCAGCGCTCGTTTTCGAACAGCGCTTGGTACTGCAGCAGACCTGCCCAGTCGTAACGCGGCATCAGGCGGGATTCGGTAAAAGATAGCCACCCCGTCCAGGCAATGAAGCCGTAGACGAAGATCAGGCTGGCGGCCAGCGTAGGCGACAGTACCAGCTTGGGTAGCCAGCGGTCGGCCAGCGCGCTGAGGCGGCCTTGAGAGGGGGAGGCAGACATGTGTGTTCCTTGCTGTCTCGGTCGGTAAATACGCGCCCTGCCCGGCAGTTGGCCGCAGACAACCCTGCCGCAGGATGCAGCATGGTGGCAAAACGGCTAGGGGGCAGAAACAGGCCGGGGCTACCGGCCTGTGCGCAACATCAGGCAACCACCCTGCTGCCAGGCAGCAGGGCCAGGGTGCTTAGCGTACGGCGCCGGCTTTGGCCAGACGCTCGGTCGCTTGTGCCGGGGTCATGCTGGAGTTCATGAACTGCGAGATCACGTCCACCATGGCACCTTCGGTAGCGGAAGGCATGGCCATCTTGTGCGCAAAGCTTGGCACCAGCTTGTTGCTCTTGGCCGCAGCGTTCATGTCGAAGCTGGATTTCTTGGCGCAGGCGTCAAACTTGGCCATCGGGGTGTCCAGACGTGCCGGGATGGAGCCTTTGTTCAGGTTGAATACTTCCTGGAACGACGGGCTCATGATGGTGGCAGCCAGGTCAGCCTGGGCTTTTACCGCAGCAGGGGATTTCTGCTGGAACATGGCCATGGAGTCGATGTTGAAAGTAAAGGCGTTCTGGGTGCCTGGTGCGTCGGTACAGATAAAGTCTTTACCCGGTACCTTGCCAGCGGCAGTGAATTCGCCTTTGGCCCAGTCGCCCATGAACTGCATACCAGCCTTGCCGTTGATGACCATGGCGGTAGCCAGGTTCCAGTCGCGGCCTGCGGCGCCTTTATCGATGTAGGTCTTGATCTTGGCCATGGTCTCGAACACCTTCACGGTGGTCGGGCCGGCCAGGGTCGCTTTGTCCAGCTTGACGAAGGCTTTGTTGTAGTAATCGGCACCGCCCACACCCAGGGCTACCGATTCAAACAGGGTGGCATCCTGCCAAGGCTGGCCGCCATGGGCTACCGGCTGGATACCGGCTTTTTGCAGCTTGTCAGCGGCAGCAAAGAACTCCGGCCAGGTTTTCGGCACGGTCGCACCGGCTTTCTTGAAGGCTTCCGGGTTCACCCACAGCCAGTTCACGCGGTGTACGTTTACCGGGGCAGCAACGTATTTGCCTTTGTACTTCATCACATTGCTCACCACCACGGGCAGCTGCTTGTCCCAGTTGCCCGCTTTGGCCACGGCATCAATATCAGCCAGTACGCCTTCAGCACCCCATTCCTGGATCGCCGGGCCCTTGATCTGGGCGGCAGTCGGCGGGTTACCGGATACCACACGGGTTTTCAGCGCGGTCATGGCATTGTCGCCACCGCCACCGGCTACCGCGAAATCTTTCCAGGCGTGACCTTTGGCGGTCATCATTTTTTTCAGCTCGGCGGCCGATTTGGCTTCGCCACCGGAAGTCCACCAGTGCAGCACTTCCACGTCGCCGGCAAACGCGGCAGCAGGCAACAGGGTAGCGGCCATAACGGCCATAGTCAGGCTTTTCAGCTTCATGTTCATCTCCATGATTGTGATGCGTGTTTCCGCCTTGCCGGCCAAGCCTGGCGGCGGATTATTGGCTTAACCGCGGGCGCTGTTCTCCCCAGCGCCTTGGCAGTTGGCTGAACTATAGCTGCAAGACGTAAGAATTGTGTAAGTTTTGAGTGCAGTAGTTGTAAGTTTTGCACCAACCCGGCACGCAGGGCAGCATGACATTCAGGCAAATCAAGCAGATAAGCGGCTGGGCGCGCTTATTGCGGCGCACCATGACGGGACATCTAGTGTGTCAACTACACGACGCTGGTCTAGGCGCTGGTGCAATGTCTGTTGACGGCTACGGCAGGTGGCTGACGGATACAGCGCCAGGAAACCTCTGCCGCAGTGCGGTTCGCGGCCCGGGCACGTCGACACCGTGCAGCGGCGGCAACACACGGCTGCGCAAGACTGGTTCGGCCACGCACCATCTGCAACGTTGGCCGCATCAGCGCGGCCAAAAGACATGGAACAGGCGCCAACTAGGCCGGTAGTAGCGCCAGCTGCAAGCTGGCACTCAGCCCGCCACCCGGGGTATCGGTCAGCAGCAGCTGGCTGCCGTGGCGGCGAGCAATCTCCTGCACAATGGCCAGGCCCAGGCCACAGCCTTTGCCTTTGCCCTCGGCACTGCCGCGATAAAAGCGCTCGAACACGCGCTCGCGTTCGGCCAAGGGGATGCCGGGGCCGTTATCCTGCACGGCCAGGTACACACTGTGGCCACGGCGCTGCAGCAGCACGGTGACCTCGCCCCCGGCCGGGGTGTACTGGATGGCGTTGTCCAGCAGGTTGGCCAGCAGCTCGCGCAGCAGGCCGGCGTGGCCGCGTATCGTCATGCTGCCGGCCTCGGCCTCCAGCCCCAGGTCGATACGCGCACTCAGCGCACGGGGTACCGCTTCGGTGGTGACCTCGCGCACCAGTGCGGCAAAATCCAGCGCTTGCAGGGTAAGACCGGCTTCGGGCTCGGCGCGGGCCAGGGCCAGTAGCTGGTTCACCAGCCGGATGGCGCGCGCCACGCTGGTTTCTACCTGTACCAGCTGCCGCCCCAACAGCGGCAGGTCAGGCTGGGCTTCGCGCAGCTCGGCACGTACCAGCTCGGTTTGCGATTTCAGCCCCGCCAGCGGGGTACGCAGCTGGTGGGCGGCATCGGCAATAAAGCGTCGTTGCTGCGCTACCTGGCCGTGTACCTCGTCCAGCAGGCTATTGATGGCAGCGGTCAGCGAGCGCACTTCGTTAGGGGCGTTTTCTACCTCGATGGGGGTGAGGTCACGGGCGCTGCAGTCTTCTACACGGCGGCGCAGGCTGCGCAGCGGTGACAGGCCCCGGCTAATGCCGCCCCATACCAGCACGCTGGTCAGCAGCATCAGACCCAACAGCGGCAGGCCCATGTCGAACAGGATCTTGCGGGCCAGCTCGGTACTGAGCGCCCGGCTCTTGGCTACCTGCACCAGCATCAGCTGTGGCCGCGCGTCGGTACCGGCCAGCAGGTACTGGGCGGCAACGCGCACCTCCATGCCCTTCATGCGGGCATTGTAGAAAAAGCTGTCCCCCGCTTTGGCGGCAATACCGGCGGGCGGGCGTGGCATGGCCGGCTCGCCCAGCAAGAATGCCTCGGGCGGCGAGCTCACCATATAGTGCACGCGGTCGTCCGGGTCTTGCTGCAGGATGTCGCGCGCGGCGCTGGGAAAGTCAACGTAAAAGCCATTGCCGAAGGGCTTGACCTGGCGCGCCAGCGCGCTGCTGGATTTGGCCAGCGTGCGGTCGATGACTTCGTTGGTGTACACCAGCGCCATGTTGTAGGCGAGAAAGGCGGCAGACAGCCATAAAATCAGCTGTGGCAGCAGCAGCCACATCAGTAGCTGGCGGCGCAGGGAAAGCTCGCGTGGGCGGGACATGGCAGCTCCAGGGTTGGCCGCAGCCGGGCTCAGGCGTCGTCGGTGGCTGCCAGCAGATAGCCCAGGCCCCGTACGGCCCGAATACCCACCCCGCTGCCATCCAGCTTTTTGCGCAGGCGGTGCACGTACACTTCTACCGCGTTAACGCCTACTTCTTCGCCATCTGCGGCCAACTCGCCGGCGATCTGTTCTTTGGTAACCACGCGTTCGCCGTTGGTCATCAGGATATCCATCAGCTGCAGCTCGCGCGCGGACAAGTCCAGCGCCTGCTCGCCAGCCCATACACGCTGGCCGGCACGGTCCAGCCGCAGGCTGGCAAAGTGCAGCTCGTCGCGCACGGCTTCGGCCACACGATGACGGCGCAGCAGGGCGCGAATGCGCGCTTCCAGCTCGGGAAACTCGAACGGCTTCACCAGATAATCGTCAGCCCCCGCATCCAGCCCGGCTACGCGGTCTTCCATGCTGTCCAGCGCGGTGAGGATGAGAATCGGCAGCGCGGGTTTGTGCACTCGCACATTGCGCAACACCTGCAGGCCATCCAGACCCGGCAGGCCGATATCCAGAATCACGGCATCAAATGCTTCGGCCAGCAATAACTGCTGCGCCAAGAGGCCATCGGCAGCGTGGCTGGTGGCAAAGCCCAGCCGGTCCAGCCGGGTCAGCAGGGCATCAGCCAGCACGGCGTCGTCTTCGGCGATCAGAAGCTTCATGGAGAATCCTTGCAAAACCAGAGCAGGGCGTAACGATAGCGCCAAATGGCTGCCAGGAGGAAGGTTTGCGCTAGGCGGCACGCAAAACCCCTTGGTCTACCCGCGCACAGACCTGGCTCACTGGCGCCAGGCGGGATGCGGGGTTTTATCAACGGGCTTAGTCGAACAGCTCGGCCGTGGCAAGCAGGGGCTGCACCTGGTCTTTGCCGGACAGCTGCAGCGGGCCGCAGTCCGGCCAGGCAATACCGATGGCCGGATCATTCCACAACACGCCACGGTCGTGGCTGGGTGCGTAATAACTGGTGGTTTTGTAGAGGAACTCGGCGTGCTCGCTCAGGGTGACAAAGCCATGCGCGAAACCTTCGGGTATCCACAGCTGGCGCTTGTTTTCGGCCGACAGGTTGACCGCTACCCACTGCCCGAAAGTGGGTGAGCTACGGCGAATGTCCACCGCCACGTCGAATACCTCACCAACGGTACAGCGCACCAGTTTGCCTTGGGCAAACGGCGGCAGCTGGTAGTGCAGGCCGCGCAACACGCCGCGTAGCGAGCGGCTGTGGTTGTCCTGCACAAACTCGACATGGCGGCCAACTGCGTCGTCAAACAGGCGCTGGCTGAAGCTTTCGTAAAAATAGCCCCGCTCGTCACCGAAGACCTTGGGCTCGATGATTTTGACGTCGGGAATGGCAGTATTAATGATGTTCATATGACAACCGTGAAGACAGGCTGCGACTTGCGCCGCAGCCTCTTAAATAATTAAGACCGCAGTTTAGCGTGCCGCCAGGCGCAGCATGGCTAGCAAATACTGGCCATAAGCGTTTTTCTTCAGCGGTGCGGCCAGCTTTTCTACCTGCTCGGCACTGATCCAGCCGGCCTGGAAAGCGATTTCTTCCGGGCAGGCTACTTTCAAGCCCTGGCGGTTTTCCACGGTGGCAATAAACTGGCTGGCTTCCAGCATCGACTCGTGCGTACCGGTATCCAGCCAGGCGTAGCCACGGCCCATGGTCTGTACATTGAGCGTGCCTTGCTGCAGATAGGTGGCATTCACGTCCGTGATTTCCAGCTCGCCTCGATGCGAGGGTTTGATGGACTTGGCGATCTCCACCACCTGCTCGTCGTAAAAGTACAGGCCGGTAACTGCGTAGTTGGACTGGGGTTGTGCCGGCTTTTCTTCGATGCTGATGGCGCGGCCCGCAGCGTCAAATGCCACCACGCCGTAGCGTTCCGGGTCGTGTACATGGTAGGCAAACACCGAGGCACCTTCGCTACGTGCATTGGCATCCTTCAGCAGTTTCGGGAAGTCGTTACCGTAGAAGATATTGTCGCCCAGCACCAGTGCCGACGGCGCACCATCCAGGAAGGCTTCGCCCAGGATAAAGGCCTGCGCCAGCCCGTCGGGGCTAGGCTGTACCGTGTACTCGAGGCGGATGCCCCACTGGCTGCCATCGCCCAGCAGCTGCTGGAAACGCGGCGTGTCCTGCGGGGTGGAAATAATCAGGATCTCGCGGATGCCCGCCAGCATCAGGGTGCTGAGCGGGTAGTAGATCATCGGCTTATCGTAGATCGGCAGCAGCTGCTTGCTGACGGCCAGTGTGGCCGGGTACAGACGGGTGCCGGAGCCACCGGCCAGAATGATGCCCTTGCGTGCTTTTGTGCTCATTTGAGGTTATCCAGCGTATCGAAGATCTGTTTAGCGGCCTGCTGCCAGTGCGGCAATTGCAGGTCAAAGGTCTGCATCAGCTTGCTACAGTCCAGCTGCGAGTTGGCCGGGCGGCGGGCTTTTTGCGGGTAGGCGCTACTGGGGATAGGCTGCGGCGCGGCGGCCAGCTGCAGCGGCCAGCCGGCCTCGCGCGCCAGGGCGATGACGTAGCTGGCGTACTCGTGCCAGCTGGTGCGCCCCTGCGCTGCCACGTGATAGGTACCGTACGGCTGGTCCGCCCGGGCTTGTGCACGCTGTACCAGGTTGGCCGCTACATCGGCCAGCAGGCTGGCCGGAGTCGGCGCGCCGAACTGGTCGGCCACCACCGACAGGCTGTCACGGCTGCTGGCCAGGCGGAGCATGGTTTTCAGGAAGTTCTGCCCGTACACGCCCGCTACCCATGAGGTGCGCAGGATAAAGTGACGGCAGCCGCTGGCGCGTATGGCCTCTTCACCCAGCCATTTGCTGCGCCCGTATACCGACTGCGGGTTGGCCGCATCGTCCTCGCACCAGGCGCCCGCTTTGCTTCCGTCAAATACGTAATCGGTGGAGTAATGCAGCAAGAGCGCATTGTGCGCCGCCGCCCATTGCGCCAGTACCGCCACCGCATCGGCGTTGATGGCCTGGGCCAGCACCGGTTCGTCCTCGGCTTTGTCCACGGCCGTATAGGCCGCCGGGTTCACGATAATGTGCGGCTGCCAGGCGTCCAGCGCCGCTTGCAGGCTGGCCGGCTGCGACAGGTCGACATCTTTCCGCAGCGGACAAATCAGCTCGCCGTGCAGTGCCAGCGCGCGCTGTAGCTCGAAGCCTACCTGGCCGCTGCTGCCGGTAATCAGGATGCGCGTGGCCATGGTCACGCCCCGTACTGCTGGCTCAGCCAGTCGCGGTAGCTGCCGCTGGTCACGCCGGCCACCCAGGCCTCGTTATCCAGATACCACTGCACCGTCTTGCGGATGCCGCTGTCGAAGGTTTCCGCCGGCGTCCAGCCCAGCTCGCGCTGCAGCTTGCGGGCGTCGATGGCGTAACGACGGTCGTGGCCCGGGCGGTCTTGTACGTAGGTGATCTGGCTGGCATAGGGCTGGCCGTCGGCACGCGGGCGTAGCTCGTCCAGTAGCGCACACAGGGTGCGCACCACGTCCAGGTTGGCTTTTTCGTTCCAGCCGCCCACGTTATAGGTTTCCCCTGGCTGCCCGGCTTCCAGCACACGGCGGATGGCGCTGCAGTGGTCTTTCACGTACAGCCAGTCGCGTACCTGTTGGCCATCGCCGTAGATGGGCAGCGGCTTGCCGGCCAGCGCATTGAGGATAACCAGCGGAATCAGCTTCTCGGGGAAATGGTAAGGCCCGTAGTTATTGCTGCAGTTGGTAGTGAGCACCGGCAGGCCATAGGTATGGTGCCAGGCACGTACCAGGTGGTCGCTAGCGGCCTTGCTGGCCGAGTACGGGCTATTGGGTTCGTAGCGGTTGTCTTCGGCAAACGGCGGGTCTGCTGGCGAGAGCGTGCCGTATACCTCGTCGGTGGACACGTGCAGAAAGCGGAACGCTTGCTTTTCCTCTGCAGGCAGTTCGGTCCAGTAGGCACGCACCGACTCCAGCAGATTGAACGTGCCCAGCACATTGGTGTGGATAAAGTCGCCCGGGCCGTGAATGGAGCGGTCTACGTGGCTTTCGGCAGCAAAGTTCAGCACTGCGCGTGGCTGGTACTGCGCCAGCAGGCGGGTGACCAGCTCGCGGTCGCCGATATCGCCCTGCACAAACACGTGGCGCGGGTTATCACGCAAACTGGCCAGGGTTTGCAGGTTGCCGGCGTAGGTCAGCTTGTCCAGGTTCACCACGGTTTCATCGTGTGCGGCCAACCAGTCCAGCACAAAGTTGCCGCCGATAAAGCCAGCGCCGCCCGTCACCATAATTGTCATGTTCAGTCCCCAGAAAATAATCAGCACTCAGCCCAGCGACTCTTCAATGCCGGCTACATCAGGTGCGCGAATCAAGGGATTTTACACTTGCCTACCAATATTTTTACAGCATAGCCGTGGCCAGATAAAAAAAGGCTCTGCCGGGGAGAGTCGGCAGAGCCAGAAGAGAATGCAACAAAACGAACTTCAAAGCCTGTGGGCTATGTCGCTACAGCCAACAAGCATCACGGGGCAAGCGTACACAGGCAGGCAATGTGCCCTGCACTAAGGCCGCCACAGGCCACCCGTAAGTAGCTCCGGCCACAGTGCAGCACCGCCTGGCTATGCCTAGCGTACCGCCAGTGCGCTGGCCGCACGGGCCAGTGCAGTGATACGGTCCCAGTCCTGCGCCGCAATGGCGTCGTCCGGGGTGAGCCAGCTGCCGCCCACGGCCAGCACGTTAGGCAGGGCCAGGTAGTTGGGCGCGCTGTTGACATCGATACCGCCGGTGGGGCAGAAGCGCAGCTCCGGCAGCGGGCCGGCCAGCGACTTCAGCAGCTTAATGCCGCCTACCGCCTCGGCCGGGAACAGTTTCAGGATGTTGAAGCCCTCATCCTGCGCGTGCATGGCTTCGGACGGGGTGGCAATGCCGGGGATGAACGGTACGCCGGAGGCGCGGGCGGCGGCGGCCAGCTCGGCGGTCAGGCCCGGGCTGATGCCGAATTGGGCACCAGCGTCCAGTGCGGCTTCCAGGTGGGCGCGGGTACGCACGGTACCGGCACCGACCAGCGCGTCGGGTACTTCATCGCGGATGCGGCGCATGGCAGCCAGCGCGGCCTTGGTACGCAGCGTGATTTCCAGTGTGCGGATGCCGCCGGCGACCAGCGCGTGTGCCAGGTCTACCGCCACGGCGGCGTCATTAACCACGATAACCGGTACGACCGGGCCTTGGCGAAGCAGAGACAGAGCGTCCATGGTGTGTCCTTTGCTGGGGTTGGCCGCGGCCAACCCGGTAAATGATCGATGCAGTTTTTATAGCCCACTGCCGCTCGGCAGGGGCTCAGGCGCTTAGCGGCCAGCCCACAGCGGGTGGGCAAAGCTCATCGCGCCGTCTTCGGCAGCGGTAGCCAGCTGGCGGAAGCCGGCAAACAGGTCGCGGCCCACGCCGTGCTGGTTGGCGCTCAGGTCGGCCTGCACGTGCTCGCGCGCGGCCCACTCGGCAGCGTCTACCAGAATGCTCAATTCGCCGGTGTTAGCGTCCAAGCGCACCAGGTCGCCGTTGCGTACCTTGCCGATGTCGCCGCCCAGCAGGGCTTCGGGCGACACGTGAATCGCTGCCGGCACCTTGCCGGACGCGCCGGACATACGGCCATCGGTGACCAGCGCCACCTTGAAGCCGCGCTCCTGCAGCACGCCCAGCGGCGGCGTCAGCTTGTGCAGCTCCGGCATGCCGTTGGCGCGCGGGCCCTGGAAGCGGATCACCGCCACAAAGTCTTTTTCCAGCTCGCCGCGCTTGAACGCCGCCAGCAGCTCGTTCTGGTCGTGGAACACCACAGCTGGCGCTTCCACCACGCGGTGCTCGGCTTTCACTGCCGACACCTTGATCACGGCGCGGCCGATATTGCCGGTCAGCACTTTCAGGCCACCATCGGCCGAGAACGGGTTGGCCGCAGGGCGCAGCACGCTGTCGTCACCCGACACCGTTGGCGCAGCGCGGAAGGCCGCCTCGCCGTCTTGCAGCCAGGCTTCCTGGCTGTGGGCGCGCAGGCCACGGCCCATGATGGTGGTCACGTCGTCGTGCAGCAGGCCGGCGTCCAGCAGCTCGCGAATCACATAACCCATGCCGCCAGCGGCGTGGAAGTGGTTCACGTCGGCCTTGCCGTTCGGGTAGGCACGCACGATCAGCGGCACCACGCTGGACAGCTCGTCGAAATCGTCCCAGTTCACGTGAATGCCCGCCGCACGGGCAATGGCATTGATGTGCAGGGTGTGGTTGGTAGAACCGCCGGTAGCCAGCAGGCCCACGATGCCGTTGACGATGGCTTTCTCGTCGATCACCTCGCAAATCGGGGTGAAGCGGCTGCCCTGGGCCGAAATCTCGGCCGCCACGCGGGCGGCGCGGCGCGTCAGGGCGTCGCGCAGCGGGGTATTCGGGTTGACGAAGGCGGCACCCGGCAGGTGCAGGCCCATCACCTCCATCAGCATCTGGTTGCTGTTGGCGGTGCCGTAGAAAGTGCAGGTGCCCGGGCCGTGGTAGGACGCCATTTCGGATTCCAGCAGCGCGTCGCGGCCAACCTTGCCCTCGGCGTACAGCTGACGCACTTTGGCTTTGTCGTCGTTGGCGATGCCGGTGGTCATCGGGCCGGCCGGCACAAATACCGCTGGCAGGTGGCCAAAGGCCAGCGCGCCGATCAGCAGGCCCGGCACGATCTTGTCGCACACGCCCAGGTACAGCGCGGCGTCGAACATCTGGTGGCTCAGTGCGATGGCAGTGCTCATGGCGATCACATCGCGCGAGAACAAACTCAGCTCCATGCCCTCGAAGCCCTGTGTCACGCCATCGCACATGGCGGGTACGCCGCCGGCAAACTGGGCGGTAGCACCCACTTTCAGCGCCTCGGCCTTGATGATGGCCGGGAAGGTGTCCAGCGGCTGGTGCGCCGACAGCATGTCGTTATACGCCGACACAACGGCCAGGTTGGGGCGGGCCGCTTCTTTCAGATGAATCTTGATGCCGTCCGGCATGGCCGCAAAGGCGTGTGCCAGGTTGGTACAGGACAGCTGGGAACGCTCGACCTTGCCTTGGCGCATCGCCGCGCGGGCCGTAGTCAGGTAGGCAGCGCGGGTATCGCGGCTGCGTTCGATGATGCGCTGGGTAACAGCGTGCAGAACGGGGTGCAGACTCATTGGTATCGGCCCTGATGAAGGTGCTTGAATGGTAGTTTTACTACAGTGTGTTTGCAAGGCGTTACACCACAAAAAGCGGGTTTATTTTAGCAAAATAGCCAGTTAATCGTTAATATTCATCACCTTGTCTATCTGTTGGCGACTAGCAACAGCAAAAACCACCGGTAACAATGCTGCACAATCGACATAGACAAGCGGGCCACGTTTGGTAATATAACTACATCACAACCTTGGGCGAGAATCATCAGGATGGAGAACGCAAACCTGCACACCCCGGCATTCGATATGGTGCTGTTTGGGGGTACCGGCGATTTGGTCATGCGCAAGCTGCTGCCGTCGCTTTATCAGGCGCACGCCGCCGGGCTGCTGCACGAAACAGGCCGCATTCTGGCACTGGGCCGCCGTGACATGAGCCGCGACGATTACCTGACCATGGTAGAAAAGAGCGCGCGCGTACACGTGAAAGAGCACTTCTCCACCCCTGCCTGGGACAGCTTCCTCGCCCGCGTGCAGTACCTGAAAGTCGACGCCGCCACGCCCGAGCACTACCCGGCACTGGCCGAGGCCCTGAAAGCCGGTGGCGACCGCGTCACCGTGTGCTACCTGGCCACCGCGCCGGACCTGTTTGAAGGCATTTGCGACAACCTGGCCGCCGTGGGCCTGAACCACGACCAGGTGCGCGTAGTACTGGAAAAACCGCTGGGCCACGACCTGGAATCGTCCAACGAAATCAACGAAGCAGTCGCCCGCCACTTCAAGGAAGAACAGCTGTACCGTATCGACCACTACCTGGGTAAAGAATCGGTACAAAACCTGCTGGCCATCCGCTTTGCCAACGCGCTGTTCGAGCCGCTGTGGCGCCGCGAGTGGATTCACGACGTGCAGATCACCATTGCCGAAGACCTGGGCGTGGGCACCCGTGGCGATTTTTACGACGATACCGGCGCGCTGCGCGACATGGTGCAAAACCACCTGCTGCAGCTGCTGTGTATCGTGGCCATGGAGCCGCCGGCCAACCTGGGCGCCGACGCCGTGCGTGACGAAAAGCTGAAAGTACTGAAAGCGCTGCGCCCGTTTACCGAGCAAGACGTGGCAGGTAAAACCGTGCGCGGCCAGTACAAGGCCGGTGCCGTAGCCGGCCAGCCGGTGGTGGGCTACCTGCAAGAACAAGGCATCCCCGCTGGCAGCCAGACCGAAACCTTTGTGGCCATCAAGGCCGAAATCGACAACTGGCGCTGGGCAGGCGTGCCTTTCTTCCTGCGCACCGGCAAGCGCATGCAGGAACGCCTGGCCGAAATCGTGATCAATTTCCGCGATGTGCCGCACCACCTGTTTGCCAGCCCCACCGGCCAGAACACCGCCAATCGCCTGGTGATCCGCCTGCAGCCGGAAGAAAGCATCCGCCTGTACTTCCTGTCCAAGGAGCCGGGCGACACCCAGCGCCTGCAGCCGGTACACCTGAACCTGGATTTCCACGAATCGTTCAAAGCCCGCCGTGCCGACGCCTACGAGCGCCTGCTGCTGGACGTGATCCGCGGCAAGCTGGCGCTGTTCATGCGCCGCGACGAGCTGGTAGAAGCCTGGCGCTGGGTAGAACCCATCATGGACAACTGGGCGCGCAGCACCATCGCCCCCAAGCAGTACACTGCGGGTACCTGGGGCCCTGCCGCCTCCAGTGCCCTGCTCAGCCGTGACGGCATCAGCTGGCACGAAGAGTGTTAAGCGCCAGGCCGGCTACCAAGCCGGCCCCTGGCTAGCCGCCGCGCCCCACCCGGGTGCACGGCAGCAATAGCGAAACAAACGAGCCCGGGCCACCGGGCCACGTCGCCACAAGACGACACCTGCATGGACGATACAGAGATGCATCTGAATGAATTTACCCAGGCCGCCGACGCCAGCGCGGCCTTGGCGCACGCGGTAGCCAGCGACCTGGCCGCCGCCATCACCGCCCGTGGCCGTGCCACGCTGGCGGTATCCGGCGGGCGCTCGCCGGTGCCGTTTTTCCAAGCGCTGGCCCAAGCACAGCTGGACTGGGGCCGCGTTACCGTGACCCTGGTAGACGAACGCGTGGTGCCGCCCGAGCACGCCGACAGCAACGCTGGCCTGGTACGCCAGCACCTGCTGCAAGGCGCAGCCGCCGCGGCCGCCTTTCTACCGCTGGTGAATACTGCGGCCAACGCCGAGCAAGAGCTGGCCACTGCACGCACGCTGTGGCAAACGCCAGACGTCGTAGTGCTGGGCATGGGCGACGACGGCCACACCGCCTCGCTGTTCCCCGCGGCCGCACAGCTGGCGGACGGGCTGGATGCGGCCAACCCGCATGCCCTGCTCACCGTGGTGCCGCCCGCCGCACCGCACACCCGCATCAGCATGACGCTGGCCGAGCTGCGCCGTAGCGGCAAGCTGTACCTGGCCATCGCCGGTGCCGGCAAGCGCACCGTACTGGACACCGCCGCACAAGGCGTGAACGATACTTACCCCATCAGCTATCTGCTGCAGCCTTCGGAGAAACCGCTTCATGTCTACTGGGCAGCCTAACCCCTATCCGCGCCTGCTGGCCGACATCGGCGGCACCAATGCACGCTTTGCGCTGGAAACCGGCCCGGGTGTGATTGAAGACATCGATGTGTTGCCGTGCAAAGAATACGCCACGCTGGCCGACGCCATCCGCAGCTATCTGGAAGACGCGCATACCCACGCCGTGCACCATGCCGCCATCGGTATTGCCAACCCGGTCAACGGCGACCGCGTGCAGATGACCAACCACCACTGGTCGTTCTCTATCGAAGAAACGCGCCAGGCGCTGGGCTTCCACACCCTGCTGGTGCTCAACGACTTCACCGCGCTGGCGCTGTCGCTGCCGCACCTGCCCGCCAGCGAGCTGGTACAGGTAGGCGGC
Source organism: Vogesella perlucida (assembly GCF_979366545.1). Taxonomy (NCBI): domain Bacteria; kingdom Pseudomonadati; phylum Pseudomonadota; class Betaproteobacteria; order Neisseriales; family Chromobacteriaceae; genus Vogesella; species Vogesella perlucida. Next base: position 297,552 of record NZ_CEETRO010000003.1, read on the forward strand.
GGCGAGGCCAAACCCGGCGCCAAAGCGCTGATCGGCGCCGGTACCGGCCTGGGTGTATCCGGCCTGCTGCCCGCTGGCAAGGACTGGGTCGCTATTGCCGGCGAAGGCGGCCACGTGGCGTTTTCGCCGCTGAACGACGACGAAGCCGCGCTGCTGCGCTACGCACAGACCCGTTTTGGCGAACATGTCTCGGCCGAGCGCCTGCTATCCGGCCCCGGCCTGGAGCTGATCCACGACGCACTGAGCGTGCAAGCCGGCGAAGCCGCCGGCCAGCTATCGGCCGCACAAATCAGCGAGCGCGGCCTGTCCGGCCGCGATGCGCGCTGCGTGCGCGTGCTGGAATTGTTCTGCGCCATGCTGGGCAGCGCTGCGGCCAACCTGGCGCTGACGCTGGGCGCCGTGGGCGGTGTGTACATCGGCGGCGGCGTGGTACCGCGCCTGGGCGAGTTCTTTACCCGCTCCGCTTTCCGCGCCCGCTTCGAGGCCACCGGCCGCTTTGCTGCCTACACTGGCGCCATGCCGGTGTACGTGATCCACAGCCCCTACCCCGCGCTGACCGGCGTGCGCGCCGCGCTGCGCAGCCACCTGGGAGAGCACGATGCTTGAGAAAATCCGCAGCGACCTGGACAAACTGTCCGGTGCAGAACGCCGGGTCGCCGAGCAAGTGCTGGCACAGCCGTACACCGTGATGCAGTCGGCGGTGTCCGACATTGCCGCCAGCGCTGGCGTGAGCCAGCCCACGGTGATCCGCTTCTGCCGCAGCATGGGGTTTTCCGGCCTGTCCGACTTCAAACTCAAGCTGGCCGGTACCTTGGTGGGTGGCGTGCCCTTTGTGCACTCCAGCGTGCGCCCGGAAGACCCAGTGTCGGAAATCACCGCCAAGGTATTCGACAACACCGTGACCGCGCTGCTGAAATGCCGTAACGACGTGAACCCGCAGGCGGTAGATGCTGCAGTAGACCTGCTGTCGCACGCCCGCCGCATCGAGTTTTACGGCCTGGGCAACTCCGGCATCATCGCCGCCGATGCCCAGCACAAGTTCTTCCGCTTCGGCATCCCCACCGTGGCCTACGCCGACAGCCACATCCAGATCATGGCCGCCACCCTGCTGACGCCAGACGACGTGCTGGTGGCCATCTCCAGCTCCGGCCGCTCGCGCGAGCTGATGGACGCGGTGAACGCCGCGCTGGAAAGCGGCGCCAAGGTCATTGCCATCACCGTGCCCGGTACCCCGCTGGCCGAACGCGCCACCGTCACGCTGGAAGTAGACTCGCCAGAAGACAACGAAACCTACAGCCCCATGCTGAGCCGCATCCTGCACCTGGTGCTGATCGACATCCTGACCGTGGGCGTGGCCCTGAAGCGTGGCCCCGGCCTGGCCGCCCAGCTGGAAAAAGCCAAACGCAGCCTGAGGCAAAAACGGCTGCGCAACGACAACGACGACGAATAAACTGCGCCCCACGTTGGCCGCAGACACACAAAAACTGGAGAAAACATGAGCGCCCTCACCCAGCTCCCCGCCTGGCAAGCCCTGTGGGACCACTTTGCCGACGCCAAGCATCACCATATGCGTGACCTGTTTGACACCGACCCGCAGCGTGCCGAGCGCTACGCGCTGGAAGTGGGCGGCCTGTTTCTTGATTACTCCAAAAACCGCATTACCGACGACACCCTGCGCGGCCTGATGCAGCTGGCGCGCGAAGCCGGCCTGCCAGCCCGGCTCAAGGCCATGTTCAAGGGCGAAAAGATCAACAGCACCGAAAACCGTGCCGTGCTGCACGTGGCGCTGCGCAACCGTACCAACTCGCCGATTCTGGTAGACGGCGAAGACGTGATGCCCAAGGTGAACTCGGTGCTGGCGCGCATGGGCAAGTTCTGCCACGCCATCCGCAGCGGCGAATGGCTGGGCTACACCCATCAGCCCATTACCGACATCGTCAACATCGGCATCGGCGGCAGCGACCTGGGCCCGCTGATGGTGTGCAGTGCGCTCAAACCGTTTGGCCACCCGCGCATGAACATGCACTTTGTGTCCAACGTAGACGGCGCGCAGCTCAAGGAAACCCTCAAAAAAGTACACCCGGAAACCACCCTGTTCGTGGTGGAATCCAAAACCTTTACCACCCAGGAAACGCTGACCAACGCCCTCACCGCCCGCGAATGGTTCGTGGCGCGCGCGCGCGACGAAAAAGCCGTGGCCAAGCACTTTGTGGCGGTGTCTACCAACAAGAAAGCCGTGGCCGAGTTCGGCATCGACCCGGCCAATATGTTCGAATTCTGGGACTGGGTAGGCGGCCGCTACAGCCTGTGGTCGGCCATTGGCCTGCCCATCATGCTGTACCTGGGCGAAGAAAACTTCACCGAGCTGCTCAACGGCGCCCACATCATGGACCAGCACTTTGCCAACGCCTCGTTCGAGCAAAACATGCCCGTGCTGCTGGCCATGATCGGCATCTGGTACATCAACTACTACGGCGGCGGCAGCCATGTCATCGCCCCGTACGACCAGTACCTGCACCGCCTGCCCGCCTTCATCCAGCAGCTGGACATGGAATCCAACGGCAAGAAAACCTGTCTGGACGGCAGCCCGGTAGACTTTGAAACCGCCCCCATCATCTGGGGCGAAACCGGCATCAACGGCCAGCACGCCTTCTTCCAGCTGCTGCACCAGGGCACCCACATCTCGCCTATCGACCTGATCTGCTCGCTGCAAAACAGCTCCAGCCTGCCCGGCCACCACGAAATCCTGCTGGCCAACGTGTTTGCCCAGGCCGAAGCCTTCATGCGCGGCAAAACCGCCGAAGAAGTACGCGAAGAGCTGGCCGCACAGGGCCTGAAAGGCGAGGCGCTGGAAACGCTGGTGCCGCACAAGGTATTTGGCGGCAACCGCCCCACCAACACCCTGCTGATGGACCGCCTCGACCCACGCAACCTGGGTAGCCTGATTGCGCTGTACGAACACAAGATCTTCGTACAAGGCGTGATCTGGGGCATCAACAGCTTCGACCAGTGGGGCGTAGAGCTGGGCAAACAGCTGGCCAAAACCATCCACGCCGAGCTGGCCGGCAAGCTGGACGACGCCCCGCACGACAGCTCCACCAAAGCGCTGATCCGCCGCTACCGCCGCGCCAACGCCGGCCTGTAAGCCTGCGGCCAACCTGGCTCTGCCACAGCAAAACGCCCCGTCGAGACGGGGCGTTTTTTGTTTGGCCGGTGACGCTAGCGCTTGGGCAACGGCGCACGTGGCACACACCCGAGCCGTAGCCCGGATAAGCCGCAGGCGCATCCGGGGGGGAATCAGCAACCAAGTGGAAACATGATGCGGCCAACCTTCATGGCCCACATAGTCTGCCGATGTGAATCACTGCGACGGGTTCGATACTAGGTGCCGGTTGTCTCGCAGCCATCCCCCCAACGCGCCTGCTATTTGTCTCGGGCGGCTGACTATAAGCTCCAGTTGGCATCATGGGGTAATTGAGGGCACGGCATATCCACGCGGGTCTCCTCTTACAAATATTCAAAGCTGCAAAAAAGCCACATAGGTTTGGGGCTCAGTGCGAAATTTATTTATAGCAATGGCATTAATTGACAATGATGAAATTGCGTTTGGTATGAATACTTTCCAGATACTAGGCGAGCAAAGAGGATGGTCTCAAGAACCAAGTGCAACAGGGTTAATGCCAGACAGCTTCACGGTATCCAGATTTTCAACAAATACAGCGAGTGGCATCTTCAAGCCCAGCTCCGTACAAGGCACGGCTTGCGCCCAGATCAGTGATAGACGATGGCGGATCCTTGCACCAATGAAGAAACGCACATTTTAATATGGGTGAGAATGGAGACGATGAAATGACAATAGAGAAAAGAGAAAAGCACTGGTTGAAGTCTTATCCGTCAGGTGTGCCGGAAACTATCAACCCAGATGAGTATCGCTCACTGAACGATTTGTTTGATGAATCTTTCAAAAAATACGCTGACCGACATGCCTACGTGTGTATGGACAGTTTCATGCGCTACAGAGAACTAGATACGTACTCCCGCAATCTGGCAGCTTGGTTACAGCAACGCGGTTTGGCTAAAGGTGCCAGAGTTGGCGTCATGATGCCTAATGTCTTGCAGTACCCAATAGTGGTCACAGCAATCCTACGAGCCGGTTGTACTGCCGTGAACATAAATCCGTTGTACACACCACGAGAGCTGGAGCATCAACTCGAGGATGCTGGTATTGAAGCCATTTTTATTCTGGAAAATTTCGCGACTACGCTGGAAAGAGTTTTATCACGCACAGCGGTCAAACATATTGTTATCGCCAGCATTGGTGACATGATGGGGGTAATCAAAGGCACATTAATGAATTTAATAGTGCGCAAAATAAAAAGACTGGTACCGAATTTTAGCCTGCCTGGTGCAGTGAACTTTCGTGATGCTTTATCTCAAGGTGCAAAACAGAAATTAATTTCACCACCGCTTAATAATACTGATATTGCCTTTTTACAGTACACCGGTGGAACCACCGGTTTATCTAAAGGAGCAACACTGACACACCGCAATGTGATTGCCAATATGCTGCAAAACGATGCATGGGCAGGGCCTGCGATGCGTGAGGAATCGATCAAAGGATCGCTGATTACGGTTTGTGCCTTACCACTTTATCATATCTTAGCCTTGAATGCCTGCATGCTAATGGGTATGCGCTGGGGAGCGATGAACCTGTTGATTCCCAATCCGCGTGACATGACTGGCTTTGTCAAAGAATTATCCAAATATCGGGTTAATTTTTTCCCTGGCGTGAATACCTTGTTTAATGGTTTGCTAAATCAGCCTACCTTCTCCAAGCTGGATTTTTCTGGCTTACGCATTACATTAGGCGGTGGCATGGCAGTGCAGGAGACAATCAGCGACCGCTGGTGTCAATTAACCGGCAGCGTCATTCTGGAAGGCTACGGGTTATCTGAAACTTCACCGACTGCAACCTTGTGCCCACCTCATCAGCAGAAATTTTCCGGCACAATCGGCTTGCCTGTGCCGTCAACAGAAGTGGCAATTCTGGATGATGATGGCAAACCGGTTCCTTTTGGACAGCATGGTGAAATTGCGATCCGTGGCCCACAAGTAATGGCGGGTTACTGGAATCGTCCGGACGAAACGGCCAAAGTCATGACAGCAGACGGTTATTTCAAATCGGGAGACATTGGCTTCATGGACGAGCGAGGCTATGTCAAGCTTGTGGACCGCAAAAAAGACATGATCCTTGTTTCTGGGTTTAATGTCTACCCGAACGAAATTGAAAGCGTTGTGGCGGCACATCCGGATGTCCTCGAATGCGCGTGCATTGGCGTACCGGATGCCGCCTCCGGTGAGGCCGTGAAATTATTTGTAGTACGAAGAAATTCCGCCCTGACTATCGATCAGCTAATGAATTACTGTAAAGAACAGCTGACCGCATATAAAAAACCAAAATACATTGAATTCTGTCAGTCACTCCCCAAAACCAATGTGGGAAAAATTTTACGTCGTGAACTACGCGAAACACCCAGCATTAATTAAAGCTTTTCTAATTTTTAATCACTCTTTCTCCAATAAATACCAAAGGAGTCGCAGAAATGAGCACCAGCAAAACAGCCACACCCGAATTAAAAGTAGATCCGCTTGAATTAAATGAACGGAGTAGAAGAACCGTAAAAACGTTAATCAATGCCTCTCATCGAAATTTGCTGCTCCTTGACAAGGTTGTTGATTGGGAGGCCGGAATTGACCTATCCAAACCACCAAAGCTACCTGAATCAAGCTGGATTTATGGTACTCAATATTGGGATGCCCTCACCGAAGCACAGCGTAACGAAGTGTTGTGGTTGGAAACTGGTCGGGATGTATCTTACTTTATCTGGCTAGAACAAACTTTACCTGAGTTATATGTGGGCTATGTCAATAAATATCATGGCTATTTGAACGATGATGTTCGCGAATATCTGATGGTTTTTTCACGCGAAGAAATCGTACATACGCTGATGTTTCGACGCTACCTGAACACTGCTGGACTACGCTTGTGGAGTCATCCGGAAAACATACCCAATTATTCTCACTTTGAAAGACAGCTGGCAGGAAAACATCCGGTCTATGGCATATGCTGGAATCTATTGATTGAATGGTTTGCAGAATTAAACTCGATGTATCAGACTCAACATGAAGAGATAGAGCCATTGACGCGCAAAATGTTCAGAGAGCACCACACTGAAGAGTTACGCCACATCGCCTTTGCCAAAACCATATGTGAAAACTATTTTGAGTCAGCACCGGTCGGCGAACTTCAGGAAATGTGTGGATTCTTTCAAAAAGGTTATGGTTTCCTACTGGACGAATACACTTATATGCCAGAAATTGCAATACACGCTTCTTTTCCTTTTCCTATTCAGCCACACGATACGGAAAAAATTCGTGAAATCCGCCTATCGCCAAACAACCAGCGCCTTAACCAGGTACGCTTCCGCGACGTACGTGAATGGTGCCTGAAGTATAACATCATCAATTAATCTGGATTACTTACAGCAATGGCACTTTGATGTGTATCGCGCCCAAGTGATTTGCTATCATGAAGTTTAAACATAGGAGGCATCATGCTTGATATCACTGAACATGAAGAAGATATAATTGAATTATGCATCAACCGTCCACCAATCAACTTGATTGATGTGGATATATTGAGAGCCTTGCGTCGTTCTCTGGCAGATGCAAAAGAGTCTGGCTATCGCGGAATAATCTTATCCGGCACACCTGGCATATTTTCTTCAGGAATTGACATCCCCAGCTTAATTAATAATGAACGCGCAATTGTACGTGAATATTGGGAGCAGGTCTTTCTGTTAGCAACAGAAATGGCACAATCCCGCTTACCAATTTTTGCAGCCATCAGTGGGCACTGCTTTGCTGCGGGTGCATTACTAGCAATATTTTGTGACTACCGCATAATGGCACGTGGTAGTTGGCGTATCGGACTTAACGAGGTTCAGGTAGGCGTTGCTTTACCAGCCTGTTTTCAATATGCCGTACGTCGTGTAGTTGGAACACTCAACGCAGAGCGTTTGCTGGTATTTGGTCGTCTGCTTGATCCTACACAGGCATTAAACATAGGGCTAATTGATGAATTGGTACATCCTTCTAATCTCATCACTAGTGCGCGTGAGCGATTGCAAGAATTGCTGCTTATGCCAAATCACGGACTTACTGAAACACGAGCCACCGCGCGCCGTGATTTAAGTGATGCTTTCGCAAGTATAGATACATTGCCACTCGATGAATTTGTTGATGCATTTATGTTACCAGAAACACAAAATATATTATCGCGTGTTGTCAGTCAAATGCGGCATTCTACTGTTCACATACCAAGCTAACCGGAGTTTTTGATGAATCTATATTTACGCCTTTTGCTGGTGTGGATAAGAGCCTGCCGAAAATCTAGTATTCAGATTGGCGACAGCATAGAAATACAACTCATTGTATTACCGAATGATCTGGATATAAATGGCCATATGAACAATGGTCGCTATATGACAATTGTTGATCTCGCTCTAATAGAATACATGACGCGTGCAGGACTGACGAGACTAGCTTGGCAGCGTAGTTAGCGTCCTATGCTCGGCAGCTCTATGATAGCTTTCCGACGTGGCCTGAAACCATTTTGTCGGTATCAAGTGCGTTTTGCAGTTATGTGCTGGGATGAGCATTGGACATAATATTCGTTTCGAATTTATGAAAGATGATCAATTAATGGCGATCGGCCATACAAAGGGTGGAATTATCGGTCCGAATGGTATCGTCCGTAGTAGCGAAATGTGCCGACTATTGGGAGTTAACCCTGATTCGGCTGATTTTCCTCCTTCTGTCCTTGCATGGATAGAAGCTGATAGACAACTACGCACTTGATTTATACTTTTGGCAAATAAAAATTTATCAATAGATAATTGATATTGAAATTTTGGCGCTAGGTCATTCTTAACGAGGCACATTGATAACATCCCTGCGTCGTGCCAAGCTCCCATGGCACAACAATGCTAACACCAACCAAAAGCTACGTAGTGGGCACGCTACGCTTTGCCCACCCTACTCTTCCGCCTCGCGCGCCAGCAGCCATAGCCGCATGTCGAATTCCAGCTGGTGATAGTGCGGCTCCATATGGCAGCACAGCTGGTAAAACGCCTTGTCGTGGTCTTTCACCTTCAGGTGGGCCAGCTCGTGTACCACGATCATGCGCAGGAAGGCTTCCGGTGCGTCGCGGAACAGGCTGCCGATGCGGATTTCGTTTTTGCTCTTGAGCTTGCCGCCTTGCACCCGCGACACAAAGGCATTGGTGCCCAGCGTGCCGCGCATCGGGTGCAGGTTGTTGTCGTACACCACCTTGGCCAGCGCGCCGGCGTTTTTCATGTAGCGCTGCTTTAGCTCGGATACATAGTCGTACAGCGCGCGGTCGGTCTGGATGTCGTGGCTGCCGGGGTAGCGGTTGGCCACCCAGGCGCCCAGCTTGCCGGCCTGCAGTAGGCCGGCGACTTGTTCGATGAGGTGCGGCGGGTAGCCCGCCAGGTATTTGATGTCTGCCATGCAGCATTGTAGCGCGGCGGTGGCTGTTGGCCGCAGCGCGGGGGCGCTAGAATCGCCTATCCACTTTTATTGCGGCCAACCTGTATGCAAATCACCGTGCTGTTTCCTACTGCCACCGAAGCCAGCCTGTTCCAGCGCGAGGGCGTCACCACGCTGGTGAGCGGCGTGGGGCTGACTGCCACCGCCTACCAGACGCTGAAAACCCTGCACGCCGGGCGGCCGGACTGGCTGATTCTGGCCGGGGTGGCCGGCTACTATCCGCACGCCGAGCTGGTCATTGGCGACGTGGTGCTGGTGGAAAGCGAAGTCGAAGCCGACCTGGGCTTTCACACGCCGGAGGGCTTTGTACACCTGGCACACCTGCCGCTGGACATGGATTTCGAGCGCCGCCACACGCTGGCCTGCCCGCACCTGCCGGCGGACGGCGGCTGGCGCACGGCGCGTAGCGCGTCGCTGAACGTGGCGATGGCGCCGTTTATCGATAGCAGCGCGGTGGAGATCGAAAACATGGAAGGCGCGGCGTTCTTCCACGTGTGCCTGCAGGAAGGACAGCGCTTCCTGGAGCTGCGCGCCATCTCCAACGTGGTGCAGCCGGGCGACGATAACTGGGACCTGCCCGGCTCGGTGCGCGCGCTAACCGACGCGCTGCACCGGCTGATCGACCAGCTACAGGCGGCCTGAGCAGCGCTTGCGGCCAACCTTGTGCTACCTGGCAAACAAAAAGCCGCTATCCGTGGATAGCGGCTTTTGCATGATGGCTGGCCGGCTTATCTGGCGCTTTATTTAGCTGCCAGGCGCTGCAGGATGTTGGAGAACTCTTCCATGAACGAATCAAAACGGCCGGCCAAGCGGTCTACATCAGCAGCAAAGCGGTTGTAGGCCACCACGGCGGGGATGGCGGCAAACAGGCCGATGGCGGTGGCGATCAGCGCTTCGGCAATGCCCGGTGCCACGGTAGCCAGCGTGGCTTGGCCGGCGTTACCCAAGCCGATAAAGGCGTGCATGATGCCCCACACGGTGCCGAACAGGCCGATATAGGGGCTGACCGAGCCGACGGTAGCCAGAAAGCTGTTGTGGTGGTCCAGCGCGTCCAGCTCGCGCTGGGCGGCGGCGCGCATGGCACGGCGGGCGCCGTCCAGCTGGTCGGAGCTATCGACGCCAGGCTGGCGGCGCAGCTTCAGGAACTCGGCAAAACCGGCCTGAAACAGCTTTTCGGTGGCCACAGCGTTGCCGTTGGCGCGGTTTTTTTCGAACAGGCTGTTCAGGTCGGTACCGCTCCAGAACTGCTGCTCGAATTCCTGCGTGGCGCGGCGGGCGCGGCCCAGCACGGCAATCTTGTTGAAGATGATGCCCCAGGATATCAGGGACAGCAGCACCAGGCCGGCCATCACCAGCTGCACCGGCAGGCTGGCGTGCATGATCAGGCTGAGGATGGAAATTTCCTGCACTCGTGGCTCCTTGCAGCGCTAGCGCAGTACGCGCCCGCTGTCGAGATCGATAATGGTGGAAGGCTTACGGCGCTTGCCGATGCGGCCTTTGAGCGTGAGCACCTGTTCGCGGCCAAATTCTTGGCGGCAGGCGCGCGCGGTTTTCAGCGACTTTTGCCCGGCACGGTTGGCCGAGGTAGACACCAGCGGCGAGCCCAGGGCCTGGCACAGCGCGGCGGCTTCGCCATGCGCGCTAATGCGAACCGCAATTTTATCATGCCGCCCGCGTAGCAGCGTGGGCACGCGGCGCGATGCCGGCAATAAAAAGGTGTAGGGGCCGGGCCAATAGCGCTGCACGGTGGCCAGCTGCGCCGGCGTGAGCGGGCGGATCAGCGGGCGCAGCTGCTGCAGGTTGGCCGCAATCACGATCAAGCCTTTATGCGTGGGGCGCGCCTTGATGGCCAGCACGCGGCGGATGGCGCGCACATTGAACGGGTCACAGCCCAGGCCAAAGCAGGATTCGGTAGCGTAGGCCAGTACGCCACCAGCGCGGAAGCGGCCACGGGCGGCGTCAATCTGGGCCTGCGCCGGCAGGCGGGGAAACGGTTTTTTCACGGTCAGCGCTGTTGTACTCGGTAAAACGGACAGACCGGCCGCGCTATCGCTTGGTTCCGCCTAGTCCTGATGATATCGGGCACTGATTTTAGCCACTGTACCGTCTTTGCGCATCCGGTCTAGCGTGCTGTTGAGCAGGGCCACGGTGCGGTCGTCCATGCGCGGGTGGCAGGCCAGGTACATGAAGGTGGTGTTGAAGGTAAGCACCGGGCGGATGTTGGCCGCTTTTTCGCGTGCGGCCAGCGTGGTACCGCTGTATTTGCCGGTGGCCCAGAAGTCGATACGCCCGGCCACCAGCTTGCGTACGTTTTGCACGTCGGTACTGGCCAGGTCTACCTCGAAGTTTTTGCTGATCAGATACTGGGCGGTGGCATCGCCGCTATAACCACCCAAGCGGTAGGGGCGCACGGATTCCAGTGTGGTGACCACGGTCTTGTTATCGCTACGAGCAAACAGCACCCAGGGGTTTCCGACGATGGGGCCTATCCATTTGAGCTGGTGCTCGCGCTGCTCGGTGCGCGTGGTGGAGTATACGCAGGCGCCGGGCTCCAGCACGGCGCGGTTGAAGGCGCGCACCCACGGCAGTAGCTCGATATCGTGGCTGATGCCGGCGCGCTGTAATAGCTGGTGCACGATCTCGGTCGACAAGCCGGTAATGCGCCCGCTGGGGTCGGCCATATTGAATGGCGGGTAGTCTTCGGTGAACAGTTTCAGGTGCGCCGGGTCGGCAGCCTGCGCTGGCGTCAGGCCGAGGCAAGTGATGAACAGGCTTGCCGATAGAAAGTGCTTCATGGCGCATGCTCCTGAAACAAACACCCTGTTACCAGTGTAGGCGCTTCTGCCCTGGCGGCAGCGCAAGTTGCGGCTTTTCTTGTGCTGCTACGTGGCGGTACTGTCAGCGTGCCACAGGGAGCTGCACGGTAAAAACCGGTCTGATAAAACACGCGCGCTGTTCTGCAGCCATAAAAAAACGGCACCTTGCGGTGCCGTTGGCGGTGTGGCTGGCGATGCTTACTTGGCGCGGTTCAGCGCCTTGCCACCGATATCGCGGCGCAGCTGCTTGCCGGCAAACTCGATCTGGTCGGCCACGGCGTAGGCTTTTTGCTGGGCCATCTTCACGTTGTCACCCAGGCCTACCACGCACAGTACGCGGCCACCGTTGGTGACCAGCTGCTTGTCGGCAGTGAAGGTGCTGCCGGCGTGGAAGGTCATGGTGTCGTCGGTGTGCGCGGGGATACCGCTGATCAGGTCGCCCTTGCGCGGCGCTTCCGGGTAGCCATCGGCGGCCAGGACCACGCCCAGTGCCACGCGGCGGTCCCAGTCGGCTTCTACCGTGTCCAGCTTGCCATTGACGCCGGCCTCCAGCAGCACGGTGAAGTCGGACTTCAGGCGCGCCATGATGGGCTGGGTTTCCGGGTCGCCAAAGCGGCAGTTGAACTCGATGGTGAACGGGTTGCCGTCGGCGTCGATCATCAGGCCGGCGTACAGGAAGCCGGTGTAGGTGTGGCCGTCGGCTTTCATGCCGCGTACGGTCGGCATGATGATTTCGCGCATCACGCGGGCGTGGATTTCCGGGGTAACGACCGGTGCCGGGCTGTAGGCGCCCATGCCGCCGGTGTTGGGGCCCATATCGCCGTCCAGCAGGCGTTTGTGGTCCTGGCTGGTGGCCATGGCCAGCACGTGCTCACCGTCTACCATCACGATGAAGCTGGCTTCCTCGCCCTGCAGGAAGTCTTCGATCACCACGCGGGCACCCGCGTCGCCCATCTTGTTGCCCACCAGCATGTCGTCAATGGCAGCGTGTGCTTCGTCCAGCGTCATCGCCACCACCACGCCCTTGCCGGCAGCCAGGCCGTCGGCCTTGATCACGATCGGCGCGCCCTTGCGGCCAACGTAGTCGTGCGCGGCAGCAGCGTCGCTGAAAGTTTCGTAGCCGGCGGTAGGAATGCCGTGGCGCTGCATGAAGGCTTTGGCAAAGTCCTTGGAGCTTTCCAGCTGCGCGGCGTACTGCGTGGGGCCGAAGATTTTCAGGCCGGCGGCGCGGAAGGCGTCTACCACGCCGGCTGCCAGCGGGGCTTCAGGGCCGACTACCGTCAGCTCGATTTTTTCGTCACGGGCAAACGCCACCAGCTCGGGGATGGCGGTAATGGCCACATTGGTCAGATTCGGGTCCAGCTCGGTACCCGCATTACCCGGCGCCACATACACTTTGGACACGCGGCGGGATTGGGCAATGCGCCAGGCCAGTGCGTGTTCGCGGCCACCAGAGCCGATTACCAGGATTTTCATCTGCTTTCCTCAAACATGGGGGTAGTCGTGCGGCTGCCGGTGGCAGCGCGCAGGGTTAATAGTGAATGCGGCCAAACAGGAAAAACACATTACCGTTACCTTTGGGCCCCGGCATGAATGACGCCATCAGCGCACTCTTGCGGTACTGCAAGGACGCCAGCGGCAGCACCACCGGTACCGGCAGGCCTTTCAGGGTGTCGGTGCGGCTGGTGAGGAAGGCGGTAAAACCGCCACCTACTTTCCACTCGCCCGCCACGGGCACCATTTTCTGATAGGCGTAGCCGGCAGTGGGCTCTACGTCTTTGTGCGAGTCCAGAAACGCCATGGCGTACACGCCATGCCAGTCGCCGTCTTCGTCGTACAGGCTTTTGCCCACGCCGCCGCCCCAGGCGCGCTCGTTGAACGATTTGATCTTCTCGGCGCTATACATGCTGCGCAGATGATAGGCGTAGCCGGTGGCGTACACGTCGGTTTCGCCTTCGTTCAGCACCTGGGTGCTGCGGCGACAGCCTTTGTCCAGCCAGCTGTCACTGCTACCGCATTCCAGCGCCTGTGCTGATGCTGCCACCAGCAGCAGGCTGCTCAATACAAAACTGTTTTTTATCAAAACTACTGCCTCTACAAGGTTGGCCGCAAGGACAGCGCGGCCAACCTTGCGGCAGAAAAGCTTAATGGCGGAAGTGACGTACGCCGGTGAGCACCATGGCAATGCCGTGCTCGTCGGCAGCGGCAAATACCTCGTCGTCACGCATAGAGCCACCCGGCTGGATGATGGCCTTGATGCCTTGCTCGGCGATCACGTCGATACCGTCGCGGAACGGGAAGAAGGCATCGCTGGAGGCCACGGCACCGTGCAGGGCCAGGCCGGCATCTTGCGCCTTGCGGGCGGCGATGCGGGTGGAGTCCACGCGGCTCATCTGGCCGGCGCCGATACCGGCGGTCTGGCCGTTTTTGCAGAACACGATGGCGTTGGACTTCACGTACTTGGCCACGCGCCAGGCAAACAGCAGGTCGGCCATTTCCTGTTCGGTCGGGGCACGCTTGGTCACCACGCGCAGCTCGTCCAGGCCCACGTTGCGGATGTCCGGGGTTTGCACCAGCACACCGCCGCCCACGCGCTTCAGCTCGAAGCGGTTGGCGCCGTCGTGCAGCGGCACTTCCAGCACGCGCACGTTTTTCTTGGCGGCGATGATGGCTTTGGCTTCGTCGGTAAACGACGGGGCCATCAGCACTTCCAGGAACTGGCCGGTCACGGCTTCCACGGTTTCGGCATCCACCGGGCGGTTGAAGGCGATGATGCCGCCAAAGGCGCTGGTGGTATCGGTAGCAAACGCCAGACGGTAGGCGGTCAGGGTGTCGGCAGCAATGGCCACGCCGCACGGGTTGGCGTGCTTCACGATGACACAGGCCGGGGCGTCGAAGGTTTTCACCGCTTCCCAAGCCGCGTCGGCGTCGGCGATATTGTTGTACGACAGCTCTTTACCCTGCAGCTGGCGGTAGCCGGCGATGGTACCGGCAGCCGGGTCCAGGTCGCGGTAGAACGCGGCGGACTGGTGCGGGTTTTCGCCGTAGCGCATGTCCTGCACTTTCACGAACTGCACGTTCAGGCGGTTCGGGAAGGCGGCGCGGTCCGGCACGCCGGCGTCTACGCCTTCAGCCAGGCTGGTCAGGTAGTTGGAGATGGCGCCATCGTAGGCAGCGGTGTGGGTAAAGGCTTTCTTGCACAGGCTCAGGCGGGTGAGCTTGGACAGCTGGCCGGCGTTGGCCTGCATTTCGGCCACCAGCGCGCTGTAGTCTTCAGCGTCGGTGACGATGGCCACGTGCTGCCAGTTCTTGGCGGCGGAGCGCACCATGGTAGGGCCGCCGATATCGATGTTCTCGATGGCGTCTTCCAGCGGGCAGTCGGCCTTGGCGATGGTGGCTTCAAACGGGTAGAGGTTCACGCACACCAGGTCGATGTTGCCGATGCCGTGTTCTTGCATGGTGGCCACGTGTTCCGGCAGGTCGCGACGGCCCAGAATGCCGCCGTGTACTTTCGGGTGCAGGGTTTTCACACGGCCATCGAGCATTTCCGGGAAGCCGGTGTAGTCGGATACGTCAATTACCGGCACGCCGGCATCGCGCAGCAGTTTGGAAGTACCGCCTGTGGACAGGATTTCTACACCGAAACCCGCCAGGGCACGGGCAAACTCCAGTACACCGGTTTTGTCGGAAACGCTGATCAGCGCACGTTCGATCTTGGTCATGGTTCTCTACCGCTAGTCTAAAAAACAGTGGCCAGGCGACTGCCTTGCCGTGATAAATACTGGCCGTGCTGCTGCGCTGGCGTGTGCCTGCGCGGGCCGCGACGGCCTGGCTGAATGATCCCGTCCCCCGCCCCTGCCTTGCAGGGGAGTTTTCGGCAGCGCCACGGCGCTGCCACATGGTTTTATAGCGCCTGCCGCACCGGGCGGCTGGCTTCAGGCAAAACAAAAGCCACCCGCTTGCACGGGTGGCTTGGCTGTCAGATCAGGTCGTAGGCCTTCATCTTCTTGCGCAGGGTATTGCGGTTCAGCCCAAGCAGTTCGGCTGCCCGCGTCTGGTTACCCTGGGTGTGGTTCAGCACGACTTCCAGAAGCGGTTTTTCAACACACGCCAGCACCATATCGTAAATGGCTGCGGGCGCTTCGCCGTCCAGATCGCGGAAATACTGCTCCATGGCCAGGCGCACGCTCAGGGAAATATCGTCGTTGTTTTGCATGATGTTATTGTTGTCTTGGTGGTTATGCCAGCGCGTCGGCTTCGGCGCTGGTGCTACTGTCTGCTACGTATTGCAGCCGGTCCGAATGCCGGGCCAGGCTATCAAAATAGTGCGCTACGGCGTGCTGCTGCTCGGCCGTGGTTTCCAGCTGGTACATGGCCTGGCGGAATTCGTTGCTACCGCGCAGCCCCTTGGTGTACCAGGCAATATGCTTGCGGGCGATACGGCTGCCGCTGTATTCGCCGTAAAAGTCGTACAGCTCGGCCAGGTGCGCCTGCATGATGGCGCTGATCTCGGCGATACGCGGCGGCGGCAACAGCTCGCCGGTGTCCAGGTAATGCTGGATTTCGCGAAAGATCCACGGCCGCCCCTGCGCTGCGCGGCCAATCATGATGGCGTCGGCCGCGGTGTAATCCAGTACGTATTTGGCCTTTTGCGGGCTGTCGATATCGCCATTGGCGATCACCGGCATGCGCACGGCCTGTTTTACCGCGGCAATGGTGTCGTACTCGGCGGCGCCACGATACATGTCTTCACGGGTGCGCCCGTGCAGGGCCAGGGCAGCAATGCCGGCATCCTCGGCCATGCGTGCTACCTGCAGCGCGGTTTTCACGTCCTGGCTCCAGCCGGTGCGGGTTTTCAGTGTTACCGGTACATCCACCGCCTTGACCACGGCTTCCAGAATGCGGCCAACGTTGTCCAGGTCGCGCAGCAGCGCACTACCGGCGGCCACATTGCACACCTTCTTGGCAGGGCAGCCCATATTGATATCGATGATCTGCGCGCCGTGTTCCACGTTCAGGCGGGCGGCGTCGGCCAGCATCTGCGCGTCGCCACCGGCGATCTGCACCACGATGGGCTCGACTTCGCCTTCATGGTTGGCGCGGCGCAGCGTCTTGGGCGTGGTCCACAGGGCCTTGTTGGCGGTAATCATTTCCGATACCGCCATGCCCGCGCCCAGCTTTTTGCACAGCATGCGGAACGGCCGGTCTGTCACGCCCGCCATGGGGGCGACGATCAGACGGTTTTTCAGAACGTAAGGGCCGATTTGCATCGCAAAAAGAAGGACATGGGGTGAAAAGGGTCGCCATTGTACTGCCTTTTACGCGGCGGGTAAAAAGCTTTTTGCCTATTTTTTGAGCAATGACAATAGCAGAAAGAAATGCCCGTCTGCGGTGCAAAGGGCGGGGCCGCACCACGGTGTGGCGGGCGGGTGAAATGGGGGGTGGGAAGTTGGCCGATAAGCCGGGTTTTGTCGTTGGACAGTCATTCCTCTAGTCTTGCCGTTACCGACAAGCTCAAGCAACCTACCCGGGTACAGCGCGGGCCACGCCAATGTACCCCTATTTGGTCTTGCTCCGGATGGGGTTTAGCCTGCCGTGCGCATTGCTGCGTCCGCGGTGCGCTCTTACCGCACCTTTTCACCCTTGCCTGTGCTGCAGCTACCCTTGCGGGTCACTGCGGCCATCGGCGGTTCAGCTCTCTGTTCCACTTTCCGTCGCCTCTCGGCGCCTGGCCGTTAGCCAGCATCCTGCCCTGCGGAGCCCGGACTTTCCTCCCCGTGCAAGCACGCGGCGACTGTCTGTCCAACTTCCCGGCGCGGATTGTACCGCAAACACTGGCATAACGCCGCACGCACTGACAAATATCAATACCTGGCTTGCCGGCATTTTTATAATGCAGCCTCCCACCTATCCGTCCCAGGTATTGCCGTGTCACTTTTGCCCGACCAGACCCGCCTTGCCCGCCTGCAGCTGGCGGGCATGCTGAGCCTGGTAATTACCGTCGTGGTCTTGCTGGCCAGCTACTTTTTCTACCAGCAATGGCAGGACTACCAGAGCAACCGCCAAGCCGTGCAGCAGCAAACGCTGCAGCACGGCCACACCTTTTTGCGTACCTGGGGTGACGACGCCATCATCACGCTGGACACGCTGCACAAGCAGACACAGACCCTGCTGCGCCAGCGTATCCGGGAACAAGTCGACCAGGCCCACGCCCTGGCCACCGCGCTGCACCAGACCCATGCCCACTCCGGCCAGCCCGAGCACCGCGCGCGGCGCGAAATCGTCGAAGCGCTGCGCCCGCTGCGCTACTTCCACGGCCGTGGTTACTTCTTTATCGATACCCTGCAGGGCGATTGCATCCTGCTGCCCACTAACCCGGCGCTGGAAGGCAGCTCGCTGCTGAACAACCGCGACGACGCCGGCACGTACATCATGCGCAGCCTGATCGCCGCCACGCAAAATGCCGAGGGCGCCGGCTTTGCCAGCTACCGCTGGTACCGCCCCGGCGAACAGCAAATGGCAGAAAAAGTGTCCTACGCGCGGCGCTTCGCACCGCTGGGCTGGCTGATCGGGGGCGGCGAATACGTAGACAATGTGGCCATGGACCTGCAAAAGCAGGGCCTGGCGCTGCTGGCGCAAATGCGCACCGGCCAGCGCGGCGGCTTTATCGTGCTGGACCAGCAGGGCCAGCAGCTGCAAGGCTTCCTGCCGGGCAATGCTGCACTGGGTGCCCACCTGCAGCAACGCCTGCAACAGGCGCCGCTGGGCAGCTTTATCGACTTTAGCCTGCAAGGCGTGCCATACACCGCTTACGTTGGCCGCATGGCCGCCTGGGGCTGGCGCGTGATTGCCGTGACCCCCACCAGCATGCTGCTGGGGGACGATGGCAAGCTGCAGCAGCGCCTGGGCGAGCAGACCCAGGCCCGCGTGCTGGCCACGCTGGGTATCTTTCTGGCAGCCCTGCTGCTGGCGGTGCTGTTTTCGCTGTCTTTCTCGCGCTGGATGGGCCAGCTGGCCGACGGCTACCGCCAGCAGATTGAGAGCCGGCAAAACGCACTGGAACAAAACGCCCGCGAAATCGAGCTGACCCGCTACATGAGCGACAGCGCCGCCGACATCATCGTGCTGCGCGACGCCCACGGGCAGGTGGCCTACCGCAACCAGCGCGCGCGCGAGTGCTTTGACGGCTGCCACGAGGACACCCTGCAGCAACTGTTTGCCAGCGCCCTGCCAGACGGCGACAGCGTGGAACTACAGCTGATGTGCTGCCACGGGCCGGTGACGCTGGAAGTCAAACTCAGCACCGTGGACTACCAGGGCGAGCAATACCGCTGCGCCACGGCCCGCGATATCGGTACCCGCATCGAACAGGAGCGCGAACTGCGCCTGGCGTCCAAGGTGTTTGAAGCCAGCACCGAAGCCATCGTGATTACCGACCCCGCCAGCCGCATCGTGGCCGTGAACCAGGCCTTTACCGCCATCACCGGCTATAGCGAGGCCGAAGCGCTGGGGCAGACCCCTGCCCTGCTGAGCTCGGGCAAGCACGATGCCGACTTCTTCCACGACCTGTGGAACCACCTGGCCGCGCGCGGCCAGTGGGCGGGCGAGATCTGGAACCGCCGCAAAACGGGCGAAATCTACCCCGAATGGCTCAGTATCAACGCCCTGCGCGATAGCCACGGCACGCTCACCAACTATATCGCGCTGTTTTCCGACATCAGCGAGCGCAAAGAAGCCGAAGCGCGGGTGCAGCACCTGGCCGAATACGATTACCTGACCGACCTGCCCAACCGCCTGTTGCTGATGGACCGCCTGCAGCAATCGCTGCGCGTGGCCGAGCGCAGCCGCCACAAGGTGGCCGTGCTGTTCATGGACCTGGACCGTTTCAAGAACATCAACGACACCCTGGGCCACGCCACCGGCGACACCCTGCTGCAAGAGGTCGCCCGGCGCACCCGCACCGTGGTACGCGAAATGGACACCGTTGGCCGCACCGGCGGCGACGAGTTCGTGATGATCCTGCCCGAGCTGGCCGACAACGCCCAGGCCGCGCTGATCGCCGAGCGCGTACTGGACACCCTGCGCCAGCCCTTTGTGCTGGATGGCCACCAGCTGGTGATTACCGCCAGCATCGGCATGTCCATCAGCCCGGATGACGGCAAGGACGCCCAGCTACTGCTGAAAAATGCCGACATGGCCATGTACGAAGCCAAAGCGCAGGGCCGCAACAACTACCGCTTCTTTACCGAACGCATGACCGCCGAGGTGCGCCAGCGCCTGCTGCTGGAAAACCGTCTGCGCGGCGCGCTGGCGCGCCAGGAGCTGCACCTGATGCTGCAACCCAAGTTCTGGGTGGAAGACCGCCGCCTGTCCGGCTTCGAGGCCCTGCTGCGCTGGACCGACGCCAACGGCGTGGCCACCTCGCCAGCCGAGTTCATCCCGGTGGCAGAAGAATCCGGCCTGATCGTGGAAATCGGCAGCTGGGTGCTGCAGCAGGCGTGCCAGCTGGCCGCCGCCTGGCCGCAGCAGGACACGCCACTGACCATAGCGGTAAACGTCTCGCCGCGGCAGCTGCTGCAGCCGGGCTTTGCCGAGCTGGTAGCCAGCACCCTGCGCGATACCGGCCTGGCGCCGGCGCAGCTGGAAATCGAAGTGACCGAAAGCGCGCTGCTGGAGCGCACCGGCACGGTAAAAACGGCGCTGGACGGCCTGAAAGCACTGGGCGTACGGCTGGCAGTGGATGATTTCGGCACCGGCTATTCCAGCCTGGCCTACCTGAAAGACTTTGCGCCGGATACGGTCAAAATCGACCGCTGTTTTGTCACCGACCTGCAAAACCGCCACGACAACGCCGCCATCGTGCTGGCCATCATCACGCTGGCCAAGAGCCTGAAGATGGAAGCACTGGCCGAGGGGGTGGAAACCGAAGAAGAGTTGGCCGCACTGGCGCGGCTAGGCTGCGAGGCGGTACAGGGCTACCTGACCGGCCGGCCGCTAGCGCTGGACGCCGCCGCCGCACTGGTGGCGGCCAACCCTGCGCCCTAATGCAGTCTGATAGCGCTACCGGCCTGGTATCGCCCGGTAGCGCTGGAGGCTGCTAGTCAAAGCGCAGCGTATAGCGCAGCTCCGACGACACCTCGTACCCCAGGCGCCCCACCAGCGACAGCTTCTGCGACAGCTGGTAGTTCAGGCGGATGGCTTGCTCGGCGCTGCGCAGGCCGTACTCGTAGCCCACATACAGCTCGCGGGTGAGCTGCTTGCCCAGCACCACCACCTGCTCGGCCGGGCTCACCGTGCCGCTGGCGCTGGTGGTTTCCGCCCGCGACTGCACACCCACATCGTCGAACAGCCCGACTTTGTCATTGACCATTCCCGCCAGCAGGCCGCCGGCCGAGGCGCCGGCAATATCGCTGTCGCGCTCGTCACTGGTGGCGGCGCGGTTCAGGATCAGCCAGGACAGCTTGTCTTTTTCCGACATGGCTTCGTCGGCCACCAGCTTCACCGTGGGCGTCAGTACCGAGCCGGTAATTTCCACCCCGGCGCCCACCTGCGACATGCGGCGCTTGGCGCGGATATCCAGCGACGGGTTATCCAGCGGGCCGGTAAAGCTCACCACGCCCCGGTTGATGTCCAGGTCCTGGCCGTAGGCCTTGAAACGGCCCTTGTCCACGCGGATCTGCCCGCGCGCCTGCAGCTGGCCGCCAGGCTGGGCCAGCAGGCGGATGTCGCCGCCCAGCCAGGCATCCAGGCCATTACCGGCAAAGCGCACGTCGTCCGACAATGTCACGGTGAGATCCAGCCCCAGTGGCAGGGTCTTGCCCCCCTCATCTACCGTGCGTCCTGCCACGTACACATCGGACGACAGCTTGGGGCCACCCAGCTTGGGCAGGTCGAAGCGGCCATGGTCGACGGTAAAGTTGCCGCGCACCATGGCACGGCCCTGCTCGATGCTGATCTTGCTGCTACCCGATACCAGCAGGCGCCGCCCAGGGCGGTCCAGCACGGCAAAGCGTTTCAGCGTCAGCGTCACCGCGGCCAACGGGATATCGCCATCCAGCGAGAGCTGGCCATTGGCGCCGATCTCGCCGTCTTTGCCGAACTGCAGGGTGTCGATCTGCAGGCTGCGCCCCAATAGCCGCGCCGCCAGCACGCCGTGCTCCAGGCGAATGCCGTTGCGCCGCTCGATAAAGCGCAGGCCCTGACCGCTCAGCGTACCGCCCAGCTGCGGCGCCAGGAGCGAGCCGCTCAGCGTCAGGTTTGCCGCCAGGCTGCCATCCAGCTCGGTACCGGCGGGCATGCGGCTTTGCAGTACCGCCAGCGCGGGCACGGCGGCATTCAGGCGGCCGTTGATGCTGGCGCTGTCCAGGCCGGTGCTGCCTGCCGGCAGGTTGATGGCCCCCTCGCCCGCCACGCGGCCAAAGCGCGTGTCCAGCTGCAGGCTGAAGGGGGCGTTTTCGCCCAGGCCCAGCTGCAGCGTGGCACGGTTCAGGCCCAAGTTTTGCGCCGGGTGGCCGCCCTGCGCCGGCAGGGTCAGGTCGCCGCTGAGGCGCTGCAGCGCAATCTTGCCCTGCGGCAGGCCGTGCTGCCCCGCCAGCGACCACTGCCCGGCCAGTACCAGGTCTTGTGGCACGGGCGGCGTCCACCACGGGGCAAGCGCGGACAGCGCCAGCGCATTGACCTGGCCCTGGCTGCGCCAGCCAGCCGCCTGCTGCCAGCCGGTTTCGCCCAGCTGCCAGCTGCTACCCAGTGCCTGCCAGCGGCTAGGCGCCAGTGTCACGCTGTCTTGCGCCAGCTGTAGCGCGGCCGGGGCAGCCAGCCGCAGTGGCACGGCACCGTCGGCCTGCAAGCTGGTCAGCGTGCCGCGCCAGCGCAGGGTATGGGTGTCCAGCCCGCCTTGCAGGGCCAGGTTCAGCGTTTGCGGCTTGCCTTGCAGCTGGCCGCGCACGGCCAGGCTAAGCTGGTGCGCAGCGCGTACGCCGTTCGTGTTCAGGGTGAGGTCGTCCAGCCGCTGGCCAGCGGCTTGCAGGCCGCGCCCTTGCAGCATCAGGCGGAAGGGGCTGTCCTCGGCGGTACCGCTGCGGCCTTCTGCCGTCAGGCTGGCCAGCTGCACGCCGCCAGGCAGCGCCAGGCGGCTGGCCTGCAGCTGGGCGCTGATATCCGGGCGCGCCGGGGTGCCGGCCAGCGCCAGCTGGGCGTTCAGCTCGCCGGCAAAGGCGGGGCCGAGCGGGCTGAGGTCGGGTGCGGCCAACTGCAGCTTCAGCGTGTCGCCTGCCGCGCCGTAAGCGCCTTGTGCCTGCAGGCGGTTGCGGCCCAGGCTCAGGTCGGCGTTCACCGCGCTGACACGCTGCGCTTGCCATGTCAGGGCCAGCTGGCCGCCCAGCGCGGCACCACCTAGCTGGCTGGGGGCAAACTTCAGCGACA
Source organism: Vogesella perlucida (assembly GCF_979366545.1). Lineage (NCBI taxonomy): Bacteria > Pseudomonadati > Pseudomonadota > Betaproteobacteria > Neisseriales > Chromobacteriaceae > Vogesella > Vogesella perlucida. The sequence goes on from NZ_CEETRO010000003.1 coordinate 320,420, forward strand.
CATCGCCCTGCGGCCGGTTGGCCAGGCGGGCGGTGGCCAGCAACTGGCCATTGATATTGCCACGCGGCAGGCGGGTATCCAGCAGGCCGGGGTCGAAGCTGACAAAGCGGCCGTCAAAACCCAGCGCCTTGTCGTCAATCAGGTACTGCCCCTTACCCTGGAAACGGCCTACCCCGGTGCGCAGCAGCAGGTCGTCCAGCTTGACGCGGCGCGGCTTGTCGGCCAGCGCAACGCGGCTTTCCACCGCCAGCTTGCCGCTGGCCAGCTTCAGGGCCAGAGCGGGGAGCGGCGGGCTGCCGCTGATCCCTACCGTACCGGAGACCTTGTGCGCCGGCAGGCTGCTATCTACGGCCTGGCTGTCCAGCGCGCTCAGGCCTAGCTGCAGTGCCAGTGCTGTGGCACTGGCCTGGCCGCGCAGCGTGGCCTGGCCACCGGCCAGCTGCGCGGTCAGGCCGGGCAGCTGCAAGGTGTCTTTATGGATACGGAAATCGCCCCACAGCAGCGACAGCGGCAGGCGCTTGGCCGAGAGAGCGCCCGGCTGGCTGTTTACCAGACTGAGGCCACCGGCCACGGTGTCGGCATCCTGCGGGGTCAGCTGTACCGACAGCGCCAGCGCGGCCTGCGGCCAGGCGGGCTGGAAGGCTTGCGGGTTAATGCCGCCGACGCGCAGGTCCAGCTGGCGCAGGCGGCGCAGCGGGGTCACGTCGAACGGTGCCAGCTTGCCGTTCAGCGCGATCAGCAGGCCGCGTGCGGTCACCTCGCCCTGCAGCTGCGGCAGCAGCAGGCTGCCGCTCATGCCCAGCTGGCCTTGTGTGGCCACGCCTTCCAGCCGGCCCTGGTAATGTACCTTGCCCTGCAGCGCAAAGGGGGAGGCGTCGCCCAATGCCAGCTGGCCGCCCAGCGCGCCCCAAGGGCTCCCCAGCTGCGCGAGCTGCAGCTGGTGCTGCGCGCCCTGGTAGCGGTAGCTGGCCTGCAGGCCGTGCAGCTGCAGCTTTTGTGCCGGTAGCTGCAGCTGCGCCAGGCTCAGGCTATCCAGCCGGATGGCCAGCGGCAGGCTCAGGTCGGTGGGCGGCTGTGCCGGCTTGGGCTGCGGGTCGGGGCGGCTTTGCCAGCTGACCGTACCCAGCGCCAGCTGGCGGATATGCAGCTGGCGCTGCCATAGCGCCTGCGGCTGCCAGTCCAGGGCTAGCCGGCTGATGGCCAGCTGGCTGTCAGGTGTTGTCCAACACAGGTCTTGCAGGGTAAAGCCCTGCCACAGCGTGCCCTGTACGCGGCCAACCTGCAGCTGGCCGGCGCTCAGCTGGCCAGCCCAGCGCCAGAGCGTGGCAAAGCCGGCCGGCGTGGCGGTAAACCACCAGCCGCTGGCGCCCAGCAGCAACAGCGGCAACAAACACAGCAGCCAGAACAGCCGCCCCAGCTGGCGGCGGCGCGGCAGCGCCGGCATGGTGTCTTCTGGCGGGGTATCGGGGGTGGGGTGTTGCGGGTTCAAAATGCCAATCCCAGGTTCAGGTTCCAGCGCCAGCGGTGGTCGCGCTCGCCACGGGCGATATCAAAGGCCAAAGGCGCAATGGGGGTAAGCCAGCGCGCACCGGCCCCCCAGCCTTTGGCCACGCGCACGTCCTGCCAGCTGTTGGCCGCATCGCCAGCGTCGTAAAACAGGGCGGCACGCCAGTCGCGCGTGACCGCGTACTGGTATTCCACGCTGGCGGTGGCCATCACACGCCCGCCGCTGATGGTGCCATTGCTATCGTCCACGCCCAGGCTCTGGTAGTTGTAACCGCGCACGCTGTTCACACCACCGGCCTTGAACAGGCGCGAGGCGGGTACTTCGGTGCTGTCCTGCGCCCAGACCTGGCCGGCTTCTACCCGGGTGACCAGGGTGCTGCGGGTCAGGAAGGCGGGCGTCCAGTAGTTGGACAGCCGCAGGTAGGCGCGGTTAAAGCGGGTATCGCTGGCCACATTGCCTACCGTGGTGGCCGCTTGCGCTTCAATCATGTAGCCGCGCCCGGGGCGCAGGGCGTTGTCGATGGCGCGTTGCGTCCAGCCATACGACACGATAATGGCGCGGTTATCACGGGTAAGGGTGTTGGCCAACACCTCTTTTTCCACCAGGTATTCCAGCCCCAGCCGCGATTCGATATTGCCGACCTGGCGGATGCGGAACACCCCCGCCTCGTTGGTATCGGTCACGGTATTGTCGGCTTCAGTATGGCGGCGGCTCAGGTTGATGGCGTGCGAGTAGCCGCTGGCGGTGCGCGGGAAACCCAGGCCCAGGTCCAGCCGCTGACGGCTTTTTTTCCAGTCGTACACCACCGAGCCGGTGTAGCCGCGCTTGAAAATATTGTAATGCTCGTAGCCCAGGCGTACACCGGCGCCATCGCCGCTGCTGTAGTTCAAGCCGGTATCCAGCTTTTGCCGCTGCATTTCGGTCACGCTTACCTGCACCGGCACGCGGTCGTCCTGCCGCGCTTCCCACAACGGTGCCACCACCACATTGCTGTAGTGGCTGTCGCGCTCCAGGCTGGCTTGGTAGTCCAGAATGTCGGCCTGCTTGTAGGGGCCGCCTTCGCGAAAGTTGGCCTGGCCGCGTATCACCTGCTCGGGGTAACGCTGCGCGCCCTGGATCTGTAGGGGGCCGTAGCTGATGCGCGGGCCGCTCTCTATCACCACGTTCAGCTCGGCGCTGTGCCTAGCGGGGTCGATGTCGGCGCGGGCGCTGGTAATCTGTGCCAGCGGGAAGCGCTCCAGCAGCAGCGGGCGCAATACGCCTTTTTTGCTGCTGTCCCAGTCGTCCTGGCGGAACTGGCCGCCAATGGGTAGCACCCACTCGGCCAGCGCGGTACTGATGAAGCGCCCGTAGTCTGGCTCCTGCCGCACTGGCCCTTGCAGGGTCACGTTCACGTCGTACACCAGCACCGGCTCGCCCGGGTCCAGCTGCACGCGTACGGTATTACCCTCGCGCTGCACGGTGACCTTGGCTGCAAAGTAGCCTTCGGTTTCCAGCAGTTTTTTGACCTCGTCCGGCGTGCTGGCAATCATGGCCTGCAGGTCGCTTTCCTGCAGCGCCTCGTCCTCGCGCAGTTGTGTTAAATCCAGATTGTTTTGCAGCAGGGTTTTCAGGCTGTCAGGCGCAACAATTTCTACCTGATAGTCCAGCGCGGACCAGGCAGACGGGGAACTCAAGGCAAGCAATAGCAGGGCGCGACGCATGATGACAGACGGGGGGTGAGCAGGACGCTCCATGTTAGAGCAGATGACAGTTAAAACAAAACTACTGGCGCGGCGATATTGCTGCATCGGCAATCTTCGATAATTTACAATTAGCTTTTCGGCGATAAACTGCGCCCCCACTCCCTAACAGCCCCAGACCATGGCAAAGGAGCCCTATGTCTACCCTGCTGTCACGCGTGGCGCTGATCGTGCGCGACTACGATGAAGCCATTGCCTGGTTTACCAGCAAACTGGGCTTTAGCCTGCTGGAAGATACCCCGCAAGGCGACAAGCGCTGGGTGGTGGTGGCCCCGCCTGGCGGCAGCTGTGCGCTGCTGCTGGCCCGTGCGGCCAACCCTGGGCAAGCCGGCTTTATCGGCAACCAGGCGGGCGGGCGGGTATGGCTGTTTCTGGAAAGCCGCGATTTCTGGCAAGACTACCAGCGCATGTTGGCCGCAGGGGTCCATTTTTGCGAAACACCGCGCACGGAAGACTACGGTACGGTAGCCGTGTTTGAAGACCTGTACGGCAACCGCTGGGACTTACTACAGCTGCACACTGCGCCACCCACACCAGCGTAAGCCGGCAGACGGTACCGCCACCCGCCTGGTACACCACAGCGAGGCAAACGTTGGCCGCGCAAAAAACAAAGCCCGGCAGGGCATCAAGCCACGCCGGGTACCTGCTCCATGCGGCATCAGTCCAGCAGCTTGGCCGGAATATTGCCGCCGTTGGCGGCCAGCTTCTGCAGCACGGTCTTGTGCAGCCAGGTGTTCATCTGTGCAGAGTCGGCCAGCTTGTCGGCTGGGCAGCCCAGCTCCTGTGCCAGCGCCTTGCGCTCGGCCAGGCTGCTATCCAGCCCCAGCAACTTGAGCAGATCCACAATCGACGTTTGCCAGTTCAGCGGCTCGGCATGGCTGGCGGCACGGCTGGACAGCTGCGCTACCACATCAATCACGGTAATGGCCGTTACCGGTGGCGCGGCCACCACTGCAGCCGGGGTGGCCACGGCGGCGGCGGCCGGAGCGGGGGCAACGGCTGGTTTGGCCGCAGGAACGGGGGCCGGGGTGGCGGGTTTGTCATCGCCCATGCCCAGTGTGGACATGATCTTGCCAAAAATGCTCATGGTGTTTCCTTCCGGTGTTGAAGAAAGCCTGGCCTGCACGGGCAGATCGCCCGACAGACCCCTGTGGCCCGCACTGCGCGCCACATCGCAGTGCAGCATCACCAATGCCCTGCATGGCAGCAAGCCACAACACCATAGAACACCGTATGCATAGAACGAATTGGCCAAGCTATGCGCTGTATACGCTGCCAGGGCAGGCACCACCGCACAACAAGCCATGCTTTATGCCATTGGGCTTGGATGTGGCAATAACGGTCAGCCCCGGCAACCTCAACGCTGATAGCGCAGCGCTTGCCCTTCCAGCTCCATGATCAGCGTCTCACCCTCCACCCGCAGGTTGGCCTGGCGAAAGGCCTGTGGCAGCACATACGCCGTGTCATCTACTGCAAAGGCCGCAATACGCGCACTACTGCGCTCCGGCGGCAGCGCCAGCCACTGTAATGCGGCCTGGCTGCCAGCACGGCGGAGCCCTACCCGCACCCAGCTGTCGCCCGCAGGCGCGGCCACTTGCGCATCGCCGTTGCGGTCGGTAACTGCCTGTAGCGTCTGGCCGCTTTGGCCAACAAAGTGCACATCTACCCCGCTCATCGGCCCGACATTCGGCATGCCTACAATGGCCACCCAGCGGCCCGCTGCCGGGGGCTTGCGTATGTTCAACTCGTCTTCACGGAACAGGCGGTACGCCGGCTCCGCCTCTGGCTGGCTGGTGCGCAGCTGCACCTTGTCACCCTGGCGCTGCCAGCGCCCCTGGGCAAAACGGTCTACCGCGCCGTAGCTGATCATCCACTGGAAGCCGCCATCCGGCCGTAGTACCAACTCCGAACCCACCTCACGCACGCCGCTCAGGTAGTAATGCCCGGCTACCTCACCCGCCTGCGCCGCGGCGGCCAACACCAGCAAGGCCGCGCCTAACCACTTTTTCATCTGTGTCTCCCTATATCAGCCCCGGATTATGCCAATAAACTGGCACCGCTGCGGCCCACATTCTGCAACACTTGAAACTGTGCTGCCTGCACCGATATGCAGGGCAGACCGTTTTGAGCGCACCACCATGACCACCACCACCGCCCTGCACCTGGTATGCCCGCATTGCCACGCCATCAACCGCCTGCCCGCCACCCGCCTGGGCGAAGCCCCCAACTGCGGCCAATGCCACCAGCCGCTACTGCACGGCCAGCCAGTAGCGCTGAACGTGGACAACGCCGAACGCCACCTCACACGCAACGACATACCGGTAGTGGTGGATTTCTGGGCGCCATGGTGCGGCCCCTGCCAGATGATGGGCCCGGCCTTTGCCCAGGCCGCCGCCGCCATGCCCCAGGTGCGCTTTGCCAAAATCGATACCCAGACGGAAACCACGCTGGGGCAGCGCTTCAACATCCGCAGCATTCCCACGCTGATCCTGTTTGTGAATGGCCGGGAAGTACAACGCCAGGCCGGGGCGATGGATGCGGCCAACATCCAGCGCTGGGTGCTAGCCGGCCTGCGACAAACCCGATAGCTGGCCGCCTGGATAAACCCGCAGCACTGTCGTCTACCGCACCACGAGGATAATGACGATAGGGATTAAAGCATGGCGTAAAGCACCAGGACCGTTCTTTTCCATACCACCTTGCTTTGTCTGGCCGGGCTGTCCAGCGCCGCGCTACCGTGTGGCAACGCACGGCGCCCGCGATGCTTGTCACGCTGATGAACAGCCGGTAGCAGCCGCCTGAAATGCCCGCGCCCGTATCTACACACCGACCCGCCCCATCTCTTCTGGCCGCCTCTTGGCGGCGCCCCGCGCTTTCACACACAGCGCATGGCGACCTTCGCCGCAATCCGCCATCGGCAAGCTTGCACTGCCAGTCGTGCAGAAAGCGCCCACCACCCGGCCACAAACAGATGCCTCCAGAAGCTGCCCGGCACGGCCCTACCCAGCCAGGCCAGCGGCCAGCAAGACCCGTCGCTATCGTGCTATAGCGTGATGCCGCACGAATTGAATTAATTTTTGTTTAAACAAAATATTTGTTTTTATACATTATGTTGAAATGTAGCTATTCGTTTTCTAGGCTGAAATACAAAACAACACACGAGCCACTCCTGGAGAACCTGCATGAAACTCAAAAACATCGCTCTCGCCTGCTCTCTGGCCCTGCCCTTGTCTGCGATGGCCGCCAATGTACTGATTTACGATTACCATGCTGCGGGTAACGAAGCTGCAGGTCTGACCACGGTACAGACTGCGCAAGGTAATACGCCGACCACTATCGATATCAGCAGCAACTACGCCAGCTACACGCCAACTGGGCTGTCCTCTTACGGACAGGTTTGGGACCTGGGGGCAAACAAGCCCATCTCTACCGACCAGCGCACCGCCTACACCAGCTACCTGAACGGTGGCGGCACCTTGTTTCTGATGGGGGAAAATTCCGGTTTTGGTGCAACACGCAATGCCGCGATTGTCGAGTTCATCGCCAGCTTGGGCGGAGGGACGCTCGGTGCAGTTACTCAGAACGGCACGGCAGCAACCACCGTCAATGATGCATTCCGCCTCAACAACCAAACTACCAGCGTCAAATTTCCTGCCAGCGGTGTGTTTCCCTCCGCCGGTACCGGCACCTGCATCACAACCGACTGTGCAGCCGTTGCCTGGGGGGTAGGTACCTTGGCCAACGCACCAACCGGCACAGTCATTTCGGTGCTGGATGTGAATTTCCTGCAATCCAGCTTTATGGATAACCCCAGCTATCCGGGCATCGGTGACTTTGTGAAAAACCTGATCGCCTATCTGGCGCAACAAGGCCAGATCGCCAGCGGGGGCGGGGGCAGTGGTTTGCGCGTGCTGGTAGCCAGCAACAACACCAAAAACAACCCGGCATTTGGAGCGGCAGCCGTGATCGATGCCAACTCGAATCTGCTGGCCATCTTTACCAATGCCAATCTGTCTGGTGACAAAGCAGTATCCGACGCGGCTTCGCAAGTACTGCCCCTGCTCACGGGTGGTTCCATGGCAGCCACCGGCAATGCCCTGGCCGGCATTAACCGGGTCATCCAGTCGCGCCTGGAATCCGGCCGTGGCTTGTCTTCTGGCGAGCACTTCTTTGGTGACAAATATGTCTGGGTAAAACCGTTTGGCTCCTGGGCCAAACAGCACGACCAGCAAGGTGTGTCAGGCTTTAAATCCACCACCACAGGTTTGGCATTTGGTGTGGATGGCAGCCTGAACGACAAGCTCCGCCTGGGTATCGCCTCGGCCTATGCCAACGCCAGCGTGGACAGCAATTCGTCGATCGCCAAGCAAAGTGCCGATGTGGATGTGTTCCAGCTGGTGGCTTATGGCAGCTATAACCTGTCTGCCAATACCGACCTGAACTTCCAGGCAGATGTGGGGCAGAACAGTAATAAAGGCCAGCGCCGGATCGCCTTTACCAGTACCACGGCAGAATCCAGCTTCAAGAGCTACACCAGCCACCTGGGTGCCAGTCTTGATCGTGCCTACCAGCTAAACGCGAAAACCACCCTTACCCCGTCGCTGCGCGCGGATTACACCTGGATCAAGGATAAAGCCTACCGGGAATCTGGCGCAGGCTTGCTGAACCTGAACGTAGACAGCCGTGACAGTGAAGAGCTGGTACTGGGGCTGGATGGCAAACTCAGCCATCAGCTGAATGACCATACCAGCGTAGCGGCCAACCTGGGCGTGGGGTACAACACCATGGCCAAACGCTCCAGCATTACTGCCAGCTTTGCCGGTGCCAGTAGCGCGGCCTTTACCACCTACGGTCTGGACCCGGACCCGTGGACTGCGCGCGCCGGGCTGGGTATCACCCACGTCACCAGCCAGGGGACGGAAATTACCCTGCGTTATGATGCCGAACACCGTGAGGCTTTCCTGAACCAGACGGCATCGCTCAAAGCACGCTGGTCTTTCTAAACACCCGGGCAAACCGGCCACAGCCCTAGGCGCTGTGGCCATTGCCGTTTACCCTGCCGCTCATGAATGCTCGCTCTGCGCTGAAACACCTTTTGACCTGCGTGCTGCTGCCAGGCCTGGCAGCCTGCCAGAGCCTACCGGACCTGGCCATGCGCACCGATACCGCACAGCAACTGGCCAAGGCCAAAGGCTGGCAAGCCATCACCCTGCCCAGCACGACGTTTACCCTGCAAGGCTTTGGGCCGCCCCCCGCCAGAACATATCAGACGCTCAGCATCTACATAGAAGGCGACGGCTTGGCCTGGCTCTCTGCCACACAGCCTTCGTTCGACCCTACCCCGCTAAACCCGCTCGCCCTGCAGCTGGCGCTGGCCCAGCCACTGGGCCAGGCAGCCTATCTGGCGCGGCCATGCCAATACCAGGCCAGGCCAGACCCGCAGTGCCAGATGCCATACTGGACCCACGCCCGCTTTGCCAACAACACGGTCGATGCCACCGACCAGGCCATCAGCCAGCTCAAGACACGCTACGGTGCCACACAGTTAATACTGGTGGGCTACTCAGGTGGCGGCGCCATCGCCACGCTGGTAGCTAGCCGCCGGCAGGACATTGCCGCTTTGGTCACCGTAGCCGGTAACCTGGAAACACAGCAATGGGTGGCGCACCACAGCCTCACCCCGCTGGACGGCTCGCTGAACCCGGGAGACGTCGCCGCCGCGCTGCACGCCACCCCGCAATGGCATCTGGTGGGGCAGCAGGATGAGGTTGTGCCCGCACAGATTGCCCGGGCCTTCGCCCAACGGGCACCCGCCAGGCAGCAATCCATCATGGTGATTCCCGGCGTTGATCACACCTGCTGCTGGGCCGAACAATGGCCAGCGCTGTGGCGCAGCCTGGCACGCCATAGCGTGCTCGGCCAGCCCTGACAGACACCTGCAGCGGTACGGCTTGCCAGTATGCAACAAGGGCAAGCCCGTGGGCTTGCCCTTGTTTATTACAGATACGCCAGCAACAGCCCGCCATCACGCCGCCAAGCTGTGCCTCGTCATACCGTTCCGCTTACTTTCTTAGCAGTATAAGACCTTTGCACAAGCGGCCACTATCCGGGCAAAGTAACGCTTCATCTTCTACGAAATAGCCCGTACGCACCAGCTGCTCCATCACATCATTAACTGCCTGGGCGGTGTCTTTCAGTCCGGCAAAGTGGTGGCGTATGAAAAAATCGAGCGAATTCGGTTTGCTGTGCTCCGAGATAATTACCTGCTGTTGCCCCTGGATAATGTGCGCCATACCGTTAAACATCATAAATCCAGCGAGCAAGCGGGCATCGAACTGGCGGTTATTATCGTGAGGCAAAGTAATCAGATCGTTCATCATTTGTTCACTCCAGAAGTATTAGGAAACGGGGCGTCCACCGCATCCCCTCCATTGACAGGGAAATGTAACGAAACGGTAGCGCCTCGTGACTTCAGCTCGCTGATGATTTCATCTATCGAAGCATCCTGCAGGCTAACGACACATGTATCCGTCACGGATGGTTGGCCTTCAACTGTGAAGACGCTCAATAACGCTTGGTAGGTCGATGCCGACGGTCTGGCAAACTCACCACACTCTGGCTCTTCGTAGCGCCTTGGCATAACTGGATGAATGCCGGCAAGCTTGGCCAAAGCAGCTCGGCTCAAACCTTTAGCAAGCCGTGCCTCTTTGAGTGCACGCGGGAAATCCTTGGAGTCGGGCAGTGGTAGCATCGAAAACTTTCAATACTTGGTATGAATATATACCCAGCATAATACATCTTCAATTTCACAAATTCAACCTAAAATTCACCAAAAGTTTCTTCTAGTTAATGAAAAGTGAACCTCAAAGTAACTTGAAGTGAGAGATCGTTATAAAAATAACAAGGGCAAGCCCACGGGCTTGCCCTTGTTACCTTGCCGTGCGGCCAACGTTGGCCGCAGGCGCGGGGTTTACTTCTTGCGTTGCGGCGGCAGGTCGGTGCAGCTGCCGTGTGCCACTTCGGCGGCCATGCCGATGCTCTCGCCCAGGGTCGGGTGAGCATGGATGGTCTTGCCGATGTCGGTGGCGTCGCAGCCCATTTCGATCGCCAGGCAGATTTCGCCCAGCATGTCGCCGGCGTGGGTACCCACGATGGCGCCGCCGATGACCTGATGGGTCTCGGCATCGAAAATCAGCTTGGTGAAGCCTTCGTCGCGACCGTTGGCGATGGCGCGGCCGGAGGCAGCCCACGGGAACACCGCTTTTTCGATCTTGATGCCGTCACGCTTGGCGCTCTCTTCGGTCACGCCTACCCACGCTACTTCCGGGTCGGTGTAGGCCACGCCCGGAATCACGCGGGCGTCAAAGTAGGCTTTGTGGCCAGCGCAGTTTTCGGCTGCCACGTGTGCCTCGTGCACCGCTTTGTGTGCCAGCATCGGCTGGCCAACGATGTCGCCGATGGCGTAGATGTGCGGCACGTTGGTGCGCTGCTGCTTGTCTACTTCGATAAAGCCACGGTCGGTCACGGCGATACCGGCGTTTTCCGCCCCGATCAGCTTGCCGTTCGGCGCACGGCCGGCGGCCACCAGTACCAGGTCGTAACGCTGCGGCTCGGCAGGGGCTTTGGCGCCTTCAAAGGTTACGTAGATGCCGTCTTCACGGGCGTCCACGGCCACGGTTTTGGTGCCGGTCATGATGTTGTCGAAGCGATGGGCGTTGTACTTTTCCCATACCTTTACCAGATCACGGTCCGGGCCTTGCATCAGGCCGTCCATCATTTCCACCACGTCCAGGCGTGCGCCCAGGGTGGAATACACGGTACCCATTTCCAGACCGATGATGCCGCCACCGATCACCAGCATCTTGCCGGGGACGGTTTTCAGCTCCAGCGCGCCGGTGGAATCCACGATGCGCGGGTCTTGCGGGATGAACGGCAGGTTCACCACGCGGCTACCGGCGGCGATGATGGCGTTCTTGAACTTGATCACCTGCTTGGCACCAGTCTTGTCCTGGCCGCTGCCTTCGGTGGTTTCCACTTGCAGGTGGTACGGGTCCAGGAACTGGCCGACACCGCGCACCACTTGCACCTTGCGTGCCTTGGCCATGCCGGCCAGGCCACCGGTGAGTTTGCCGATGACTTTTTCCTTGTAGCCACGCAGCATGTCGATGTCGATTTCCGGCGCGGCAAACTTGATGCCGTTGGCGGCCAGGTGTTTCACCTCGTCGATCACCGCCGCGTTGTGCAGCAGCGCCTTGGACGGGATGCAGCCTACGTTCAGGCACACGCCGCCCAGGGTGGCGTAGCGCTCTACCAGTACCACTTTCAGGCCCAGGTCGGCAGCGCGGAAGGCGGCGGAGTAGCCGCCAGGGCCGGCGCCCAGTACCAGTACGTCGCACTCGATGTCGGCAGCGCCACCATGGCTGGCGGCCACCGGGGCCGCTACCGGCGCGGCTGCGGGGGCGGCGGCGGGTGCAGCAGCAGCCGGGGCGGCCGCTGGCGCAGGGTTGGCCGCAGCGGCGGCGCCAGCGGCTTCGATCACGACAATAACGTCGCCTTCGGAGATCTTGCCGCCCACGGCGGTACGCACTTCTTTCACCACGCCGGCTTGTTCGGCCGGGACTTCCATGGTGGCTTTGTCGGTTTCCAGCGTGATCAGGCTGTCGTCTTTGGCAACGGTGTCGCCTACTTTCACGAACACTTCGATCACGTCCACATTGCTGTGGCCGCCGATGTCCGGCACTTTCAGTTCAATCAGATTGCTCATGGTTTTCCATCCGCAATGGCGGGCAGGCTGGCCGCGGCCAACCTGCGCCAGGCATGATTACAGGATCAGGCGACGTACGTCGGACAGCAGCTTGCCCAGGTACACGGTGAAGCGGGCCGCAGCGGCACCGTCGATCACGCGGTGGTCAAAGGACAGCGAGAGCGGGCACATCAGGCGCGGTGCGAACTCTTTACCGTTCCATACCGGCTTGATCTGCGACTTGCACACGCCCAGGATGGCCACTTCCGGCGCATTCACGATCGGGGTGAAGCTGGTGCCGCCAATGCCGCCCAAGGACGAGATGGTGAAGGTAGCGCCTTGCATGTCGGTAGGCTTCAGCTTGCCGTCGCGCGCCAGCGCGGACAGCTCGGTGAGTTCCTTGGCGATCTGCTTGATACCCTTCTGGTCCACGTTCTTGATCACCGGTACCACCAGGCCGTTCGGCGTGTCGGCAGCAAAGCCGATGTGGTAGTACTGCTTGAGCACCAGGTTGTCGCCATCCAGCGAGCTGTTGAAGGCAGGGAACGCCTTCAGCGCTTCGGCGGCGGCCTTGATGATGAAGGCCAGCGGGCTGATCTTCAGGCCGGATTTTTCCCACTCTTTGCCGATGGTCTTGCGGAAGTCTTCCAGCTCGGTGATGTCGCACTCGTCGTTGAATGTTACGTGCGGGATCATCACCCAGTTGCGGCTGAGGTTGGCACCCGAGATTTTCTGGATGCGCGACAGCGGCTTGGTTTCGATCGGGCCGAACTTGGCAAAGTCCACCTTCGGCCACGGCAGCAGGTCCAGACCCACGCCACTGCCAGCCGGTGCGGCAGCAGCCGGTGCCAGCGCAGCCGGGTTTTGCAGCACGGCTTTCACGAAGCCCTTCACGTCCTCTTCGACGATACGGCCTTTGCGGCCGGAGCCCTTCACCTTGGACAGGTCCACACCCAGCTCACGCGCCAGCTTGCGTACCGACGGGCCAGCGTGCGATTTGGCAAAACCGGCTTCGTTGAACGCAGCAGCCACAGCAGCAGCCACCGGGGCCACCACAGGTGCAGCAGCCGGGGCGGCTACCGCGGCGGGTGCGGCAGCGGGAGCCGGGGCAGCCACGGGCGCAGGGGCGGCAGCAGCCGGGGCAGCAGCGGCGCCAACGCCTTCTACCACCACAATCAGGTCGCCTTCGCTGGCCTTGTCGCCTACTTTTACTTTCACTTCTACCACGCGGCCTGCGGCAGTGGCCGGCACTTCCATGGTGGCTTTGTCGGTTTCCAGGGTGATCAGGCTGTCGTCCACCTTGATCTCGTCACCCACTTTGACCGATACCTCGATCACGTCCACACCGCTGTGGCCACCGATATCCGGAATACGGATCTCGCTGCGGCCAACGTTGGCCGCAGCGGCCGGGGCAGCAGCGGGTGCAGGTGCGGCTACCGGAGCTGGCGCAGCAGCAACGGGCGCAGCGACGGCAGCCGCCGGCGCCGGGGCGGCAGCGCTGGCACCGACTTCGATAATGGCGATCACGTCGCCTTCGGAAATCTTGCCACCCAGTACGGCGCGCACTTCTTTCACCACACCGGCGGTCTCGGCCGGTACTTCCATGGTGGCTTTATCGGTTTCCAGCGTGATCAGGCTGTCGTCTAAGGCAACGGTCTGGCCTGGCTGGATGAATACTTCGATCACGTCTACATTGCTGTGCCCGCCAATGTCGGGCACTTTCAGTTCGATCAGATTGCTCATGGCTTTATCCACATCGTGGGGCAGCAGGCGGGTAAACGCCGGCTGCCACTATTCGGCTTGTGCAGGGCGCGCCGTGCGGCGCGCCCGTCCCCAAGGTTGGCCGCAGGCGGCTTAAACCTTCCAGCTCGGCAGCTTGTTCACGTTGATGCCGTACTTGGTGATGGCTTCCTGTACGCGGGCGGCGTCGATCTTGCCTTCGCGTGCCAGCGCCGACAGGGCGGCTACCACCACGTAGTAACGGTTCACTTCGAAGAACTCGCGCAGCTTGGCGCGGCTGTCGGAGCGGCCATAACCGTCGGTACCCAGTACCACGTAGCGGCCTGGTACGTACTCGCGGATCTGGTCGGCGTAGTTGCGGATGTAGTCGGTAGAGGCAACCACCGGGCCGCTACGGCCTGCCAGCTGCTGCTCTACGTAGGACAGGCGCTGTTCGCCCAGCGGGTTCAGCAGGTTGTGGCGGGCGGCTTCCATACCGTCACGACGCAGCTCGTTGAACGAGGTCACGCTCCAGATATCGGAGGCAATGCCAAAGTCGTTGCGCAGCAGGTCGGCGGCGGCAATGACTTCGCGCAGGATGGTGCCGGAGCCCATCAGCTGCACTTTCACCTCGGCGTCGCCACCGTCCTTGAACAGGTACATACCCTTCAGGATGCCTTCTTCGGCGCCCTGCGGCATGGCCGGGTGGGTGTAGTTCTCGTTCATCAGGGTGATGTAATAGAACACGTCTTGCTGTTCTACATACATGCGACGCAGGCCATCCTGCAGGATCACGGCCAGCTCGTAAGCGAAGGTCGGGTCGTAGCTGATGCAGTTCGGGATCAGGCCAGCCTGGATGTGGCTGTGGCCGTCTTCGTGCTGCAGGCCTTCACCGTTCAGGGTGGTACGACCGGCGGTGCCGCCCAGCATGAAGCCGCGTGCGCGCATGTCGCCCGCTGCCCAGGCCAGATCGCCAATGCGCTGGAAGCCGAACATGGAGTAGTAGATGTAGAACGGAATCATCGGGATGCCGTGGTTGGCGTAGCTGGTCGCTGCCGCAATCCACGAGGACATCGCGCCTGGCTCGTTGATGCCTTCTTGCAGCATCTGACCATCTTTGGATTCCTTGTAGAACATCAGCTGGTCGGCATCCTGCGGTACGTAGTTCTGGCCTTGGGTAGACCAGATGCCGTACTGGCGGAACATGCCTTCCATACCGAAGGTGCGGGACTCGTCCGGCACGATCGGCACGATCTGTTTACCGATGTTCTTGTCTTTCAGCAGGATACCCAGCTGACGTACAAACGCCATGGTGGTGGAGAACTCACGCTCGCCGGAATCGCTGAACTGGCTGTCGAACACGTGCAGGCCTGGTACGGCCAGCGGGGTTTTCACCGGTTTGCGGGCTGGCAGGTAGCCACCCAGCGCGGCGCGGCGTTCGCGCATGTACTGCATTTCCGGGCTGTCTTCTGCCGGCTTGTAGTACGGTACTTTTTCCAGGTCTTCGTCGGACACCGGGATACCAAAGCGGTCGCGGAACTTGCGCAGGTTTTCCAGCGCCATTTTCTTGGCCTGGTGCGCCACGTTTTGCGCTTCGCCGCTGGAGCCCATGCCGTAACCTTTAATGGTCTTGGCCAGGATCACGGTCGGGCGGCCGTTGGCATTGTGGGTGGCTTCGTGGTACGCCGCGTACACCTTGTGCGGGTCGTGGCCGCCGCGGTTGAGGTTGAAGATCTCCTCGTCCGACATGTTGGCAACCATCTCGCGCAGCTCCGGGTATTTACCGAAGAAGTGCTCGCGCACGTAGGCGCCGTCTTTGGATTTGAAGGTCTGGTAGTCGCCGTCCACGCACTCGTCCATGCGTTTTTTCAGCAGGCCTTTGGTGTCCATGGCCAGCAGCGGGTCCCAGCGCGAGCCCCAGATCACTTTCAGTACGTTCCAACCGGAACCGCGGAAGTCGCCTTCCAGTTCCTGGATGATCTTGCCGTTACCGCGTACCGGGCCGTCCAGACGCTGCAGGTTGCAGTTGATCACGAATACCAGGTTGTCCAGGCCTTCGCGTGCGGCCAGGGCGATCGCGCCCAGGGATTCCGGCTCGTCCATCTCGCCGTCGCCGCAGAAGCACCACACTTTACGGCCAGGGGTCTTGGCCAGGCCACGGCTTTCCAGGTACTTCAGGAAGCGTGCCTGGTAGATGGCCATCAACGGGCCGAGGCCCATCGATACGGTAGGGAACTGCCAGAAGTCTTCCATCAGCCACGGGTGCGGGTAGGACGACAGGCCACCGCCGTCCACTTCCTGGCGGAAGCTGTCCAGCTGTTCTTCGCTCAGGCGGCCTTCCAGGTAGGCACGGGCGTACACGCCTGGGGAAATATGGCCCTGGAAGTACACCAGATCGCCTTCTTGCTCGTCGTTATGAGCGCGCCAGAAGTGGTTGAAGCCTACGTCGTACAGGGTGGCAGACGACTGGAAGGAGGCGATGTGGCCACCCAGCTCCAGGTCTTTCTTGCCGGCACGCAGCACCAGGGCCATGGCGTTCCAGCGGTTGATCGAGCGGATGCGGTGCTCCATCTCGTGGTTGCCCGGCGACTTTTGCTCTTTGCCTACCGGGATGGTGTTCTGATAAGCCGTGGTGGCTTCGAATGGCAGGTGGGCGCCGCGACGACGGGTGCGCTCAACCATTTTTTCCAGCAGGAAATGGGCGCGTTCAGCGCCATCGCTGTCCAGTACGGACTCCAGCGCATCGGTCCACTCATGGGTTTCAATCGGGTCGATATCGTCAGGGTAGATTGCTGCCATCTCACATCCTCACATTATTGTTAGGGGCGTCTTATTGCGACGCCCTGCATGTGGTTTCCGGCCCGGGTGTGGGCCGCTTCGGTTCAACACGGATTATAAGCGAACATTTTCGCAAATAAAATTTGCGAAAACGAAAACTTTCTTACACGGTGCAGAGTGTAAATCCTGCCTGTGATCGGGCGGAATAGGCTATTGGGGTTTTCACTCAAAACCAGCTTTAAAATCAGGGATATTGCGCCGCATCATGTTGTATTTTTGCGATTGCGATGTGCCAACGTCATGTTGTCATAACACTACGTCCGGCGCAGCTGGCGGGCTTTTGCCCGGTATAGCGCACCACAGGGAAAAATGGCAGGGGAAATACGCCTGCCGGACACGCTCAAGGGGTGGGTTTCAGCAGGAGATCCAGCTCCCGCAAGCGGGCCTCGATAGACGAGCGCAAATAGAAGTCGTCACCACGCGCCTGGCTGGCAAGCTGGTACTGTACGCGTGCGGAATCGAACTTTTGTTCGAAAAAGAACGCATTGCCGAGCGCCGCATGGTAGCGCAAGGCGTCGGCCTCGCCATAACTGCGCGCCGACAGGCGCCACAGCTGGGCGTCGTCACCATAGCGTAACAGGGCGGCATCTATGGCCTGGCGGGCTTCGCTGCCGCGGCCTGCCTGCAGCAGGGTGTCGATTTCTGCCAGGCGCAAGGCACGGCGAGCCGGCCAGGTTTGCAAGGCTTGGTGGTAGGTCTGGATGGCGGCAGGCAGGTTGGCCGCAGCACGCTGGATATCGCCCTCCAGCAACAGCACCGAGGGGTGGCTGCCCAGCTGCTGGCGCAGCGCCGGCACCATCGCCTGCGCTGCGGCGGTTTGCCCCTGTGCCAACAGGGCGCGGGCCTGGCCATACAACACGGCGCCACGGTTCAGGTAACGGCCGCTGGCCAGTGCGGTCTGGTAGTACGCCTGGGCGTCCTGCGCCCCCAGTGTGGCGATGCGCAGCTTTTCACGCATCAGGACAAAATCGGTACTGTTGGCGCGCATTTTTACCGGGTAGGTTTGCGCGCGGCTCTGGCCTTCGCTGATGCGCTCTACTGTCAGGGGATGGGTTCGCAGGAAACCCAGTGCATTGTTATCGTTATGGCGCTGCTCTTGCTGCAGGCGCTCGAAAAACGCCGGCATGGCGCGCGGGTCGAAACCGGCGGCCGCCAGGTATTGCATGCCCAAGCGGTCGGCCTCGCGTTCGAAATCGCGGCTATAGGCCAGCTGCTGGCTGATGGACAGGCCGATTCCGGCATTCAATGCGCCAAAAGTGGCATCGCCATTGCTGCTACGCGATGCCGCCAACGCCCCCGCGAGTACAGCGGCCAGCAGCCACAGCTGGTTCTTGCCTTTGTTTTCCTGCATGCGCGCCAGGTGGCGCTGGGTGACGTGGGCGATTTCATGCGCCAGCACCGAGGCCACCTCGCCCTCGCTTTGCGCCACCATCAGCAGGCCACTGTGTACGCCGATGACCCCGCCCGGCAGGGCAAAGGCATTGATGCTGCGGTCGTTCACGGTAAAGAAGCTGAAGCGAAGCAACGGGGCCTGCGCGGTGGCCGCCAGGCTGCCACCCAGGTCGGCCAGGTAGTCGCCAACTTCGGCATCGTCTATTACGTCGCCATCGTCGCGCAGGCTACGCAGGATATCGCGGCCGATGCGGTTTTCTTCGGCCTGGGGCAAGGCCGATTCGGCAACCGTCCCCAGGTTGGGCAGGTCATGGGCAGTGGTGGGGGCTGCGGGCCAGATCAGGGCCAGCGAGGTCGCCAGGGCGACAAGACGGGGGCGCAAAGTCATGCAGCTATGATAGAGCCGTGGCGTGGAAAGTTGCACGTGGAATCCACGACATGCTGCCCTGCCCCAGCAAAACGCCAGCCTTGGCGGGCTGGCGTTTTGCTGGGGCAGGGCAGGTATCAGGCCACGGTGGAGGGCAGCTCGCAGACAGGGGTATCTTGCTGGGCGCCACAATACAGGCCGTAGAGGGTTTCCAGAATCGCCATGGCTTCCTGGCTGGCCACGCGGTAGTAAATCCATTTGCCTTCGCGCCGCGTGCTGACCAGCGACTCATTGCGCAGCACGCCCAGTTGCTGCGACAGGGTAGGCTGGCGGATGCCAGTGAGCTTTTCCAGCTCGGACACCGTGCGCTCGCCACCAACCAGTTGGCACAACAACAGCAACCGGTCCTGATTGGCCAGGCTTTTCAGCAGGCTGGCGGCACGGTTTGCGTTATCGTGCAACACAGTCAAATCCATGTAATGACCCTCTATGTGTGTTTTGCATGCTTTGGCAGAGCACAAATATTATGTATTTATTGATAGTGTAAAACAGGCATCCTGCCAAACACCATCTTGCTGCTTACCAGCGTGCCCGGGCACCCAGGCTGCCCTGCTGTTCACCGGTAGCGCCAGGCACAATGTAACAAATTATGGCAAAGCCCCGCACCTGGCTTTCACGCTACACCAGCGCACACCTGCGCCTGCGGTCAGGCCCGGTGTCGCAAGGCGGCAACACGCCCGCCCTCTCCGCGCCAGCTATTGCTGCCATCGTGCATGCTTTGGCAGCCAACATGCAGGCATCGTGTGCAGCAGGGGCAATGTGCGCTAGACTCGAGTGTCCTTTTACACATGGGCGGCAGTCCGCCCCGGCCTGATGGCAACCAGCTCACTCCCCCCGGCACCGGCACGCCTGGTACACGAACGTGGCATACCCGCCTTTGGCAGCTATCGGGGCGTTGTCGCCCAGCTTTCCTGGCACGCCCTGCGCATGCCGGCCATCAGGCAACTGCTGCGCCCGCTGCACCACAAGCGCTGGCAATACGCGGCGCTGGCCCACGAGCATTACTTTATTGGTGTCGCCGTGGTGGATGTGGGTTGGATCAGTAGCGCCTTTGCCTACGTGTTTGACCGCCGCCAGCGTACCCTGCTGGCCAGCTTTAGCGCGGATGGTCTGCCACTGCTGGCCACGCAGATCGAAAACCGCGCCTTTGGCGACGCCACCTTCCAGCGCGGTAAACAGCGTATCGCCTTTCGCCGCGCAGACAACCGCATCGAGCTCACCATCAATACCGATGCACTAAAGTTGGCCGCACATATTGCGCTGCCCATGCCAGAACAAACCCTGGCCGTGATCGCCCCGGCCAACTGGCAGGCACACGCCACCCATAAAAGCAGTGCCCTGGCGGTAAGCGGTTTTGCCGAATGCGCCGGCCAGCGCTTGTCTCTGGACGGTGCCATCGCCAGCCTAGATGCCTCCAATGGCCTGCTGGCGCGCGAAACCAGCTGGCGCTGGGCCAGCGCGCACAGCCCCGCGCTAGGCTTCAACCTGCAAGCCGGCTATATGGGCGACGCGGAAAACGCGATCTGGCTGGATGGCGAGCTGCTGGCTGTCGGCCCTGCTCACTTCCGCTACGATGCGGCCAACCCGCTGACCCCCTGGCACATCCACACCGATGATGGTGCGGTAGACCTGCAGTTCTACCCCGAGGGCGCACGCGGCGAAAACAAAGACCTGTTCATTGCCGCCAGCCGTTATATCCAGCCCATCGGCACGTTTACAGGCACCCTCATCCACCCCGACAGCGGCCGCACCCACCCGGTAAGCCAGCTGGTGGGCGTGACCGAAGACCACTACGCCAAATGGTAAGCCTGCGCCCCGCCCGCCCCGACGACAGCGCCGCCCTCGCCCCGCTATGTAGCGAGCTGGGCTACCCCGCCAGCGCCGAGCAGCTGGCCCCCAGGTTGGCCGCACTGCTGTCGCAGCCGGCCACCCATGTGCTGCTGGTCGCCGAAAACGCCAGCGGCCTATGCGGCTGGATACACGGCTACATCCGCCCGCTGCTGGAATCTGACCCGGCACTGGAAATCGGCGGCCTGGTGGTGGCCGAGCGGGTACGCGGCCAAGGTATCGGCGCCCTGCTGCTCACCGCCACCGAAACCTGGGCGCGCCAGCAAGGCGTGGCACAGATCACCGTGCGCAGCCAGGAACACCGCACCGCAGCACACCGCTTCTACCAGCGCCAGGGCTACCAGGTGGCCAAGCGCCAGCTATGCCTGCGCAAGGCGCTGGCAGCATGAAGTGCCACGTCGTGGTAGCATGACGCCCGCCATATATAGAGCAAACATACCAACATCCCGTAGCGGCAGCCGCCATCCGCGGCCTGCCACGTGCTGCAACACGGCCACCCACCTGCTGGCCGTGGCGCGAACCAAGCCAGCCACCCGGCGTCGCCCGCCCCGCGCCTGCCCCGGTGGCTGTCACACTGGAGACCCCGATGGGACTGCTGAATAGCCTGCTGGAGCACAACCGTGCCTTCGTTGAAGCGCGCGAGTACGAACAATTCGAAACCGATAAATTCCCCGATAAAAACCTGGCTGTGCTGGCCTGTATGGACGCACGCCTGGTAGAGCTACTGCCCAAGGCCATGGGCCTGAAAAACGGTGACGCCAAACTGATCAAAAACGCAGGCGCCTTGGTTACCCACCAGTGGGGCTCGGTGATGCGCAGCCTGCTGGTAGCGGTATACGAGCTGCGTGCTGAAGAAATCTGCGTAGTAGCCCACCACGACTGCGGCATGCGTGCCATCGACCCCGCCCGCATTCTGGCCAATGCCCAGGAGCGCGGCGTCAGCGCCGACACCATCACCACCCTGCGCGGCGCCGGCATCGACCTGGACGCCTGGCTGAAGGGTTTTGACAATGTGCACGACAGCGTGCGCCACACCGTGCACACCATTCGCAACCATCCGCTAATGCCCAAAGACATCCCGGTACACGGCCTGGTGATTCACCCTGCCACCGGCCAGCTCGACCTGATCGTGGATGGCTACGCCAACTGAGCACCCGCCGTGCTGCGTGGGCGTGTTTGGCGGCACCTTCGACCCCATCCACGCAGCGCACCTGCGTATGGCCGACGCGTTCTGGCAGCAATGCGCGCTCACGCGCCTGCACCTGATCCCCGCCGGCCAGCCCTACCACCGCCAGCAAGGCCCCGCCGCCAGCGCCATCCAGCGCCTGGCCATGGTGCAGCTGGCCATTGCCGGCCGGCCCGGCTGGCTGGCCGATGGCCGCGAAGTACAGCGCGCCCGCCACGCCTATACCATTGAAACGCTGGAAGAAATCCGCGCCGAGCTGCCCGCCGCGTGCTCGCTGTGGTTTCTGGTAGGCGGCGATTCGCTGGAAAAACTGCACACCTGGCACCGCTGGCGCGAGCTGCTGCAGCTCGCCAGCCTGGCCGTAGCCGTCCGCCCGGGCTTTGACCCTGGCCGCCTGCACCCCGATATCGCCAGCCTGTGGCAGGCCGCGCAAGTATCTGATTTTTCAAACAGCGCGCCTTCCGGTACAATCCGCGCCCTGACCTTGCCACCCGTCCCCCTCTCTGCCACCGAACTGCGAGCCCGTCTCGCCAGTGGCAGCGACTGCAGCGGGCTGATTGCCAAGCCGGTACTGGCCTATATCCGCCAGCACCAGCTATACCGGTAGACGGTGGCAGGCTATTGATTGCACGTGCCGCCGTCCCGCGGCCGTTTGCTCTTTACGGGACCTCTGTTGGCACCGGACGCTGACGTGACATTACGTCCCCGACACACTACTCAAGGAATACCATGCAAGTTCAAGACATCGCCAAGCTGGCTGTAGAAGCCCTGGAAGACGTAAAAGGCAAAGATATCGTCGAGCTGGACACCACCCAGCTGACCTCGCTGTTTGCACGCCTGATCGTGTGCACCGGCGATTCCAACCGTCAGGTCAAAGCCCTGGCCAATAACGTCGCCGTGACCCTGAAAGAAAAAGGCATCGAGCTGGTGGGCACCGAAGGCCACGAAAGCGGCGAATGGGTACTGGTAGACGCCGGCGACGTGGTGATCCACGTGATGCTGCCTGCCGTACGCGACTACTACGATATCGAAGCACTGTGGGGCGGCGAAAAGCCATCCTTCGTGCCGGTAGGCGGCCGCCCATGGAACGCTGCCGTCTAAGCTAGGCCCGTGCAGTAAACCGTTGGCCGCAGCCCCGCAAGGCGCTGCGGCCAACCTTTTTGGGGACGCACCCATGAAAATCACCCTGCTAGCCGTGGGCAGCAAGATGCCGCGCTGGGTAGACGACGCCTTTGGCGACTACGCCAAGCGCTTTGGCCGCGACATCCAGTTCGAGCTCAAAGAAATCAAACCGGAAAAACGCGGCGGCGGCGTCACCGCCGAAAAAGGCATTGCCGCCGAACACGAGCGTATCGTGGCGGCCATACCGCCGCGCAGCAAGCTGGTCATCCTGGATGAGCGCGGCAAAAACTGGACCTCGGTACAGCTGGCTGGCGCCATGAAAGACTGGATGGCCGGCGGCGACGACATCTGTATCGTCATCGGCGGGGCAGACGGCCTGTCGCAGCCGCTGAAAGCCCGCGCCGACATCATGCTGCAGCTATCGGCCATGACCCTGCCACACGGCATGGTGCGTGTGCTGCTGGCCGAGCAGCTGTATCGGGCGTATTCCATCCTGAATAACCACCCTTACCACCGCGAATAGCAGAGCGCGCGCTGCGACAATTTGCCGCATGGTTTTACAGCGTGCCGCCTTCTAGACTGCTGCCCATTCCTTCCCGTCTGGAGCATACGTCATGAAAGCCCTGCTGTTGAGCGCCGCCGTTGCGCTGACTACCCTGCCCGCCCTGGCTCACGTCACCCTGGAAACCCAGCAGGCGGTTGCTGGCAGCGGCTACAAAGCCGTCCTGCGCGTACCGCATGGCTGCGATGGCAGCCCCACCACCAGCGTGCGTGTACTGCTACCGGAAGGTTTCCGCCTGGCCAAACCTATGCCCAAAGCAGGCTGGCAGCTGTCTACCGTGAAAAAAGCCGTCGTGCCGTTCGATAACCACGGCACCACCGTGCGCGAGGACGTGAGCGAAATCGAATGGCGTGGCGGCAACCTGCCCGACGATTTCTATGACGAGTTCGTCTTCCGCGGCACCCTGCCTGCGCAGGCTGGCGAAACTGCCTGGTTTAAAGTGGTACAAAAATGCGTGCGCGGTGAAACCCGCTGGGACGAGATTCCTGTAGCCGACAGCAAGCCAGCCAAGCCGGCTACCGGGGTAAAACTGACCCCGCCAGCCAGCCCGGTACATAGCCACTAAGCCAGTCTGATCTGGGCCAAAAAGGGTGCTGCGGCACCCTTTTGCCTTTTTTTTAGGCAAAAAAATTTTGCTGGCCCAACACCCCGCAAAGCCAGCTATAGCAAGCGTTAAGCCATAAGAATCACCCTGTAGTACACACCCGGCTTTGATAAATTCACGCAAAAACTGGAAATTATTCAAGAGAATCAGTACCATGCATGTTCCGCCCGCAAGGGCATTGGTTCTTTACTCATGACTATACGACCGATACTGGCCGGGCTGATCGCCTTTGCCACCCTGCCTGCGGCTTGGGCCGACAGCTGGAGTGATATCCAAACCGATCATGCTTTAGGCCTTTACCGCGAGCTGGATGACGCCATTGCGCCGGGCTTGGGTACCAAGCTAAACCCGGAGGCAGTACCGCCTTTCCGTAAGCCCCCGGCCGTCAAAGCCATCAAAGCGCTCGATATCCCGGTAGTAAAAGCGCCATCCTACGATGCGCGCCAGGCTGCCACTTTCAACAAACTGATCGCAAAAGTTGCCCGCGAGCAAAAAGTCGATCCCCAGCTGCTGCACGCCATCATTGCGGTGGAATCCGGCTACGACCCGGAAGCCCTGTCGCCCAAAGGCGCACAAGGCCTGATGCAGCTGATGCCGCAAACGGCTGCCCGTTTTGGTGCCAGCAACCCGGCAGACCCGCTGGAAAACCTGCGAGCCGGTGCACGCTATGTGCGCTTCCTGCTGACAGCGTTCAAACACGATATGCCCCTGGTGATCGCCGCCTACAATGCTGGCGAGGGCAGTGTCAGCAAGTACCGCAACAGTATCCCGCCGTACCCGGAAACCCGGATGTACGTGGCCAAGGTACTGGCTTCCTACGAGAAGCGCACAGGCCAGAGCCTGCTGCCTGCGGCAGCCACCGTGGGTGGCCGGGTACGCGTGACCTTCCCGGCGGATACCCCGCTGTAAAACCGCTTGCGCCCTGCGCAACAAAAAAGCCGGATCGCAAGATCCGGCTTTTTTTCATTTGATGCCCTAGCGTGCCGCCAGGCTCGCGGCCAACCTTTTCAGGCTATGCCAGGCGTCGCCCTGCTCTACCCCTTTTATCTGACGGTCGATACGAGCGCAGGTAGCCAGCGCATCGGTCAGACGGCGCGGCCCGATGCGCTGCACGGCCGGTGCGGCCAGTTTTTGCTTGTCGCCCCACAGGCGCAGCTCGCCGGCCATGTCGCGCACCTGGCGGCCCTCTTTCAGGCCCCGCCCCAGCTTGATCAGCATGCGCACGTCTTCGGTAAACGACCACAACACCAGCACCGGGGCCTCGCCCTCGGCTTCCAGCCCGTCCAACATGCGCGTCGCGCGGGCGGCGTCGCCTGCCAGCCAGCTTTCGGACAGGTGGAATACGTCAAAGCGCGCCACATTGGCCACCGCATCGCGGATATCGGCCAGGCTCAGCTCGCCCTTGGGGTACAGCAGGGCCAGCTTGTCGATTTCCTGCTTGGCCGCCAGCAGGTTGCCCTCTACGCGGTCGGCAAAAAATGCTGCGCTATCATACGCCACGCTCTGGCCCTGGGCTTTCAGGCGGCGGCTGATCCATGCGGGCAGATCGTTACGGTTTACCGGGCGGGCTTCTACCAGTACGGCGTGCTTTTCCAGCGCTACAAACCATTTGGCTTTTTGCTGGGTTTTATCCAGCTTGGGCAGCTGGATCAGCGTGATGGTGTCCTGCGGCGGATTAGCGGCCAACTGTTGCAGTGCCTCGGCACCGTCCACGCCCGGCTTGCCGCCGGGGATGCGGATTTCCAGCAGCTTCAGGCTGGCAAACAGGGACACGCTGCTCATGGCATCGCGCAGGCGCGACCAGTCAAAATGGCCGCCTTCCACCGTCAGCACGTCGCGCTCCAGATAGCCGGCCCGGCGGGCACTGGCCCGCAGGCTGTCGGCGGCTTCCAGCGCCAGCAGCGCCTCCTCGCCATACACCACGTACAGTGGCGCCAGCGGGCTGCGCGCCAGCTGGTCTTTCAGGGCGTCAGGGCTGAGTGCTGGCATTGGCAGGCTTGGCAGGCGTAACCGCCGGCAGATAAGACAGGCGGCGCACCAGCTGTTCGGCAGCGTCGCGGCGCATATCGGCCCACAGCAGGGCTTCTTCGCGCTCTTTACCCAGCACGGCGGCATCGCTATAGCTCAGCTCGCGGCGCACCACCACCGACATGGGCAGCGCAGTATCGTCGGACAGGCGCTGTACGGCGGCGTCCACACGATAAATCAGCAGGTACTCGTTGACCTTGCCACCCCGGTTGATGGTAAGAATGTCCTTGCGGCTTTCTTCGCCCACCACACGCAGCGTGGCCTGGGCCTGGCTGCTTGTCAGGGTCAGACGGCCGTCGCGCTGCAATGCCAGACGCAGGGCCTCGTCCAGCGAGCCGGTACTTTGCAGGCTCAGGCTGCTGAATGACAGCGGCGCAAGCGGGGCAGACAGCCCGCGCAGGTGAAAACCGCAGCCGGCCAGCAAGCTGACACTCAAGGCCAGAACGACACTATGCAGGGTTCGCTTCATGGCGTGTTACCGATAAAAACGGCGCGGGCCAGGCCGCGCCGTGTACCCGCCCCGGCAAGGTATGCCGGGGCCAGGGTACGGGTTTAAACCACGATGTTGACCAGGCGGCCAGGCACCACGATGATCTTCTTGGCCGGCTTGCCTTCCATGAACTTGATCACGTTTTCGTGTGCCAGCGCGGCGGCTTCGATCACGTCTTTGCCGGCATCGGCAGCCACGGTCACGCTACCACGCAGCTTGCCGCATACCTGCACCATCAGCTCGATCTCGCTTTTCACCAGCGCGCTCTCGTCTACCTGCGGCCAGGCCTGGGCCAGCAGCTCGGTCCCCGGCTTCAAGGCGCTCCAGATGGCGTCGGTGATGTGCGGCACGATAGGCGACAGCAGGATGGTAGCGGCTTCCAACACTTCCTGCGCCACGGCGCGGCCAACGTCACCGCTGGTATCGGCCTTGTCGTAGGTGTTCAGCAGTTCCATCACGGCGGCGATGGCGGTGTTGAACTGCAGGCGGCGGCCGTAGTCGTCGGCCACTTTCTGGATGGTGCTGTGCAGCTTGAAGCGCAGCTCTTTCTGGCTGGCGTTCAGCTCGCCCGCGCTGTACGGGGCGGTGATGCCGGCGGCTACGTGTTCGCGGCTCAGCTTCCACAGACGCTTCAGGAAGCGGAACGCGCCTTCCACACCCGCGTCGGACCATTCCAGGCTCTGCTCTGGCGGGGCAGCAAACATCATGAACAGGCGCGCGGTGTCGGCGCCGTAGTTTTCGATGAATTCCTGCGGGTCCACGCCGTTGTTCTTGGACTTGGACATCTTCTCTACGCCGCCTACCACTACCGGCTGGCCGTCTACGCGGTGAGTCGCGCCAACGATCTTGCCCTTGGCGTCGCGTTCCAGTACCACGTCTTGCGGCGCGATCCAGTCTTTGCTGCCGTTAGGCAGGTCGCGGTAGAAGGTTTCGCAGATCACCATGCCCTGGGTCAGCAGGCTCTTGAACGGCTCGTCGCTGTCTACCAGGCCTTCGTCGCGCATCAGCTTGTGGAAGAAGCGCGCGTACAGCAGGTGCAGGATGGCGTGTTCGATACCGCCCACGTACTGGTCTACCTGCAGCCAGTAGTTGGCCGCAGCTTTGTCCAGCATGGCGGTGTCGCACTGCGGGCTGGCGTAGCGGGCGTAGTACCAGCTGGACTCCACGAAGGTGTCCATGGTGTCGGTTTCGCGACGGGCTTCGCCACCACACTTGGGGCAGGTGGTTTCGTAGAAGGCCGGCATCTTGGCCAGCGGGCTACCGGCGCCATCGGGGATCACGTCCTCCGGCAGCACGACCGGCAGGTCTTTTTCCGGCACCGGCACGTCACCGCAGCATGGGCAGTGGATGATAGGAATCGGGCAGCCCCAGTAGCGCTGGCGGCTGATACCCCAGTCACGCAGGCGGTACTGGGTTTTCTTGGCGCCGGCGGCTTTGGCCTCCAGGTCGGCCACGATGGCATCGAAGGCTGCGCTGAAGGCCAGGCCGTCGTACTTGCCGCTATTGCGGGTGATCAGGCCTTCCTTGGCACCGTACCAGTCTTGCCAGGTAGTGGCGTCGAAGTTGTCTTCGCCTGCAGCCGGGGCGTACACCTGGGTAATCGGCAGGCTGTACTTGTTGGCAAACTCGAAGTCGCGCTCGTCGTGCGCCGGTACGGCCATCACGGCGCCTTCGCCGTAGCCCCACAGCACGTAGTTGGCAATCCATACCGGCAGCTTGGCGCCGGTCAGCGGGTGCACCACGAACAGACCGGTGTCCACGCCTTTCTTTTCCATCTTGGCAACGTCAGCCTCGGCCACGGAGCCGGCTTTGCATTCGGCGATAAACGCCTGCAGCGCAGGGTTGGCCGCAGCGGCCTGGGTGGCCAGCGGGTGCTCGGCAGCCACTGCCACGTAGGTGGCACCCATCAGCGTATCCGGGCGGGTGGTGTACACCTTCATCTCGCCGGCGTGGCCGATGCTGTCTACATCGTAGGCAAAGGACACGTCGGAGCCGAAGCTCTTGCCGATCCAGTTGCGCTGCATGGTTTTTACCTGCTCTGGCCAGCCGTCCAGCTTGTCCAGGTCGTTCAGCAGCTCGTCAGCGTACTTAGTGATGGCGAAGTAATACATCGGTATTTCGCGCTTTTCCACCAGCGCGCCAGAGCGCCAGCCACGGCCATCTACGACCTGCTCGTTGGCCAGTACGGTCTGGTCTACCGGGTCCCAGTTCACCACGCCGTTTTTCTTGTAGATGATGCCCTTCTCGAACAGGCGGGTGAACAGCCATTGCTCCCAGCGGTAGTAGTCGGGCTTGCAGGTAGCCAGCTCGCGCTCCCAGTCCAAGGCAAAGCCCAGGCTGTCCAGCTGCTTTTTCATGTAGTCGATATTGGCGTAGGTCCACGCGGCCGGTGCGCCACCGTTTTTCATGGCGGCGTTTTCTGCCGGCAGGCCAAAAGCATCCCAGCCCATGGGCTGCAGCACATTGAAGCCTTGCGCGCGTTTGAAGCGGGCCAGCACGTCGGTAATGGTGTAGTTACGCACATGGCCCATGTGCAGCTTGCCGGAGGGGTACGGGAACATCGACAAGGCGTAGTACTTGGGGCGGGTGCTGTCTTCCACGGCCTTGAAGGCCGCGGTTTTTTGCCATTTCTGCTGGGCGGCGGCTTCAAGCTCGCGCGGGCTGTATTGTTCTTGCATTGGGGATCTCTTGGCGCAAAAAAGCGTGAAAATTCAATCGGGACATTATAACGACGCAGGCTGCCAGTGCCTACACGGCAGCTGGCAGCCTGGCGAAAAAGACCGGCCGACGCACAGGGCGCGTTCAGGGGCAGGGCTTGCGCTGCCAGCCTTGCGGCCCGCGATAACAGCGCTGCTCGGCCAGCTGGCGGGTAATGTACCAGCGGCTGTCGGCACCGCGGATCAGCTGCAGCGACCAGCGCCGCGCGCGTATGCTGTCGTCCAGCAAGCCATCCTGCTGGATGCTGACGCTGACGCGGTCGAACGATTCCGGCTGGCTGCGCTGGCTGATGCGCAGGCGGGCGTACTCGAACTGGCCATCGCGCCCCATATCCGGCGCCAGATAGGCCATGGCCACCTGTACCGGCAGCTCACCCGGCTGGCCGGTGTACAGCGGGCCGTTTTCGGCGGCGGCGGTACTGGCCGCCCCTGCGGCCAACCCTGCCAGCAGCCACGCGGTCAACATGCGCTTCATCGTATGTCCTTTCAGCTATGGCGCAACAGCGACCACAGCATTTCGCTGGCCATCACCACCATCAGCACGGCAAAGGCCTTTTTCAGTTTGGCCACCGGCAGCGTATGCGCGGCACGGGCACCCAGCGGCGCGCACAGCACGGTCATCAGCATCAGCGCCGCCATGGCCGGCAGGTAGATAAAGCCCAGGCTGCCCCACGGCAAGCCCGCCACCCCCCAGCCGCTGGACAGGTAGCCCAACGCGCCGGATACCGCAATCGGCCAACCCAGCGCAGCGCTGGTGGCAATGGCGGTGTGCACCGGCACATTACACCAGCTCATGAACGGTACGCTCATGGAGCCGCCGCCGATGCCTACCCAGCTGGAAACCATGCCGATGACGCCACCGGCTGCGCTTTTGCCTGCCAGGCCCGGCATGTTGCGGCTGGCGGGCGGCTTGGCGCCCAGAAACATTTGTGCGCCAATCACATAGGCGTACACCACAAAGAACCACTTTAGCCCGTTGCTAGGGATATACCCGGCCAGCAGGCTGCCGGCAAAGGTGCCCAGCACCATGGCCGGGGCCATGCCACGCACGATGCCCCAGCTCACCGCACCCTTTTTATGGTGCTCGCGCACGCTGGCAAAGCTGGTAAAGACCATTACCGCCAGCGAAGTACCCACGGCGAGGTGCTGTACGTAGTTGCCCCCCAGCCCGGCAGACTCCAGCACACCGACCACCACCGGCACAATGACCAGGCCACCGCCCACACCGAGCAAGCCCGCCAGAAAGCCGGCAATCGCACCAAAACCCAACAGTACAGCAAACATCGTTAAAGACAGCATCAGAGAACATGCTCCTGCAGATAAGCCCATTGCTCGGGCGTGACGGGGGTAATGGACAAACGGTTGCCGCGTGCCAGCACCGTCATGTCCTGCAGCGCGGCATGCTGGCGCAGCTCGGTAGGCGACACCAGCCGCGTGCGGCGCACGAAGCGCACGTCCACACATTGCCAGCGCGGTTTGTCGGGGTGGGATTTGGCGTCGAAATACGGGCTGGCCGGGTCAAACTGGCTGGGGTCGTCGTGTGCGGGTGCCACTACCTCGGCGATACCGGCAATGCCCGGCTCGGGGCAGGACGAATGCCAGAACAGCAGCAAGTCGCCCGGCTGCATCTGGTCGCGCATGAAGTTGCGCGCCTGGTAGTTGCGCACGCCGGTCCACACAAAGTGGCGCTGCGGCTGGGCCTGCAGGTGATGGATGCCCACGTCGTCGGGCTCGGATTTCATTAGCCAGTAGGCCATGGGGTGTCCTTTCGCGCGCGCTGCGCTCAGGCAAAGCGGTGCAGGCCGCTTTCGGTCAGCAGGTAATCGAGGCGCACGTCCCACGGCTCACGCGGTACGCGGGCCACGCGCTGGCAGTCGTAGGCCACCCCCACCAGCAGCGGCTTGCCATAGCGCGGATGACGGCGGCGGAAGGCCAGCGTGCTGTCGTAGAAACCGCCACCCTGCCCCATACGGTAGCCGTCGGCATCGATACCCAGCAGCGGCACGAACAGCACATCCAGCCGCTCGGCGCGCAGCTGCGGGCCGGCGTACTCGGCAATGCCGTAGCGCGGGTGGGTATACCAAAGGTTGGCCGCACCCAGGCGGGCAAACCACAGGCGGCGGCCGCGCTGCGGAATCACCGGCAGGTACAGCGCAGCACCACGGGCGCGGGCGGTGGCCATCAGCGGTGCCATGTCCAGCTCGCTGCCGGCGGCAATATAAGCGCCCAAGTGCTTGCCACGACGCAACAAGCGCGAGGCATGGCGCGCAATAGCACGGGCGGCCTGCTGGCGGTAAGCACGTGGCAGGGCCATGCGGGCACGGCGCAGGGTTTTGCGCAGCAGGGCCTTGTCGCTGGGCGTGTCGGCGCGGGTCATGGGGTAGCTAACAGGGGAAAACGGGGGGAGTCCCCCGCGAGTGTCGATCCGGCAAAATTCGCTTGTACCCTGTTTCCAGGGTGGTCGCCCGCCCGTTGCTTCGGGCACATCCGGCTAAGGGACGCGGCACACCTGCAACCATGGCTAGCAACCGTAGCGAACGCATTGGTACAAAGGAATTTGGGAGCCTTCTCGAACACCGCAGGGGGTAGACGGATGTTCTGTACTACGAGAGCAGGCCTTGCTGGCCGGCGCTTAGCGCCTGGTCTGCTGCCTCGCTCATACTGCGTATTTTACGCTGGATTGCGGCCATCTCCAAGCCACCATCGCCTACTTTCACTTTCAACAGATCGTGAGCAATGTTCAGCGCAGCCATAATGGCTACCTTATCAGTATCCATCACGCGGCCAGTGGCCTGAATACTATCGATTTTTTCACCCAGCAGTCGCACAGCCTGCTCCAGCGTTTCGCGCTCTTCTGCCGGGGTGCCAATGGAAAAATGGCGGCCCAGCAGGGTGACATCCACCTGAACCACGTCGCTCATGCTTCTTCCTCCTTCGGCAAGCGGTCAATCAGCAGGGTAACGCGGTGGCGCGTTTCTTCCAGATTGAACTTCATCTCGGCGTTTTCACGCATGGCTTCGGCCAGCGCCGAGGCAAAGCGGCTGTTTTGGGTTTCCAGCTCGTGAATGCGCGCAATCAGCGCAGCGACACGGCCTTCCAGATATTCGAGTTCGTGTTCCATGGCGGCGAGAATAGCCAAGCGCTACGGGGGCGTCAAACCCAGCTTGCGCCTGGCATGGTCCAGAGTGGTACAGAGTTGTTCGGCAGCCCCGGCCAGACGCGGGCCCGGGCGACTTATCGTGTCCTGATCCAGGGTAAGTTGCAAGCCTTGTGCCACCGCAGGCAGCTGCGGCCAACGTTGCCAGCGGGCATGGTTGGCCGCATCAAACGCCAGCATCAGCTGTGGCCGCGCCAGCACCACCGCCTCGATACTGACCTGCGGCGCAGGCAGGGCGGCCCCGGCAAATACATTGTGGCCACCACACAGGGTGATGAGCGAGCCCAGAAAGCTCTGTTTGCTCACGGTAAAAACGGGGTTGTCGCCTATTTGCATAAACACCGACACCGGCGCGCTGCGGCGGTAGCGCTGCTGCAGGCTGGCGATGCGGCGCGCAAACGCTGCCGCCTGCGCCTCGGCCTGGGCGGCGTGGCCGGTCAGCTGGCCCAGGTCGCGCATCTCGCCCGGGATATCAGCCAGCTGCAGCGGCGCACTGATATACACCGGCAGCCCCATCTCGCGCAGCTTTTGTACGGTGCGCAGGTTGCCGCCGTCGCGCCAGGCCACGATCAGGTCCGGCTTTTGTTGCAGGATGGCCTCGATGCTCAGCCCGCTATAGCCGCCCACGCGGGGCAGCTGGCGCGCAGCGGGCGGGTAGTCGCTGTAATCCACCGCCGCCACCAGCTGGCTACCGGCGCCAATGGCGTACAGGTTTTCCACCGCGTGCGGCACCAGCGCCACCACGCGGCGGGCGGGCGCGGGCAGCACCACGCTATTACCCTGCGCATCGCGCACCGACACCGCGGCCAGCGCCGGGGCGGCCAGCAGCGCGGCGGCACACCACAGCTGCCACCTCACGCTGCGCCTTTCAAGACCAAAGGTTGGCCGCACGCCACCAGGGTTACACGCTGGCACACCTGGGCAACGTCCTGGTTCAGGCGGCCCAGCTCGTCCACAAAATGGCGGGTTTCCGCGCCCAGCGGCACCACGCCCCAGCCTACTTCGTTGCTCACCAGCACCACCGCAGCCGGCGGTGCAGCCAACACGGCCAGCAAGATACTGCGCTGCTGCTGCCAGGCGTCGGCATCAAACTGGCCGTGCTCGTCAAAAAAGCGCATCAGCCACATGCCCAGGCAGTCCACCAGCACCAGGCTGCCCGGTGCTGCGTACTGCAGCGCCTCGCCCAGGTGGCGGCCAACCTCGGCCAGGACCCAGTGCGCCGGGCGGCGTGCCTGGTGGTGGGCGATACGCTCGGCAAATGCTGCGTCGGGGCGGCGTTCGGCGGTGGCCACGTAGCACACGGCGCCGCCGTGCTGCAGCGCCAGGCTTTCGGCGTAGCGGCTTTTGCCGCTGCGGGCACCGCCGCTAATCAGGTGGGTAGTGGTCATGCTGTGTCTGCTTTCAATAAAAACGGCCCGCCTGGCAAGGGCGAGCCACATGGCCTGATGATAACAAGGCTTACTGGGCGTAACGTACGCCGACAAACCAGCCACGGCCTGGCTGATTGTAGTCTTTTACCGTTTCGTAGCGCTTGTCACCCACGTTGGTCAGCTTGGTGTTCAGCGTCCACTGCTTGTCCAGCTGGTAGTCGGCCCCCAGGTTCACCACGCCATAGCCTGGCAGGTACTGGTTTTTTCCTGCATCGACCACGCGCTTGCTACTAGCACGCCATTCTGCACTGAGCAGGGTACGGTCCAGCTGCCAGCCCAGGGTCATGCCGCCAAAGCGCTTGGCACGCGCTGCCAGTAGCTGGCCGGTTTTCACGTCGCGCGCGCGTTGCGAGGTCACGTTGGCCGCCAGACTGATCTCGCCAATGACCGTGCCGACTTCAACGCTCTGACCCAGAATGCGGGCCCGGTCGAGGTTGACTTGCAATTTGTCGGTACCAGACTTGTTGGCAATCATATTGTCTATGCGGTTATCAAACGCCACCATCTTGGCATACTGCCCGGCCTGTTGCCATGTCAGGCCCAGCTCGCGCGTGCTGGCGGTTTCGGGCAGCAGATCGGGGTTGCCACGATAATTCGGTGCCACGTCCGGCCAGTACAGCTGGTTAAAGGTCGGGGCCTTAATGGCGGTGCCGTAGGCTGCACGCCAGGACCACGCCGGGCTCAGGACCATGCCGTACGCCAGCTGGCCAGTGGTTTTGCCACCAAACTGGCTGTTATCGTCGTAACGGGTACTCCCCTGCAAACGATGGATGCCAAACTCGCCCTGATACGCGGCAAAGACCGAATCAACACGACGATAACGCTGGTTCATCTTGGCGCTGCCATGGACAAACTGCTCCACGTTGGCCGCTCCCAGGGTCAGCTGGCCTGCCTGGCCCAGCTGCAAGTCGTTTTGCCACTGCCACTCGCGCAAACGCGTGTCGAAGGTACCGCTAGGGGTCAGGAAATTACTCTTGGTATAGGTCTGCGATTTATCCGTGCTGTAGTTGTAACGCAGCGTGCTATGCCAGGTGGTATTGATGCGGTTTTTCAGCTCGATGCTCTGGGCTGACATTTGTGAGTGGCCTTCATCCGCCTGGGTAGCGGCCACGCCAGAGGACGCACTGTCATATTCGCTGACGGCATCGGCATGGTAGGCGTTCAACCCCACGGTATGCCCTGGCGCCAGCTCGTGCTGCACGTTCGCGGTGTAGGTGGTGTTTTCATAGCCATCACGGTCCCTGTTGTAGGGCAACCGGCGCGCAGAAAAACCATCAGACTGATTGCGATCTACCGCCAGGCTGAAGGCGGTACGGTCTACCTTGCCCGCCAGCCCCGCCCCGGCGACACGCTTGCCCTCGGCACCGGCACCCGCATGCAGGCTAAGCGCAGGGCTATCGCTACCGCGCTTGGTAAAGATCTGGATCACGCCACCCAGCGCGTCCGCACCGTACAGGCTGGAGGCCGGGCCACGCAGGATTTCCACACGCTCGATCAGGGCCAGGGGAATGTGCTCCAGCGACGTGGTGCCTTTGGTGCCCGACACGATACGCACGCCGTCAATCAGCACCATGACATGATCTGCCCGGCTGCCACGCAGGCTCAGGCGCGCTTCGGTCCCCTCGCCGCCATTGCTGACCATATCGATGCCGGGTTGACGGCTCAGCAGATCAGGCAGGTTCACACTGCCGGACTGGGCAATTTCTTCGCTGCCCAGCACGGTGATATCGGACAGCACTTTGGCGACCGGGGTGGCGGTACGGGTGGCGGTAACCACCACTTCGTCGAGGGTAACAGGCTGATTGGCCATGGCGGCCTGGGCACACGCCAGCGCTACCAGCGCGGCCAGTGGTTTGCTTTTGAACATGTAGACACACTCCGTAGGGACAAAAAGGGAGTGCGGAGAAATAAAAGGACACTAGCGCACCGCCGGCAGGCACCGGCAGCAGGCTGTCTGATCGCCTCCCCGCGATACTCCAGCAAGACGCGATTCCGCCGCGTCCATTGCAGGCCGGTCTCCGGGCTGGGCCATGCGGCATCGTGCCTTCCCACCCTGCGGGGCAGTGGCTGATACGATGCCTGGAGCGCGTACGCTCAGGCCTTACCGTTGCGGGGGCAGCGCCGGTCTTGCACCGGCTTCCCGTTTCACCTGCCATGCCCGTACGGGCGTGGCAGACACCTGCAAGCGCGCATTATACCGTGTGCCACCCCTGCTGGATGCAGTCATGACACATTGGCGTACCTGGCTGAAACATATGCCCCGCTGGCCAGAACCTGCCAGCAGGGCGGGTGGCGCGTGGTCAGTATTTGATGGTCACGGCCGCCTGCATATTGCGGCCAGCTTCCGGGTACAGATTGTATTTGCCTGTCGCGCCGGTAGAGCCGGAGCGGATAGCGTAGGACGCATACTGTTTGTCCAGCAGGTTATTCACACTCAGCGACACCCCCACGGTCTTGCTGTAATCGTGGCTGAGCTTGGCATGGATCAGGCTGTAAGCGCCCAGTTTCTTGGCAAACTGGTTGGCCTGGTCGTTATCCAGCCGCTGCGAGCCCACATACTGCCACTGCACGCCCACACGGGTTGACTCGTACGGTGCCCAGCTCAGCGACAGGTTAGCCATATGGCGGGGTACCAAGGGTACGGTTTTCCCTGCCAGGCTAATGTTGTTGGCCATGCCACTGCGGAAGGTGGCTTGCTGCCATGTCACGGCGGCGCTCAGGTCAAGGTTGGCCGCAAGCGGTGTCTTGCCCTCCAGCTCAACACCCTGGCGCCGGGTCGGGTCGAGGTTAACGTTGGCCGAGCTGAGGTTGTTGTAATGAATTTCACGATTCAGGTCATAACGGAACCATGCCGCCCGCAAGGCCTGGCCCTGGTGCTGCCAGGACAAACCCAGCTCTTTGTCGTGCGATAGCTGTGGCAACAGCGGGGTGCTGACATACGCCTGCTCGTCGGCATTGGCCAGACGGAAGCTCTGGCCCAGCTTGGCATAGCCATCCAGCTGCGGCATCAGCGCCTGGCGCACGCCCAGCTGCCAGGCACGCAGCTCTTTATTGCTGCCGTAGCTGTTTTCATAGCCGCTATGCACCTTGGCACTGTCTTCAACATGCTGCGAGCGGACACCCGCATTGATCGATGTACCCTGGGCTGGCCGCAGCAACACGTCGACAAACCCGCCGGCGTGGCGCTGCTTGATCTTTTTGCTGCCCGTACCGTAGGTATCCACACTGTCCACCGCGGCATCACCGGACATGGCGTCTACACCCAGTACCAGGCGATGACGCGCGACATCCTGTTCATAGCGCAAGCTGGCGGTGAGCTCTTCGGTTCTTTGCTGGCGCTTGCTGCTGTAGCTGGCGCTGATATCTTCGGACTGCAGTTTCTTGGTACTGCTCGCCACATCCAGCAGTACCATGCCCTCGCCTGCAGCTTGCTTCGCTTGCACACCCCACGTATCGGTGCGGGTGCTCATGTAATCGTCGGGCTTGTTGGTACCGCGCGGGTTGCTGGCAAACTCGTCCACCCCATTGGCCGCGTCCACACTACGCACACCGGGCAAACGCGTATCCTGATTGGCCGTGCGGGCATAAAAGCGCAGGGTGCCGCCCTCATGGCGCACCGTGGCCGCCAGGCCGCCGCTATCGTTACGCTCGGCATTGTTCTGGCGATAATTGTCCGTGGTCAGGGATTTCACATAGGCATCCAGCGCCACATGCTGGCTGCTGGCATGGCCGGACAAGTCGATTTTTTTCAGGTTATAGCTACCGGCTGTCAACGTAGCCTGCACGCCATCGGCCGCCCTGAAACCGTTACGGGTAATGATGTTGATCACCCCGCCGGTGGCACCGCCACCATAGGCCACGGCACCACTACCGCGTACCACTTCGATACGCTCGATCTGGCCAAGCGGGACCACGCCCAGGTTGGGTGCCGACAGATCGTTGGTGTTCTGTTTGACACCATCGACCAGAATCAGGGTATTGCTCAGGCCGGTGATGCCAAAGCCACGCAGGTCTACCGCTGCCGTGTCGGCAGCACCGGTGCTGTTACGTATCTGGATACCGGCCAGCCCGGACAACACATCCTGCACTGTACGCGCCGTGCTATTGGCAATATCCCGGGCGGTAATCACCGAAACATTCACCGGCAATTCACGTACTTTGTCCTGGCCGCGGGTGGCGGTAACCACCACTTCGTCGAGGGTAACAGGCTGATTGGCCATGGCGGCCTGGGCACACGCCAGCGCTACCAGCGCGGCCAGTGGTTTGCTTTTGAACATGTAGACACACTCCGTAGGGACAAAAAGGGAGTGCGGAGAAATAAAAGGACACTAGCGCACCGCCGGCAGGCACCGGCAGCAGGCTGTCTGATCGCCTCCCCGCGATACTCCAGCAAGACGCGATTCCGCCGCGTCCATTGCAGGCCGGTCTCCGGGCTGGGCCATGCGGCATCGTGCCTTCCCACCCTGCGGGGCAGTGGCTGATACGATGCCTGGAGCGTATACGCTCAGGCCTTACCGTTGCGGGGGCAGCGCCGGTCTTGCACCGGCTTCCCGTTTCACCTGCCATGCCCGTACGGGCGTGGCAGACACCTGCAAGCCGCCATTATAACGAGCAGCGGCAGCACAGAATGCCCGCGCGGGAAATTAAACCATCTGCATGAAGCCCCCATTGCCAGCCGCGCCGGGCTGTCGTATGGTCTGCCCGTTCGCCTGCCCGGCAGGCCAGAAAATCATGCAAGGACCCCTCATGCCACGTATCCCCGCGCCCAACCTGTCTACCCGCCAAGCCGCCGAAGCCCGCCAGCAGCAACTGACCAAACCCGCCGGCAGCCTGGGCAAACTGGAACAGCTGGCCATCACGCTGGCCGGCCTGCAGGGGCGCGAGATCCCGCTGCCGCTGTCGCCCGCCATTACTGTGTTTGCCGGCGACCACGGCGTATGCGCCGAAGGCGTATCGGCGTTCCCGCCCGAAGTCACCGGTGCCATGGTGGCCAACTTTGTCCACGGTGGTGCCGCCATCAGCGTGCTGGCACGTGTGAACCAGGCGCGGCTGGAGGTGGTAGACGCTGGCGTGGCCAGCGATCTGTCCGCGCTGCCCATCGTGCACGCCAAGGTACGCGCCGGTAGCGGCAACCTGCGCCGCGAGCCCGCGATGAGCCAGGACGAAACCGCCGCCGCGCTGGAGGTTGGCCGCCACGCCGCCCGCCGCGCCATTGCCGATGGCGCCACCCTGCTGATTGCTGGTGACATGGGCATTGGCAACACCACCCCATCCGCCGCGCTGATCTGCCGCCTTACCGGCCACAGCGTGGACGCCATTGTTGGCCGCGGCACCGGTGTGAGCGATGCCGGCCTGGCGGTAAAACGCCAGGTGGTGGCCGACGCACTGGCCCGCGTGGCCGGGCAAACGCTGGACGGCCACGGCGTGCTGGCCGAGCTGGGTGGGCTGGAAATCGCCGCCATGGCCGGCTTCTATCTGGAAGGCGCCCGCCAGGGCGTGCCGCTGCTGCTGGATGGTTTTATCAGCACCGCCGCCGCGCTGGCCGCCCACGCCATCGACCCGGACATCGCCCCGTGGCTGCTGGCCAGCCACTGCTCGCAGGAAACCGGCCACGCGTTG
This sequence comes from Vogesella perlucida, assembly GCF_979366545.1. NCBI lineage: Bacteria > Pseudomonadati > Pseudomonadota > Betaproteobacteria > Neisseriales > Chromobacteriaceae > Vogesella > Vogesella perlucida. The sequence continues at coordinate 359,551 of NZ_CEETRO010000003.1, forward strand.
GCCCTGCAGGCGCTGGGCCTGAGCCCGCTGATCGACCTGGGCTTCCGTCTGGGCGAAGGCAGTGGTGCGGCCGCCGCGCTGCCGCTGCTGCAACAGGCCATTGCGCTGCATGCTGGTATGGCCACTTTTGCCGAGGCAGGCGTGGCCGGCAAAAATGCCTGATTGACCGCCGGGCAGCATCGCCCCGCTGCCCGTTGGCGGGTATGCTTGCCAAGCCGCCGCCCGGTAGCCCAGCGCGCCAGCGGCGGTTTTTACGTATTTTCTGTGTGCTTTCGTGGCCAGGAGGCTTGCTGCATGAACCCTTACACCCTCACCCTGCTGCGCCACGGCGACATTGCCCACCAGGGGCGGCTGATCGGCCACACCGACCTGCCGCTTACCGCGCAGGGCCAGGCCGATATGGCTGCCAGTTGGCAGCGCATCGTGCAGCTGGCGCCAGTCAGCTGCATGGCCACCTCGCCACTGCTGCGTTGCCGCGAGTTTGCGGTACAACAGGCACTGGCCAGCCGCGTGCCGCTGCACGTGGCCCCGCAGCTCGCCGAATGCCACTTTGGCGCATGGGAAAACCGCCCGCTAGCCGATATCAGCGCCACCACGCCAGACTGGCAAACGCTGCTGGCGCGCGGCCTGCTTACCCCGGAAGGCGGGGAAAGCTTCGACACCTTCCGCACCCGCGTGCTCACCGGCTTTGCCGAGTGGATGCAGCAGGCGCGCGGCAGCCACCGCGTACTAGTGAGCCACGGCGGGGTGATCAACGTGCTGCTGGCCGAGCTGCTGGGCACCGAGTTCAACGTGGCGCGGCTGATGGCGGTACAACGCGGCGGCTTTGCCCAACTGTCGATTCTGGACGGCCACCCGGCCTACCTGACGCGGCTGGAATCCCCGCAGCCGGCCAGCTAGCCCACAGGCCATGCACAGGCTGCCCACGGGCAGCCCACCGCTTACCCACAACCTTATCCACAGCCTATTGCCCATGCGCACCCTCATTCTGGCGATCCAGTTTCTTACCCGCCTGCCCACACCGCAGCTGAAAACCTTCGACCCGGCGTGGCTGGCCGACGCCGCACGCTGGTTTGCCCCCGTAGGCCTGCTGGTGGGTGCCATCGTGTGGCTGGCGGTGCTGGCCGGCAGCCTGGTGGACCCCTGGTTGGCCGCACTGGCCGGCCTGCTGGCCTGGCTGTGGGTGACCGGTGGCCTGCACATCGACGGCCTGGCCGACCTGGCCGACGCCCAGGGCGCGGCGCACCGCTCGCGCGAACGATTTCTAGAGGTGCTGAAAGACCCGCATCTGGGCAGCTTTGGCGTGCTGAGCCTGGCCACGCAGCTGATCGTCAAGCTGGTACTGCTGATGCTGCTGGTGAAGTTGAGCTTAGGACTTTCCCCGGATGCGCCGCCATTACCGGGTGCGCTACTTTCCCCGGATGCGCCTGCGGCTTATCCGGGCTACCACGGGCACCACGGCGGCCACGGCAGCCAGGCCGGCATCACCGCGTTGACAGGGTTGGCCGCCACGCTGGGCGGGCTGGTGCTGGTGCCAGCCTGGGCGCGGCTGTTTACCGTGGCGTGGTCGGCCACGCTACCCAGCCTGGCAGCGGGTAGCGGCGAACGTTTTGCCTGGCGCCCGCACTGGCCCAGCTTCTGGCTATGCACCCTGCTGCTGGCCGCCGCTAGCGCCTGGCTAGCACCCGTGCTGCTGCTGGCACCGCTGGCCGGGCTGTTCTGGTGGGCCTACCTGAAGCGCAAACTGGGTGGCATGACCGGCGACTGCCTGGGGGCCGGCATCGAGGTATGCGAGAGCCTGCTACTGCTGGCCATGGTGGTGGCAGCGCGCTGATGGCGTTGACATGAAACATGTCATTATGTTGAGATATTGAAAACCATTCTCAACAAAGCGCCATGAAGCTCGACACCTTTGGCCTGGCGGCCGTCATCATCATTCCGGTCACGACCGTGCTCGTGTGGGTAGTTGCCCACTACACACCGCCTGCCCTGCCCGTCTTGCTCGGCGGCGTTTTGCTCAGCCTGCTGCTGGCACTGCACATCAAACCGCTGCCTCGCCCAACCTTGCCTGCCGCGCCGTCGCGCTGGCAGCAGGCACTGAGCCTGGCCGTGTGGCCCATCCTGGCGCTACCGTGGCTGCTTCCGCACGCCACGCTGCTGTTCGATGTCGTGCTCAGCTGTTGGATAGTCGCCACGCAAACGCTGGCCTGGCGTCAACAGGGCACGCTGACGCTGGGTTGGCCGCAACGCACGCTATGGCTGATCCTGGCAGGCTTATTCCTGCTGGCCGGCCTGCTCGCCAGTGATAGAAGCGTACTGGCGCTGGTATTCGGCGCCTTGTTCGGCTGGGTAGGCCTCAGCGGCCGCCGCCCGCGCTGGGGCAGCCCGCCGCCGCAGGCATGAAAAACCGCGCCGGGCGGGCTGCCGGGCGCAGTGCGGGTAGTGCGGCCAAGGTTGGCCGCATTGGCTAGCGTCAGAGCTGGCCGGCTACCTTCTTGTTGCGCATCAGGCACAGCATGTCACAGGCGATGTGCGCCGCCGCGATGGCGGTGATTTCGCTCTGGTCGTAGCTGGGCGCTACTTCTACCACGTCCATGCCAACGATGTTGAGGTCGCCCAGGTTACGGATGATCTTCAGTGCTTGCGCGGTGGTGAGGCCACCCGGAACCGGCGTGCCGGTGCCCGGCGCGGCGGACGGGTCCAGGCAGTCGATATCGAAGGTCACGTACACCGGCGCGTCGCCGATGGTTTTCTTGATTTCTGCGATGGTGGCGTCCACGCCGTTATCGTGTACCCACGGCGCGCCCAGCACGTTCAGGCCCATGAAGTCATCGTTCCAGGTACGAATACCCACCTGTACCGATTTGGCCGGGTCGATCAGGCCTTCCTTCACCGCTTTGTAGAACATGGTGCCGTGGTTCAGGCTGTCCGGCTCGTCGTCCGGCCAGGTGTCACAGTGCGCATCAAAGTGCAGCAGCGCCAGCGGCTTGCCGTACTTTTCAGCGTGTGCAATCAGCAGCGGGTAGGTGACGAAGTGGTCTCCACCGAAGGTCAGCATCTTGGCGCCGCTGGCCAGGATGGTGCGCGCGTGTTCGATGATGGACGGCTTGATGGTGAGCGGGTTGTGCGCGTCGAACCAGCAGTCGCCGTAGTCCACCACCGCCAGGTCTTCAAACGGGTCGAAGCCCCACGGGTAAGGCTTGAGCTCGGCCAGCTGCACGCTGGCGGCACGGATGGCTTGCGGGCCCATGCGTGCGCCGCTGCGGAAGGTCACCGACAGGTCCAGCGGAATGCCGGACACCACGACATCGACCCCTTCCAGGTTGCGCGTGTAGTTGCGGCGCATGAAGGACAGCACGCCGGCGTAGGTGTTTTCGATGGAAGAGCCGTACAGGCTTTGGCGGCGGATGGCACCGTCGCCACGGATTTGATCGTCAGACATGTTCGCTCCACAAAAAGAGCACGCCGCAGTGACGCCACGGCGATTACCGTCCATCTGTACAGCCGACGGTTTGAGGCTGGCGCACCCCGCGGCACGCAGCCCGAAGTGTGACGCCAGCAGTACACAACAGCAAGTCTTATTGCAGCATTCTACTGACCTTGCCCGCCACGGCCATCATCAAGCATCTTGGTCATAAACTGTCAGATGAAATCATAACCTGGCCATTCAGCCCCGTCATGACCCCAACCCGCACAGAGAAAATACCGTTCCCAATCTGCTTATCAGTACAAATAGTGCTTATCACTTCTCAAGTTCAATACTGATTTGGTCCGGAAACTTGTAAATCGCACCGGTACCGATATCACCAGCACCAGCGATTAGCAGCGCACCAGGATTGACTTTTGACGCTATTTTAATGGTTTTAGCACTATACCCTTTGGCATGACAAGTTACTGTCATGTCCTCACTGGACTTAGGGATGGTGACAGTTTTATTCTGCGCATCCATAGACGCGACCTTATCACCGCTCTTATTGAAAAATTGGCACTCCGCACTTTCTGGTACCACATGTACTGTTACCCTCTGTGTCGTGCCCATCACCATACTTGCACAACCGGCCATAAAGCACACCACTGGCATCAAAATAATAGGTCTCATACCATTAGCCTTTCTGTTTTTAAGCATGTTTAACAATACACAGCGGTCCCGGCAAACATGGTGCTTCTTTTAAAACTTTAATCACATTATTAATGATCGCACCAAGAACAACCTATGCTATCACCGCCATGACAAATAACAAGAACAAACAAGTGGGCCAATGAAAATGGTAATACCGGTTACCACGCTCTCGACTCCTTATAGCACCACCTTACCCTCTGGCCTTACTACTGAGGGTTAAATATCAAACGGGTAAAAGATTCTTGTCGACAGCAGTACGCTTCCCAGCGCGTAGCGTCTACTGAGACCGGCCACACCATCATCCTGTGCAAACGCCATTTCCCATGTTCCAGGGGTCGTCACGACACACTTGCGATTGCGAGCCATTGCCAGATCAAGACAACTCATGCCCCATGAACAGCATTTGGCCAACAATTAATTGCCATATGCAATTTAACATGCTCATTTATATTGCATCATCATTAGTTTTGATGAAAAATCTATTCATCTGACAATAAAAATATATAAACGTCATCGGAAAAGAGATTTTATGCAAAAGTACCTATCGCTAGCGTTACTGCGGGAAAAAACCGCATGACTGATGGCCAACGTGACCAACTGCTACTGTCGCTGTACAGCAGCGTGCTGCAACCAACTAGCATCCCTGGCGTTCTGACGGCACTTGACCGATTTCTGGATAGCGATGGCTTGCATTTACTGGGATGGGACCGGGTCCGTAATAGCGCCACCACAAGCATGGCCACCCAGCGGATAACAGAAATACACGGGATGTACAGTGCCGAAGCCAGGGCGATGGATAATCGATTTGATATTGCAATGAAACGGCCGATAGGCACTGTCCACGCTTGTCAGCATTACTTCGATGATCGTTTTGTCAATCGCGACCGTTTTTATCAGGAATATTTGATACCACTGGCTGGGATGCGGTACGTCATGGGTAGCCGCATTTACAGCCATGCCGGCGAGGATGTGGTCATTGCGTTCAATCACGAGCACGGACGCTCGCCATTTTCGACGGCCCAGCTTCACCACTTCCAGCAGCTCATCCCACACCTAAGCAACTGGTTTACGCAACTGCGGCAAACCGAAGCCTTGCGTGCCGCAGCCTGGAGCGGAGAGCAAGGGCTAGCGGCCCTAGAGCAAGGCGTGCTGCTGCTGGGTCAATACGGTCAGGTGCTATACCTGAACCCGGTGGCAGAGCAATGGCTGGCTCATTCTCCTGCATGGGTAGCTGGCCGATGGTTACAGCAACGCCCCATAGAAGAAGCATTACAACGGGTACGCAAGAACCGCCAGACTGTCTGCCTACCGCTCTCCTTGCCACAAGGAGCCTTCGTCATACACCTACTACCCGTACCCCAAGATGACTCACTACAAACGAGCTACAGCGGGAGAAACCTCGACCTGCATCCCTACGGAGACATCCTGCTGTTGATTCGGCCACGGCACCGGCAACATCAGCCCTCGACGGCGGACTTATCGTCCCTGTTCGACCTTAGCCCGGCAGAAAGCCGGCTAGCTCGGGCCTTGGCAAGCGGAATCAATGCTGAAGGCTATGCCACCCAACACCAGCTGAGCCTTGCGACAGTACGCAGCCAGATCCGGGCCATCCTGACAAAAAGTGGCGAAGACAATCTTCAAAGCCTCATGCGCCTGCTTGCCGCGATCCCTGCCCTGTAACCCTGCTCCGTGCAAGATCCAGGCTACATTACTAATGCAATACGTGCCGCATAATGCCTAATGTATAAATTCATCATCAACTTTGATGATGAATGGTTTTTCTGATGCGTGGATAATTGCCCTGTCTGGATAGCAAACACTGTTTGACATCCACCTATCGAAATGCTGAGACATAGAAGAGAAACCATGAAGAAGACTATCCTTGCCTGTCTGGCTCTGGCCGGTGTCGCCCCAGTAACTCACGCCATCGAAATCACTGGTTCCAGCCTAGGTGTAGAAGCTTATCAAGAGCACTATTCTGAATTCCAAACTGGCCGCAAGATTATGCAGGAAAAGGGCAATATGGCCAGCCTTGTTGGCAGCACCAACCTCAAGCTTGATGACGAAAACAGCCTCTTGCTGGCTGGCCGCTATGCGTTCGGGAAAAGTGACTACACAGGTGCATTCCAAGGTGGCAATTACGGCGATGTTCAATCGAACGGGCAAGACCGACAAGCATGGGAAGTGCAAGCCATCTTCAAACGCCGACTGGCAATCGGCTCGCTACAGGATATCAATATTGGTGCAGGCCTAGGCTTACGCCATCTGGAAGACTCCATGGAGCAGGCAGCAGTAGGGGGTTATAACCGCAAAAATGACCTTTCTTATCTGAAATTCAGCCTGGACAAGAAATTCAACCTTGAGTCCGGTATCAACGTTACACCGTCGATTGCTTACAAACACCTTATCGAAGGGACGCAAACCTCGATGATTGGGGATGCCGACCTGAAGCATACCCAGAAAAAAGGTTTCGGCCTCGATCTGTCGGTAGAGCTGGAAAAGAAAATAGGTGCTAACACTTTCTATGCAGCACCATTCTATCGCTATTGGAATATCGAAGACTCCCAAACAGTCTACGCCATCATCAACGGTAATCTTTACAGCACGGTTGAGCCGAAAAACAAGACACATGAGTATGGTGTTGCTGTAGGCATGAAATTCTAAACGCCGACAGGATACAAAACCAAAAGCCCTGCTTGCAATTTGCGGCAGGGCTTTGTCATGTAACGCGAAATCAGGCTCACGCAACACTACGTGCTAAAAATTGGTGAGGCACCGCATCAATCACCTGCTCTAAGTGGCAGAGTAAAATATGGAAGAATCATCATCTTTATTGACACCGCTGGCACCTTATCGAATAGCATTCAATATGTTATTCGCTATAAAAACGGGATACACCTCGGCGCATGAAGCCAATGATCTGTGTTTTAGGAAGTCATTCGTACCATAGCACCGGCTTGCCATGGTGGGCCGAATTCCTCATTAGCATACGAATCGGAACAGTTCAAACGTCGTAACTAGCCGCGGAACGCGACCTTGTTTTGTCATAAAAAATACCCCGCCGAAGCGGGGTAAAAGGGGATGCGAAATAGTGCAACACCCGAGATAAAATGTAACAGCAAAGCCTCAATGAGTCGCCAGAGACAAGCTCCTTTCAAAATCATGGCTTCGGCCCTGTAGCACAGCAGACCATGCAATTGACGTACTTCAAAAAAGCATGCTAATGATTTCAAACACCCTGCTTAAGCTCACCTTCGCTATATTTGAAATACAACGCCGGCACCATAATAGCTAAAGAGAGTAGCAGCGACAGAACTCCCAAGGCTACCGGCGTCTGCGATTTAGTAAACAGCCTCTCCGCTATATATGTAGTCAAAGGCAAGACCCCGCTACCAATCAAAGCAAGATCGGGCCCCATGGATACAACAGACTTTTGATAAAAGTAGATCGGCAACATGAAAGTAAAAACAGCCAATCCGAAGGCAATCAGCAGGTTATGCCCAGTAAAATACTCATCACTCATCTCATGAGATTGAAGTAGTATACTGCATACAAGCAACAGCCAGAACCTACTAGCTATTACTTGACTACTACTTAGACCCAAGCCATTTATCTTGTGCGACACGTGACTATAATAAAAATCGAAAAAGCTCACCATCGCAATGATAGCCAGCGCAGACAAGACCTCACTGAAACTATAATTTAAAATCAGATAAAACAGTGCCAATAAAATAACTGCATTTATTGAACAGGCAGATATAAAATTTTCCCTTGTTCTTTCGCCTTGCAAAATGGACAGGCTTCCTAACGCTGCGCCCATGCCCATCTGCACAAACTGAGAGAACGTTGGTGAAAAGCTACTAACAAAAAAGGAGCTACCCCACATCACTAGCGTACACACCATTAACATTAGGTACGTCGCTTTGCTTTTCAACAAAACACGGTACATAGTGCTAACATTTTTCAGATTAACCAAATGAAACAAAGCTATGGCAAATATTGTTGAAAGCATCAATGAGACATTGGTCGGCATCACACTTTTTAGCTCGTGGACAAAAACCCAAGACCCTGTTGATAATGCGATGAAAGCCAGCAAGAAAATCATACTAACACTCCCGCCTGTTCACGTGAAAAAATAGTCTTTATATCACGATGAACCTCATCATACTCACCGACACAAACCAAGCAAGCAACAGCATCCAACAGATTATATTCTTGCTTTTCAGAAAGTAGCTCTCCACTCTTCTTGCACCAGAATATATTGCGCAATGTTGTCAAACCAGAAGTATCCATAGGTTGCACTCTCCCCCCTCCCATTTTGAATACAGTAACAGTGGTGCCATAATCATGTTTATCAGGCATGCTGGAGAACAACTCTGTTCCTTCTAGAAAATCACACAGTAAATCAGTCTGGGACTTCAGACCAATCTCTTGTGCACATGCATTAAATGCGCCCTTGCAACCACTGATTCTATTATTCAACTCAATAAGCTTCATGCCGGTACGTGGAGAATACATGATCTCACTATGTGCAAAGCCATTTCTCAAGGACAGCGCATCCAGCATCTTATTCGCAAAGTCTTCAAATAACTTCCATTCCTCTTCATTTCGTAGCACTTCGCAATAACGATAAACAGGCTTACCACCGATATTCTCTTTTTTATATCGTTGAACAGAGGCAACGTAATGTGCCCCGTCAACTGAAAATGTATCTACAACATACTCTTCACCTTCGATATAATCCTGAACCACGTATTCACATTGGCGCAACGGGGAGTTTGCTAAATTCCGCAAGATATCCGTAGCATTTTCCGCCTTAAATGCACCGACACTTCCATACCCCTGCTGCGGCTTAAAAAAAACTGGGTAATTAAATTCCGCCAAAAGATCAGGATTATCTAGCAACGAGGAAGCGTCTACTTTCTTTGTCGATATATGAGGCAATTGCGCATTACGCATTGCCTCTTGCATCATCAATTTATCAAAACGACAAGAGGAAGATTCTATATTATTTGCATAATCTGGCGTTAACATATTAGCCAACAAGTCAAAAATTGGCGTACTTTCCTCACTGCCATTCAAAATATACTCAAACCCCAACTCCCTCAAATAGGGCAGATTTACTTCAATATCACACTCATTGATCCAGATTGCTTTTTCAAAAACGGCTATATCTTCAGCAGAGTATGAATCAAGAGATGACATGTCGCATGTAAACAGTGCCGTTAAGTCAATGCGTCCTTTAAACTGCGCAGCCAGATATTTTTGTGAAACAAACGGGTTAACAATCAATACTTTTTTCATAATCCACGCTAAAAATCAGCCCACATTTTTCAGGCAATTCATGATGAACTGCAACTTATCCCGAAGTCGTTGATCGAGTATAAAAAGCAGACAAGTTTATTCTGATCAATATTGTTCACGATAAAAAGGCGCCAACGCTCTGCACAGCGCCAATATGCAAGGCAGAAGACATCAATCAACCCGGCGCGTTGATGAAGGTCTGCACATCCAGCAGCCAGCCATCGGCCTTGGCGGCCTGCCAGCGGTTGACGAAAGTCTGGTACAGCTTGTCATCCGCCGGTTTGCCTGCCAGTTGCAGGTATTGCTGCTGGAAGCTAGTGCTGGTGGGCGGCTGCAGGCGCTTGTTGTTGGCAATGCGGGTGGCGGCAGACGGGTCCGCTACGGCAAGCTGACACACCATGGCCAGTGCAGCCCCCACCATCGTTAATCGGCTGAAAGTCATACGCGCTCCTGTTATGGCAATAAATCAAAAAATCACGGCAATACCTGCGCCATCTGCAACAGTACTCATCAAGAGAGTTGCCATTTGCAATGTAATTCGGCCACTAACATTGCCACATCATCAAAAGTGATGAAAAATCAATAAATAAGGCATGATTAAAAATGCCATAAGAATTAACAAAAATCATAACAAGATGGACAGCGCATGATCACCGCACCACGACACTTCGTAGCGCGCCGCGGCACTATCGCAGGGGACACAGCATGACGATGCCGCCACGCGACCAGCTACTGCTGTCGCTGTACAGCAGCGTGCTGCAACCGGACACCATTCCGGCATTGCTGGATACACTGGACGGCTTTATGGACAGCGATGGCATTCATCTGCTGGGCTGGCACCAGACACGCAATGCGGCCACACTGAGCATGGCCACCCAGCGCATCATCGAGGCACAGCATGCTTATGATGCCGAGGCGAGGGCGCTGGACCCACGCATGGATGCTGGGATCAAGCAACCCATCGGCACCATCTTTGCCTGCCAGCAGCATTTCGACGACCGCTTTGTCGGCCGCGACCGCTTCTATCAGGAATATCTGCTGCCGATAGCCGGCATGCGCTACATCATGGGCGGCCGGATCCACAGCTACGCGGGGGAAGACGTGTTCATCGTGTTTAACCACGAACACGGTAGACAACCGTTTTCTGACCTGCAGCTACAGCGGTTTCAGCAGCTGATTCCCCACCTGGGCAACTGGTTTGCACAGCTACGGCAAACCGAGGCCCTGCGTGCGGCCGCATGGGGTGGCGAACAAGGGCTGGCGGCACTGGAACAAGGCGTGATCCTGCTGGGCCATATTGGGCAGCTGCTGTACGTGAACCCGGTAGCAGAACACTGGCTACAGCAGTCCCCATGGCGCAATGCCAGTGCCTGGCTACGGCAACGGCCACTGGAAGAAGCCCTGTCGCGTACCAGGCAACAGCGCGTGGCCATCAGCCTGCCGCTGCTACTGCCGCAAGGCCAGTTTGTGCTGCATATGCTGCCGGTGCCGCAAGAGGGGTTTCAGCAGCCGATCGTACAAGCCGGCCAGGGGGCGGGCCGCGCCGGACATGGCCTGAACCTGCACCCGTGCGGTGATATCTTGCTGCTGATCCGGCCACGCCACCGCCAGCAGCAGCCTTCTGCGGCCAACCTGGCGGCCCTGTTTGACCTGAGCCCTGCCGAAAGCCGCCTGGCGCACGCCCTGGCAGGCGGGATAAGCGCCGAAAGTTACGCCCAGCAGCAGCGGCTGAGCCTGGCCACGGTACGCAGCCAGATACGCGCGATTCTGATGAAAAGTGGGGAAGACAATCTGCAAAGCCTGTTACGGCTGCTGGCCGCCCTGCCCGCAGTGTAAACACGCACCAGGCGGGCCAGCTGATGACTCACCCGGTGGCTAGGCGGCCAACCTTTGCAAGCGGGATAAGGCCAGCCACGAGGTAGCCAGCGCCAGCAGCAGGTAGAGCGCCGGCATCCAGGCACTGCCCGTCCAGGCAAGCAACTTCAGCACAATGGCACCGCTAAACCCGCCAAACAGGGTCACGCCCACGCTATAGACAATACCGGTAGCCAAGGTACGGTGCGCTGGCGCAAAGCCCTGAATCAACAGGGTAAGGCCGCTGACCGTCATGGCCACTGTGGCCAGCATATACATCACCACCAGCGGCACCAGCAGCCAGCGCAGCTGATCCTGCTGCACAAACCAGAACAGCAGCGGCACCAGCAACATGGCAACAGCCAGTGCCGGGCGCACCAGTCGCGCGGGCTCCTGCAACCTGTCGGCCAGGCGGCCAAACCAGGGCGAGGCCAGCATGATAGTAATACCGGCAGCCAGGGCGGCCAGCTGGCCAATCGCCTTGGGCCAGCCGCGTTGCTCGGACAGATAGGCCGGCAGGAAAGTCAGCAACAGGTAAACCCCGGCGGTCGAGCCGGTAATCAGCAAGGTAGACCACAGCAGCCGCTGGCGCTGCGCCGGCCACAGGCCAGGGCCGGATGGCGGGGTGGACACATAGCCTGCGGCCAACTGTCGTCGCATGCGCCAGGCCAGCGGTACCACCAGCAAACCCAGTGCAAATGCCAGGCGCCAGCCCCAGCTGGCATACGCCGCTGCGGGTAACAGCTGGCTAAGCAGCAACACCACTACCGCGGCCAGCGTACTACCGGCGCCCTGGCTGGCAAATTGCCAACTGACACGGCGGGTGGCCGAGCTGGCTGGGCCGGCTTCCAGCAAAGCCACCGATGCCGCACTGATTTCCCCCCCCATGGAAAACCCCTGCAGCAAACGGCCCAAGAGCAAGACCCAGCCTGCCGCCGCGCCGATCTGGGCATGGGTCGGTGCCAATACAAAGATCAAGGTACCCGCCCCCATCAGGGCAATACTCCATTGCAATGCGGCGATACGGCCATGGCGATCAGCATGGCGCCCCAGCACCACGGCACCCAGCGGCCGCATGACAAAACCGGCACCAAACACCATGAAAGTCAGCAATAACGAGGACAGCGGGTCGGTGGCAGGGAAAAACTGCTGGGCGATGACAGGAGCCAGAAAGCCATATAGCAGGAAGTCGTAGACTTCGAGTGCGTTGCCCAGTGCGAGGGTGGCCGTCTGACGCCGGTTAACCGGGCAAGTGGCCAGAGAAGAGGTGGGATGACTCATTTAATTCCATTTTCATTTTATATGATTTGGCAAATCCGAAATGATTTTATCTATGACTATTTTTTTAAACCATAAAAAACGCCCGCAAGCATCAGCCTGCGGGCGCCCTTGCTGCAGCAATGCTGCACTCTCCGATTAGCTACCGATCACACCACCGTCCAGCTTGCGTACTACCACGGTGCCGGCGCGCGGGCGGCCGGCTTTCGGGCCGTCAGGCCAGCTGGAGAACGCTGTCGGGTTTGCCGGATCGTTACGCTCGTTGGCCGGCTCGCCCGGGTGCTGGATGTTCACAAACATGGTCTTGTTGTCCGGTGTAAAGGCCAGGCCGGTGATCTCGCAACCGTGCGGGCCGGTGAGGAAGCGGCGGAATTCGCCGGTTTCCGGCACCACGGCCACCATCTGGTTGTTACCCATGTCTTTGTATTCCTTCATGTTCACCGTGGAGGTGGACACGTCGGTCTGTACCCACAGTACACCCAGCTGGTCGAACTTCAGGCCGTCTGGGCTACCGAAAGCGTCGCCCTTGATGTTGCCTACGTGTTCCTGCTTGGCGGCATCCGGGCGGCCGGCCAGTACGAAGATGTCCCACTTGAAGCCGGCGGCAGCGGCATCGGCACCGTTTTCCTGCCAGCGGATGATATGGCCGAACAGGTTGCTGTTACGCGGGTTGGCCGCATCGGCACCCGGCTTGCCTTCTTTGCCGCGGTCGCTGTTGTTGGTCAGGGTGCAGTACACCTCGCCGGCTTTGCGCGGGTTCACGGCGATCCACTCCGGGCGGTCCATCTTGGTAGCGCCTACCTTGTCGGCAGCCAGACGCGCCATGATGGCAACTTCACCTTGGTCGGCAAAGCCGTTTTCGGCAGTCAGGCCGTTCTGGCCGTGTACCAGCGGCAACCAGGTACCGTTACCGTCGGCGTCGAAGCGGGCGACGTACAGGGTACCTTCCGACAGCAGGCTCATGTTGGCCTTGCGGTTTTTCGGGTTGTACTTGTTCTTGGAAACAAACTTGTAGATGTACTCAAAGCGCTGGTCGTCACCCATGTACACCACGGCGTGGCCGCTCGGGGCGAGGGTAACGGTGGCACCTTCATGCTTGAAGCGGCCCAGCGCAGTGTGTTTTACCGGCTTGGATGTCGGGTCGAACGGGTCGATTTCCACTACCCAGCCAAAGCGGTTGGCTTCGTTCGGGTTCAGTTGCAGATCGAAGCGGAAGTCTTCTACTGCCCAGTCGTAGCCTGCGCCGGTGGCGCTGATGCCGTAGCGTTTTTCGTTGGCGTTCAGGCTACCGGAGTTGTTGACGAAGTAACCATCCCAGTTTTCTTCACAGGTCAGGTAGGTGCCCCACGGTGTCTGGCCGTTGGCACAGTTATTCAGCGTACCCAGTACTTCGATGCCCTTGGGGTCGGCGTCGGTCTGCATCAGCTTATGGCCACGAGCCGGGCCGCTGATGGCCATCGGGGTGTTGACATGAATACGGCGCGCGTACTTGGACGGGCGTACGACCTTCCAGCCTTTACCGGTCGCTTCTACTTCGATCACCGATACACCGTGCGCGTGCTGCGATTTCAGCACTTTTTCGCCATTCCACGGTTTCATGCCACCTACGTGCAGCAGGCCATCGTCGGTGTATTCGTGGTTCATGGCCAGCAGGCCGTGTTTGGAGCCAGTGGCACCCATTGGCAGCGGGAAATAGCTCATGCCGTCGTGGTGCATGCCAGCCTGGGCGGCTTGTTCTGCGGCGGTGTTGGAGGCGTCTTGCTTGAAAGCAGGCATATTGCCCGGAATCCCTACCGGGTCGCCCCAGGCGTACAGGACCTCGGCGCTATAGCCGGCCGGCACCACGACTTTATCTTCAAAACCAAATGGCACTGGAGCAAAACCCAGCTTGGGTGCTGGCAGGGTGCCCACGCCCTGTGCGGCTTCGGCCAAGGTGGCGAAGGTACCGGAGAACAGGCCGGCTACGCCCAGCGCACCGGTGCCCTGCAAGATGCCACGGCGGGAAAAACGCGCTTCCAGCACATCGGACAGTGCCGGGTTGTTACAGGTATTGGAGGTGTCGTTGACACCGTATTGCTTGAATTTGTAACTGTCAGACATGTGGAACCCCATCGCGGCAAACGTTGAAATGAACGTTGCAACCTTAAGGTATCTTTGTGACAGTACGATCAAGACAATATGTCCACAACATGACAAGTCATGTTGGCTGGCAATAAAAAAGGCAGACTAACGTCTGCCTTTATCCTGCCTGGTTGCTGCTAGCGGCACGCTTGTAGCGGTATGCCTGGCAACAAGCGCTTCTGCAGCGCTTTGAGCTTGGCTGCTGTAGCTTCATCCAGCTGGCGGAAGCTCAGTGTGGTGACTTTCACCACGTCGCCCCGGCTATCCACTTTGGTCTTGTCGTAGCCGGCCGCTTTCAGGCGTTTCACCAGCGCCTGTGCGCCCTCTTCGCGCCCAAACAGCCCCAGAGACAGATAGCCTTTGAATTCGCCGGGGGTCTGGACGATGTAACTGTCAAAACCCTTGGCTTTCAGCTCGGCCACCAAGGTCTGCGTCTCGGCCTGGGTAGCAAGCGGCGGGTAGAACACCCAGGCCTTGCCCGAGCCGCGACGCTGATCCACCACGCTGGCTTGTGGCGGGCTGGACAGCTTCAGCAAGGGGACACCGCCTTGTACACGCGCCAGCTGCTGCGGATCTAGCCCACCCCAGCTGTAGCACAGTGTGGCGGCCACGGATTTGGCCTCGGCGACCTTGATGTCTGGCTGTTTCACGGCCTTGTCATCGTTTTTTGCTTCCGGCAGTTTGGCTTCCGGCTTGGCGGGCATTACGGCAGGCTTGGCCTCTTTCGGCGCTGCGGTCGCTACCACCGCGCTACTCACCGCAGGCACGGTGGGCACTGCGGTTACAGCCTCGGCTTGCGGCATGCTGCTGGCAATATCGGTTACCGGCGCACTGGCTTCCGGAGCACTGGCAACGGGGGGCTTCCAGTTGGCCGGCAGCATTTTCAGCTGGGCAGCATTCACTTCCTGCGCGTGGATATCCACCTCTGGCTTTTGTTTCAGCGCACCATACAGCGCGGCCAACAAGTTGACCACTACCAGCGTTCCAATAAACCACTTCATGAGCCGTTCGCCACGTTTGCTAAACCATAGATGACAAGATTATCCACGATACGGGCATCAAACGGGAGATGCGCGAGCAACAAAGCCGCATCACCGCCCGTCAGCAACACTTGGGGAGCGTGGCCCCGCTGTGCGGCCAACCTGCGTACCATCCGCTCTACTGCCCCGCACAGTGCATCGACCACCCCGGTCGCCAGCGCATCTTCCGTACCCTGGGGGAAGTCACACACGTGGCCAGCAACACGGTCCAGCTGGGCGGTGTTTTGCGCCAGCGCCTGCAGCATCAGGCGGTAGCCCGGCAGAATATCCCCGCCCAGATAATCGCCCTCGGCAGTCAGCACTTCAATCGTCAGGGCGGTGCCCGCACTGGCGATAACCACATCCCCTGTGCATAGCTGGCGGGCGCCCAGCACGGCCAACCAGCGATCAGCCCCCTGTTCAGCCACCTGCCGGTAGTGGTTGCGCACGCCCAGGGCTGCGGGCGCTGCCCGCTGCCATTGCACTGGCAAAGGCGCAGCTTCGCTGATGGCAGCACGCACGCTGCTGCTGGCTACATTGGCTGCCAAAACGGCATCTACTGCCAAATCTTGCCAATATGCGGCCAACTGCCCCAGGTCGGCATGAGGCAGCGCCTGCACCGGGGACAGCGCCGTTCCATCCCACAGCGCCCACTTCACCCGGCTATTGCCGGCATCGACCAACAGTTTCACGCTTGTGGCCTCAGGCTGACTTCACCCACATGAAATACCCGTACGCCATCAGGTGTTTCCACCAGCAAGGCCCCGGTTTCATCCACCCCCGTGGCCACGCCCTCTACTGGCTCGCCATGGCTGAAAGTCAGCCGTACCTGCTGCTGCAGGTACGATGCCATGTCCAGCCATTCTGCACGAAAAGCCGTAAAGCCCTCGCGGTCAAACTGGCTCAGCACCTGGGCAAGCTGGTTCAGCAAGGCTGCCATCAGCGCGTTGCGGCCAACCATGATGCCGGCGTCCGCCAGGCAGGCTACCGGTTGGTCTACCTCGCCAGGCGGCGCCACATTCAGGCCCATGCCAATCACCACCGTGGCTGGGCCCAGGGCATCTCCGGATAGTTCGATCAGGATACCGGCCAGCTTCTGGCCACCCAGCAAGACATCATTGGGCCACTTCAGGCTGACCGGGGCGCCAAACTCACGCAGGGCACGCACCATGGCCACCCCCACCGCCAGGGACAAGCCTGCCAAGCCGGACAAACCCCGCTCAAAGCGCCATAGCAGGGAAAACGTCAACCCCGCCCCCAGGCGCATTTGCCAGCGCCGCCCCAAACGGCCGCGGCCTGCCGTCTGGCGCTCGGCCGCCAGCACCAGGCCGTGCGGTGCACCTTGCGCAGCACGGGTCATCAGCTGGGTGTTGGAAGAATCAATCTGCTCGGCCAGCGCCAGCGTAAACACGTTGGCCGCATCGTCGTCTAGCTGCGCACGGATAGTAGCCACATCCAGCAAGGCAAATGGCTGCGGCAGCCGGTAGCCCTGGCCACGCACACTGAACACCGTCAGACCAAACTCGCTCTCCAGGTGGTGTACCGCCTGCCACACAAGCGTGCGCGAACAGCCCAGCTGCTGCGCCATCGCCTCGCCGGAATGGAACTTGCCATCGGCCAGCGTGCGCAGTACGGCAAAAGCTAGGTCGCTCATTGGCCTTCCACAGTGCGGATCTTGCGGATAGTTGCGGTCGTCGAGGTATCAAACAGGAATGGAATGGAATGCACGCTGCCACCACGTGCCAGCGTTTCAGCGCTCCCCACGATCTTGTCCACCGTCCAGTCACCGCCTTTTACCAACACATCCGGCTGCACCAGCTCGATCAGGTCAGCGGGCGTATCCGTATCAAACCAGGTCACCAGGTCGACACACGCCAGCGCCGCCAATACGGCAGCGCGGTTCAGCTCGTTATTGATAGGACGATCATCACCCTTACCCAGGCGCTTGACCGACGCATCCGTATTCAGCCCCAATACCAGGCTGGCACCCAGCGCCCGGGCCTGCGCCAGATAAGTCACATGCCCACGGTGCAAAATGTCAAAACAACCATTGGTAAACACAATAGGCCGCGGCAATGCGGCAAGCTTTTCAGCCAGCCGCTCAGGCGGGCAAATCTTTTGTTCAAAATCCGGCATGGGGTACGACATGCTTATCCTTTCTGCCATTCTGTTCGCCAAGGCCACAAATAGCCATCATCTCTTTGTAATCGCGCAAGGATACCACCCGTGTGGCGCCAACCCAATGCAAAAAGCCCGGACCATATGGTCCGGGCTTCATTATGGGGTTCTGGCAATGTCCTACTTTCACACCGGCAATCGGCACTATCATCGGCGCTAGAGCGTTTCACGGTCCTGTTCGGAATGGGAAGGCGTGGGGCCACTCTGCTATGGTTACCAGAAAAAACTGTTGCTCACCTCGCGGGGTAAACCAACGCCCAGACCGATGGTCTGGGCGTTTGAATGGGGCGTCTGGCGGTGTCCTACTTTCACACAGGTATCTGCACTATCATCGGCGCTGAGGCGTTTCACGGTCCTGTTCGGAATGGGAAGGCGTGGGACCACCTCGCTATGGCCACCAGACATAAACTGTCACAAACTTGAAGAAGCCAGGCTGGATTTGTTTTCCAGCCGGTAGAATTTCATTGTATCAACCAGCGCTTCGTCATCAACAAAGCAACTCAAATGATAGGATCAAGCCTCACGAGCAATTAGTATCGGTTAGCTTAACGCCTCACAGCGCTTCCACACCCGACCTATCAACGTCCTGGTCTCGAACGACTCTTCAGGGAGGTCTAGCCTCCAGGGAAGTCTCATCTTCAGGCAAGTTTCCCGCTTAGATGCTTTCAGCGGTTATCTCTTCCGAACTTAGCTACCCGGCGATGCGACTGGCGTCACAACCGGTACACCAGAGGTTCGTCCAC